>CAZMVE010000073.1:0-15715 GCA_964569585.1 uncultured Bacteroidales bacterium | reverse complement strand
AACTTAGCTTTTTAATAAGCCAATTAATGCATTATCTCTCTTTAATAAAGAAATAAATTTATGACAGATCCTTTAACAGGTACGGGAGTAGCCCTGGTTACTCCTTTTCACTCCGACAGGTCCATTGATTTTGAAGCACTCGGCAGAATGGCAGATCATGTTATCGACGGAGGTGTCGAATATATTGTGGCTTTGGGTACAACAGGCGAATCGGTTACCCTGTCGAAGGAAGAAAAAAAGGAAGTTGTTGAGCATGTTATTCATGCTGCGGATAAACGTGTTCCGGTGGTTATGGGAATCAGCAGTAACGACACATATCATTTGCAGGAAACTATTAAGCATACGGATCTTTCAGGAATAGCTGCTGTTTTATCTGTAGCACCATACTATAATAAGCCTTCGCAAAAAGGTTTGTACGAACATTTTTCAGTAGTATCTAAAGTGAGTCCCGTTCCGGTTATTCTTTATAATGTGCCCAGCCGCACCTCGTCGAATATTAATGCCGAAACCATTACCTGGTTGGCTTCAAATCATAAAAACATTATTGGTGTAAAAGAAGCTTCAGGCAACTTAATTCAGATCATGCAGATCATTAAAAATAAACCAGATCATTTCCATGTAATAAGCGGTGATGATACCTTTACACTTCCTATGATTTATCTGGGTGGTTCAGGAGCGATATCGGTTGTCGCCAATTCCTATCCGCAAGAATATTCCAATATGGTTCGCGCTGCCCTTAAAAAGGATTTTAAAAAAGCCAATGAACTGCATTATTTATTGCTCGACTACATTTCAGCACTTTTCGAGGAAGGCAGCCCGACTGGCATAAAAGCTGCACTGGAGATTATGGGTTTGTGTGAAAAAACAGTACGGCTGCCTCTGGTTCAGGCCAGTGACAATCTGATGCAAAAGCTGAAAAAAATGATTGCTGAAATCGATTGAAAAGGAAATAAATATAAAAGCCGGCTTCAAACCGGCTTTTTTTTATTCAACAATAAGTTTGTGCTTGGTTACCCGATCACCACTCTCAATCTGAACTATATATACTCCCGGAGTAAATCCGCTCATATCAATAGTTTTGTTAAGAACGTGATCCTGCTGATATAGAACAGAGCCATTCAGATTCAATATACGGATCATGGATTCGCTTTCTAATTCAATATGCAAATTTCCACTCACCGGATTGGGATAAATTGAAATTCCTGCTTCGGATACCGGAACAAGATTGGGTGGTTCATACAACCAGCCGACTGAGGTAGCAATGTTTCCATTGTAGGCGGCATCAAAAACACTATATTCCGGGAGTTGTATAATAACTATTCCCGGAGCATTAGCCGTAACTTCCAGTGCATAATGTAATCCAACCTGTAATGTTTCCAGATCAGTATTGGTTCCGTTGGTTGTGTTAAACTGCATGATATCGAGATACTGTATTGATTCGCTGAATGTTATATCGACAGTATTATCTGCATTCTGGATGGTTGTTCCACCGGCATCAAGAGTCACTTCCGGAGGAGTTTCATCAAATATCCAGCTTACCGATGCCGATAGGTTCTGGTTACCCGCCATATCCTGTACTGCATCAGCAAGCAGTTCAAGAGTTACTTCGCCTTCACTGGGTGTATATACTTCCAGTTCATATTGCCTTCCGGAACTGTATTCATACATATAATAGATTGATCCGTTGGTTACATTAAAATCGGAAATTTCGAGGCATTCAACCGGTTCATTAAATTCCATGTAAACATAAGTATAACTATAATTGGAATAATCTGATAAATACGGGAATGTTGGATAAGGCGGAGTGATATCATAATTCCATGAGGTGCTGGAAGGAATGTTATCCAGTGCAGTCAAGTCGGTCACTACTCCGGCCGGTATATCGACAGTTACTTTGCCTTCAGCAGTGGCTGTTATGTCAACCGTGTATTCCCATCCGGCAGTTACTTCAGTCAGAACATCGGCAGTACCATTGGTCACAATAAAATCTCCAACTTCCAGTCCGGTTATTTCCTCAGAAGCCAGAATGGTAAGTGTTTTAACAGGATTCGCAGTAGATCCGCTTCCCCCCGTAATGAGTAAATGAGGTGGGAGGTTGAGTCCCTGGCCATCGCCTGCCAGTATTCTTACTCCGGCTGTTGCTTCATAAGCCCAGTCAAATATTGTAACCGGGTCGACCTGGCTTCCAAGACTTACACGCATCCATCCGTAATGTTGTTCAGTGCCTATATAGAATCGAACTCCAAGAAATTTCTCTTCACCCAAAAAATCGCCTGCACTCCATTGTGATGTATATGTCCCATAAGGTGATCTAGAAGACACACTATAATAAATTCCAAGAGCTCCTGCCCAATAAGGATAGGAAAAATTTGACCAGGAAAACCTGTTTGAATCTATTATCTCACCCAGTTCCAGCCCGTCGGGAATTGCCGTGTATAATTTATAAGTAGAACCATAATAATAGGAGTAGTAAGACCGGACTGTAGACATTTTGGTTATCCAGCTATTATTAAAGTCAGTTCTTGGATTATAAATAACACCATAACCCGCGAAATAATTAAAATAATAGGGGGCGGATGATGCTGATTCACTGGTGGCATAGATCATAAAATTAAAATCAGTCACCATATCGCTGTTCAGATCTAGTTCCATAATTTCTGAAGGCGCGTTAAGTTCCAGGTTTTGAAGTCCTGAATATACAACCTGTCCGCTAGCATTGGATCCAATTGCCATCAGGGCACCAGCCGAAGCAGCATATCCCGAAAGGCGTAATACCAATTTTTGTTTGGGATGGAGAGATTGTTTCATGGGTTTAAGTTTTTGGTTGGTATTGTTATATTACTTTCCTTCAATATACATAATTACAAATTTTAATACCAATATGCAAGATGTTAAGAAATTGAGAATCGAAAAATAAGATTACATCATAAAACAAAAAAACCGGCAAAATGCCGGTTAATTTCTTTATTCAACAATAAGTTTATGTTGAGTTACTTTTTCCCCGTTTTCGATCTGAACTATATAGATACCCGGTGTAAAATCATTCATCTCAATAATTTCGTTGAGCACTCGATCCTTCTGGTAAAAAATGGTACCATTGATATTCAAAATACGAACCATCGATTCACTTTCCAGTTCAATGTGCAAGTTATCATCTACAGGGTTAGGGTATATTTTAATACCTTCTTCTGATAGATTGTTAAGATTGTTTACAGGCTCTTCGTAAGTATAAGTTGTAGATGCTTCCGTGTTATCGTTACCAGCAACATCAGTTACCGCGCCAGCAGGCAGAGTCACTGTAACATCTCCATCTGCAGCAGCTGTAATATCTACAGAAAATTCAGTACGCGGTATAACTACAGCTAAATTACTCGCAGTGCCATTTGTTATAACAAATTCTGAAAGTCCCAGTCCTGAAATTTCTTCGCTGAATTCAACACTTACCGTAACGGTTTGGTCATGGGTAGTACCTGAAACTCCCGGATCAAGCGTTACAGTTGGTGGAGTACTATCATACAACCAGTTTGTTTCAGCTGCTGCATTCCCATTTGCGGCCAAATCATTCACTGCATCAGCACCAATTTCTACGCCTACTTCTCCATCGGCATGAGCAGTAATCTCAACTGTGTATTCCAGGCCGGCTGTAACTTCAACCAGGTTGGCCGATGTGCCGTTAGTTACAATAATATCGCCTATTTCAAATCCTGTAACTTCCTCACTGAATGTAATAGAAAGAGTCTGTGTTGCTTCGGATACTACTTCTTCGACACCGGAAAAGCCAATGACAGGTAGTCCTGTGGTTATTCCAATACCTGGAGTTGATTCATAGGCCCAGTCAATTATAGTCATTGGTTCAAGTTCATTTCCCATACTAGCCCTTATCCATCCGTAATGTTGCTCTGTTCCGATATAAAACCTAATGCCAATATAATTTTCTGTACCTATAAAATCCCCAACCCCCCAGTAAGATTGGATTGTTGATAAAACAGGATATGTATAAAAAACAGTTGTAATATTGCCTATTCCCATGCCACCTGGCCAATAGGGATATGACATGTCGGACCACATGGTTTGAGAACTGTTTACATCTATTCCCTCACTGAGTCCATGTACAATAGGATAAGTACCTGTACTAGACAATGCACTAACAAATGTTGACCTGATCATCCAACTATTGTTATACGAATCGGTCTTTGGATTTAATATTACTCCGTATCCAAATCTGGAAACATAATATCCATTAGGAAAGGTACCCATTGTACTGTAACCGTACATAACAAAACCAAAATCATTAACCAAGTCGCCGTCCAGATCTATCTCCATATATTCATCCGGCATATTGACCTCCATGTTTTGGAGCCCGGAATACACAACTTGTCCGTTTGCTGTTGAACCAATAGCTATAAGGGCTCCGGCAGAAGCCGCATAGCCTGAAAGACGTAGTGCCAAATTACGCTTGGCTGGTAAAGTTTGTTTCATGTTGTTTTGGTTTGTTTATTATTTATTTAAAGATAATTTATTTCTATAAAAATTCAAATTGCTTCCCGAAAAAAAGCATAATGGGAGTTATCCGGATCTATAATATTCACTATTTCAAGTACATTATATGAATTACTTATTTCCTTTTGTGGTATTTGCCGGGTTTTCTGTTTTGATTCTTACCCTTAAATCTGTTACTGCCATATTTATTTCTCCGATGAAAGTAGGGATTCCATGCCGGGCTTTCACCTATTTCGGCAGGTACATTTATTTTAATAACCGTGGTCTCAATCAATTCTTCGATACGGTGAAACCGGAACATATCACTTTCGCTGACAAGAGTAATGGCAACACCGGTCTTATCGGCCCTTGCGGTACGGCCCACGCGGTGCACATAATCATCGGCGTCCTGAGGAACATCGAAATTTATAATCAGATTGATATCTTTAATATCTATTCCACGGCTTAAAACATCGGTAGCCACTATTATTCTTAGTTCCCTGGATTTAAAGCGATTCAATACCTCTTCGCGTTCCTTCTGCTCAAGGTCCGATGATATGCTGCTCACATTTTCACCTTTTCTCTTGAGTGTATGGGCCGTATCCGAGACCTTTTTCTTTGTGGAGCAAAATATTAAAATCGATTGATACTCGGGCTTATTTGCTATTAAATTGGTTATCAGAGTTATTTTTTGTTCGTCGCGCACCAGGTATACAGCCTGTAATACACCTTCGGGAGGTTTTGAAATAGCGGTGCTGATTTCAGCAGGATCTTTAAGTATTTGCCGGGCCATAGTTCTTATCTTCGATGCCATGGTAGCACTGAACATAAGTGTTTGCCTGGTTTTTGGCAAATGCGCTACAATGCGCATAAGATCCTCATAAAACCCGATATCCAGCATTCTGTCAGCTTCATCAAGAATAAAGTGCTCTACCAATTGAAGATTTACATACCCCAGATTTAAGTGGCTAATAAATTTCCCCGGTGTAGCGACAATAATATCGGCTCCTTCCAGAAACACTTTTTTTTCCTGATCCCAAGTTTTACCGTCGCCACCTCCATAAATTGCAATTGAGCTGACAGGAACAAAATAAGCAAATCCTCTTACCTGCTGTTCTATCTGGATAGCCAGCTCGCGTGTTGGCACCACTATCAGGGTGTTTATCCCTACCCCCACCGATCCTTTTTCAGCAATTTTATTCAATATCGGAAGCAGAAAAGCCGCCGATTTGCCAGTTCCGGTTTGAGCACATGCAATTAAATCCCGGCCTGACATGATTTCAGGTATGGTGCTAATCTGTATTGGAGTTGGTTTTTCAAACCCCATATAGGAAAGCGCCTCAAGAAGATGCTGATTAAGACCGAATTCTTCGAATTGCATAGCGTCAGAAGGAAAGATTATACATATTGAATCAGTTTAGAGTTCAGAGTTTAAAGTTTAGGGTTGAGAATAAAAATTTCAGTCAATAGCCAGTTATTTAATTTCAATTAGTCACTCTCATATCGAATAACAATTTAATAAATCAATTCCACTCAAGTAATATTCTATTCAACATTAGCGCTTACTTTGCCATGGCAGTTTTTATATTTCTTACCGCTACCACACGGACACGGATCATTCCGGCCTACCTTTTTCTCAACCCTGACAGGTTGTGTTTTTTGTGGTTGTCGTCGTGCTTCCCCCTGATCAGAACCATGGTCGAAGGATGATCCGTAATCGGTTTTACTGGCCCTGAGGTTGCTCGTATCGTTTCTTCTTGGTATTTCACCTTTACGAACTTCACTTGGATCCTGTAAAGGTAATTGTCCTTTCATCAACACATTGACCACATCATTGTTAATACGATCAATCATGTTTTTAAATAATTCAAAGGATTCAAACTTATAAATAAGTAAGGGATCCTTTTGTTCATAAGTTGCATTCTGAACCGATTGTTTCAGGTCGTCGAGTTCCCTGAGATGCTCTTTCCAGTTTTCATCGATAGTGGCCAGTGTAAGAGATTTTTCATAGGAGCGGATTAACTCTTCACAATTTGAGTTATAATTTTTTTCCAGATTTGTAATAATGTTATAGGTTCTTGTTCCATCACTTATTGGAACCAGTATATTTTCATAAGCTTTTGCCTGATGTTCATAAACCTCCCTTATAACCGGATAAGCCTGCTTGCGGATCACTTCGGTTTTACGGGCATAAGCTTCGCTTACACCATGGAAAAGTTTTTCAGTCATTTCCTGTGTACTGAGTTTAATATATTCGTTTTCGCTGATGGGATTATTAATTGATAGAAGTCGAATGATTTCGAAGTTAAACTCATCATAATCCGTGTTCGAATAGAACTTTTCGACTACGCTCTCGGATACATCGTACATCATATTACCTATATCAATCTGAATCCTGTCGCCATACAGGGCATTCCTCCTCTTCGAATAGATCACCTCCCGCTGTGAGTTCATCACATCGTCGTACTCGAGCAAACGCTTGCGAATACCGAAATTGTTTTCTTCCACTTTTTTCTGTGCCCGCTCAATCGATTTTGAAATCATGCTGTGCTGGATCACTTCACCCTCTTTCAATCCCATGCGATCCATCAAACCGGCGATCCTGTCGGAGCCAAACAGGCGCATCAGGTCATCTTCCAGCGAAACATAAAACTGCGAGGTCCCCGGGTCACCCTGACGACCACTTCGACCCCTGAGCTGGCGGTCGACACGGCGCGATTCATGCCTTTCAGTACCCAAAATTGCCAATCCTCCGGCTTTCTTAACTTCAGGCGGCAATTTAATATCAGTACCTCTACCGGCCATATTGGTGGCAATAGTAACAGTTCCGGGCTTACCAGCCTCAGCGACAATTTCAGCTTCACGCTGGTGCATCTTGGCATTAAGCACATTATGCTTAATTCCTTTCATCTTCAGCATCCGGCTAAGCAGTTCTGAAATCTCAACAGAAGTTGTACCAACAAGCGATGGCCTTTGGTTTTTTACCAATTCAACAATTTCATCGATAACTGAATTGTATTTCTCTCGCTTGGTTTTATAAATCAAATCTTCCCAGTCGTTGCGCACTATAGGAACATTGGTGGGAATAACCACTACATCGAGTTTATAAATATCCCAGAGCTCTCCTGCCTCTGTCTCAGCAGTACCAGTCATACCGGCAAGTTTATGATACATTCTGAAGTAGTTCTGTAGCGTAATGGTTGCATAGGTTTGTGTAGCAGCTTCGACCTTTACATTTTCCTTGGCTTCAATGGCCTGATGCAAGCCATCGGAATAGCGTCTGCCTTCCATGATACGTCCCGTCTGTTCGTCAACAATTTTAACTTTATTATCGATAACCACATATTCCACATCTATTTCAAACATGGTGTAGGCTTTCAATAGCTGGTGAACCGTATGTATACGATCCGATTTTAAAGCATAATCCTGTATCAGCTTATCTTTTCGGGTCATCAATTCTTCAGGTGAAATCGTAAGTCTTTCCAGTTCGGCAATTTCATTGCCTACATCGGGCATAATAAAGAAATAGGGATCATCGGAGGAAGAAGTGATAGTCTCGATACCTTTATCGGTCAAATCGACCGAATTCAGTTTTTCATCGATCACGAAATAAAGCTCATCAGTAACCTTATTCATATGTTTGCTATTCTCCTGCATATAAAAATTCTCAGTTTTCAATAGCAATGCCTTATTCCCCTCTTCACTCAAAAATTTAATCAGCGCTTTATTTTTTGGCAATCCCTTAAATGCCTGAAGCAGTTTAAATCCTCCTTCTTCGCGTTTTTCATCAGCGATAAGTTTTTTTGATTCAGCCAGAAGTTCTGTCACTAGTTTACGCTGCTGGCTTACCAGTGTTTCAATACGAGGTTTATAACCTTCAAATTCCTGATTCTCTCCTTTAGGCACCGGACCCGATATAATTAATGGTGTTCGGGCATCGTCGATAAGTACTGAGTCTACTTCGTCGACAATGGCATAGTGATGTTTACGCTGAACAAGATCGAGAATATTGCCGGCCATATTATCGCGCAGGTAGTCGAAACCAAATTCATTATTGGTCCCGAAGGTTACATCGGCCTGGTAGGCTTGCCTTCGACTGGCAGAATTGGGTTCATGTCTGTCGATACAATCAACCGATAAACCGTGGAATTCATAGAGTGGTCCCATCCATTCCGAGTCACGTTTGGCCAGATAATCATTTACTGTTACTATATGAACTCCTCTGCCAGCCAGTGCATTCAGGAAAACAGGTAAAGTAGCTACCAATGTTTTTCCTTCCCCTGTAGCCATCTCGGCAATTCTTCCCTCATGCAACACAACACCACCAATGAGCTGCACATCGTAATGAACCATATCCCAGGTAATTTCGTTGCCTCCAGCCAGCCATTTATTGTAATACCTAACTTTACTACCGTGTATTTCAATACTATCGCGCGTTGCAGATAAACTTTTATCAAATTCTGTTGCTTCGGCTTCGAGATATTCATTCTCCTTAAAACGCTTGGCAGTTTCTTTTACTATGGCAAAAGCATCGGGAAGTAAATCGTTCAGTGCTTTTTCAATTCTTTCTTCTACAATTTTTTCCAGATTATCTATTTCAGCAAATATCTCCTCCTTTTTTGCCATATCCCTAACTTCAGATTCAGCCATTTTCTTCAGGTCTGCTATTTTTTTATCTTCTCCCGCAATATATTCTCTTATATAACTCTTTAGTTCTACTGTTTTTGTTCTTAACTGATCGTTAGTGAGATCCATCACTTTTTCATAGGCCGCCTTAATAGCCTCAACCCTAGGCATAGCTACCTTAATATCCCTGTCCGACTTACTGCCAAAGAGTTTGCTTATGATATTAATAATACTGCTCATTTCTTAAATTTTTGTAGTGAAACAAAATTAATGGAATTATTCATAAAGCCGTAAAATATTTATTAAGCTGATTTTATAAGAAATGGTTGAAAGCCAGATGTATCTAATCTCTGAAATCAACACTCTTTTAATTAAGTGTTCAGATAATGGATCAGGATAATCTATTTTAAACCAGGTTAAACAAACTTGTCCAGGTATGATTCTTATCCCGTCTCAACAAACAAGAATTATGCAGATTAAGAAATAACACTGAAGCCTATTTATTAAAGTATGAAAATTTATGCTCCGGAATTCCCACCTGCATTTCCCCTCATACCCAGAATATCCCTGTCGAACAGGTACAAATTATTGTTTCCAAGTAATTTCAGTTTATCCAAAATTTCGGTTACCTGGGCTTCTTCTTCAATTTGTTCGTTTACGAACCATTGGATCCAGCTTTGCGTGGTAAAATCTTTTTCTTCAAGAGTAAGAGCAACAATGTTGTTTATGGAGTCGGTTATGTATCTTTCATGTTCCAGAACAGCCTTGAATAGGTCAGTAATACTTTTCTGTTCTTTAGGAGCTTCTTTAAACGAAGGAATGACTGCATGTCCGCCTCTTTCGTTGACATATTTTACTATTTTCAGCATGTGTAAGCGCTCTTCGTCGGCTTGTACGTATAACCATTGAGCTATACCGCTGTAACCATTTGTCTCTGCCCAGCTGGCCATTGCCAAATATAAGTTGGATGAATAGCCTTCTTTTTCAATCTGAGCATTCAGTATATCTTCAACTTTTTTCTTTAACATAATATTTTACTTTAATGGTTTATATCTATCTCTTAAAAATATATATCATTTTCAACTACTCTTCTTACATATTTGCTATTATCTCATCCCCGAATCCGGAACATTTAAGCAGAGTAGCTCCAGTCATTAGTCGTTCAAAGTCATAAGTTACCCGTTTTTTCAAAATGGAAGCCTGCAGGCCTTTAATTATAAGATCGGCAGCTTCCGGCCAACCCAGGTATTCAAGCATCATAACTCCGGAAAGTATGACCGAACCCGGATTCACTTTATCCTGCCCGGCATATTTTGGAGCTGTACCATGAGTTGCTTCAAAAATGGCATGTCCGGTTTCGTAATTTATATTAGCACCGGGAGCAATGCCAATTCCTCCAACAATAGCAGCCAGGGCATCGGAGATGTAATCGCCATTAAGATTCAAAGTTGCAATTACGGAATATTCCGATGGCCTTGTAAGAATTTGCTGCAGGAAAGCATCAGCGATAACATCCTTAATAATAATTTCCTTTCCGGAATTTGGGTTTTTAATGGTACACCACGGACCGCCATCCAGTTCAACAGCTCCGAATTCGTTTTTCGCCAACGCATAGCCCCAATCACGAAAAGCACCTTCGGTGAATTTCATAATATTTCCTTTATGTACGAAAGTAACAGAAGGTAAATCATGGTTTATGGCATAGAGTATAGCAGCTCGGGTCAGTCGATCTGTTCCTTCCTTTGATACAGGTTTAATACCAATGGAGGTGGATCCAGGAAAACGAATTTTTTTTACTTCCAGTTCCTTTTGAAGAAACCGGACTAGTTTTTTAACTTCATTACTGCCATTCATCCATTCTATACCCGCATAAATATCCTCGGAATTTTCACGGAATATCACCATATTGGTTTTTGAGGGATCTTTCACTGGTGAAGGAACACCCTGGTAATATCTGATGGGTCGCAGACAGACATAGAGGTCAAGAATTTGTCGGAGAGCAACATTCAACGAACGTATACCTCCTCCTACTGGTGTTGTCAGTGGTCCTTTAATAGATACCAAATATTCCGAAATTGTATCCAATGTTTCCTGCGGTAACCATTCGCCATTCATTTTAAACGACTTTTCACCTGCATATACTTCTTTCCAAATAATTTCCCGTTTTCCATTATAAGCTTTTTCCACTGCACTATCAAATACTTTCACCGATGCACCCCAAATATCAGGACCTGTACCATCGCCCTCAATGAAAGGAATAATGGGAGAATCGGGAACTTGCAACTTTCCATTTTTATTTATAATCTTTTCCCCTTGCATATAAGATATTTTGAAATTTTGTGTGTCGAAATTAAACGGTCAGCAAAGGTAGATAAAACATTATTGAGTTACAATTTTACATAGCAACAACGAAAAAACCTTTACTCAATATCGAGGTTAAAATCATTTTTAAGTTTCTTCAAGGAAGGATTCTTTGTAATCATGTATTTCAATTTATCCAGATCGGTGTAATATTTGGCAGACTCCGACGATTCTTCGGCTAATACTTCTTCCTGAATTTCAAAATACTCATTACCTGACTTTTCTTTTATAAATGATAGTAAATCAGCTTTATAATTGCTTTTAAACTCGGACACAAGAGCACTATTCCTGAATGATAATTTTAAAACAATTCCGTCATCGCTTAGCAAAAGATTCTGATTCCGTAATACATTATACATCCGGGGCGATTCACTCTTAAGATTTTCAATATGTGAATACCACCATTTCTTCAATTCCTCGGCGGAGATGGATTGAATCCCGACCTCAGATTCAGGATCGACTTCTGTGCCGGATTCAAGATCGTCTGTATTATTGTTGCTGGCGCCAGATTCACTGCCTCCAGAGCTATCTAATAAATCAAGGGCTTGTTTTATCGAAGGTATATCAGACTTTGCAGAGGATTCGTTGAGTATTGATTTGGATCCTTTATCTAACGAAATAATTTCCTTTTTAACAGGTATTTTTTTAGGAGTGTCCTTTATGGTTTCTTCAGGAATGTCCTTTTTAGTTTCCTCAGGTATATCCTTTTTAGTTTCTTTCGAATAATCCACACTTGTGTCGGACAAAACAAGAATTTCATCTGCCTCTACCTCATTTTTTTTTTTACTCTGATTACACAATTTGATCAGGCTAATCTCTAAATGCAAACGTTGATTTTTACTTGATTTCAAAGCAATATCACAGGCATTACTTATATCAAGACATGAGAATAGAAATTCATCGGAACATCGATCCGATTGCTCCGAATATTGTTTCTTTATCGATTCACCCACTTCCAGAAGTTGTTGTGTTTTTTCAGCTTTGCACATCAACAGATCACGAAAATGCCGGCTTAATCCGTTAATGAAATTATGATTATCGAATCCTCTGGTCAATATTTCATCGAAAATCAATAAAGTTTCCGGAACATCACCCTTTAAAAAATTATCGGTTAATCTGAAGTAGTACTCATAATCAAGAATATTCAGATTTTCAATAACTTTCTGGTAAGTAATATTGTTATCGGAAAAACTCGAAATCTGGTCAAAAACAGATAAGGCATCACGCATAGCGCCATCAGCCTTCTGTGCTATAATATTCAGTGCATCAGCTTCATACTTAATTTTCTCTTTCTTCGCAATCGATTCGAGATAGGCAATAATCTCGGGAATTTTAATCCGGTTAAAATCAAAAATCTGGCAGCGGGATAGAATGGTAGGAAGAATTTTATGTTTTTCAGTAGTCGCCATAATAAAAATGGCATGTTTTGGAGGTTCCTCCAACGTTTTTAAAAAGGCGTTGAAAGCCGATTGTGAAAGCATATGCACTTCATCGATAATATAAACGCTATAGTTACCAATCTGAGGAGGTATTCGTACCTTCTCAATCAGCAATCGTATATCTTCAACTGAGTTGTTTGAGGCTGCATCTAATTCATGAATACAATACGACCGGTTTTGATTGAATGACTCACATGATTCGCAAGTATTGCAAACTTCGATAGTGTCAGAAAGATTAGTGCAATTAATGGTTTTTGCGAAAATCCGGGCACATGTTGTTTTCCCTATCCCGCGTGGACCACAGAATAAATATGCCTGTGCCAGGTGTTTGGTTCGAATGGCATTTTTAAGTGTTGCAGTTGTACTGCGCTGACCAACTACCGTATCAAATGTATCCGGCCTGTATTTTCTTGCAGATACTATAAAACCTGTTCCTTCTTCCATACATTAGCAAATATAAAGATTATAATAAGCTAAGTATTGCATTGTTGAAAACTCATAAAATATATTCCATTGTAATCATTGTTTAAACTGAGGAAGCTATTATCCGTTTTTTGATAGTAATTATTTTGATTTACAATAAGTTGAAAAAAAAACAGTTATTATGATAATCATCAGGTGATCAGTATTTTAAAAATTTGTAACTTTGTAGCACAAGAATACATAAACTAAACCGTTAAGTGAAGAAACAATTTTTTTCAATCGCATGTTATTGAAGTATAACCTAAATCCGACCTTAATATGAAGATTGATTCATATGATAACGTTATCAGGTGGTCTTATAAACTAGCAAAAACCTGGATTCAGGAATTTTTAGTACCAAGAGGAATTACATCGTCCCGTAAATTCGATTCTTATAAACGTAGCGGAGAATACTTACCAAAAAACTTTCCCCGTAAGCCCGATGAGTACTTTAAAAAGAAGCATGTCTGGAATGGTTGGCCCGATTTCTTTGGAAAACCTGCAGGATTTACCGATAATCACTATCTGAGTTACGTAGATGCATCTAAATTCTGCAGACAAAAAGGTATAAAAAATTCTATTGAATATCGAACATGGAATAAACGTCCTGTAAATCTCCCTGCCCGCCCTGATCAATATTATAAAGATACATGGAAAGGATGGAAAGCTTTTCTCGGCAACAACTATGATATCCCTGCAAGAAAAGTTGCTTCCAAGCTCAGTACTTCCGATGTTCGCATTATAAAACACCAATTAAATCTGGGTGTATCAGGAGCTATTCTTGCCCGGACATTTGGAGTATCCGAAATGCAAATAAGCCGGATCAAACATGGTGAAAACTGGACCAAAGTCTAGCTTGTTTTATTCTTTCATTAATCAACTTTTTTATTGAAAATTCGTCTATCAATTTCTTCACCAGGTGTACGACTTATTTTCAGTAATTTATAATCCATAAAATATTTGTACTGATAAAAAAAAGTAATACTTTTGCGCTTCGTTTTAAACAAATTAATAAATCATGAAGAACAGATACGAAACCGTTTTCATTGCAACTCCCGTTTTGTCTGAAGCTCAGATGAAGGAAGCGGTTGAAAAGTTCAAGGACCTTATCCTTAAAAATAAGGGTGAGATTGTATATGAAGAAAATTGGGGCCTTAAAAAGCTAGCCTACCCGATTCAAAAGAAATCTACAGGATTTTATTACCTGATTGAGTTTAGTGCTGAAAGCTCGTTTATTCATAAGCTTGAAACAGAATATCGCAGGGATGAACGTATTATTAGGTTTTTAACCTTCAAGCTGGAAAAATACTCGATTGAGTATGCTGATAAACGACGAAGTAAAAAAACTGAAAAAGTGGAGGAATAGTATATGGCAATGCAACAAGGACAATCAGAAATAAGGTATCTCACCCCCCCAACCATTGAGACCAAGAAGAAAAAGTACTGCCGGTTTCTTAAAAACCGTATTAAATATGTCGATTATAAGGATCCCGAATTCCTAAAGAAGTTCCTTAATGAACAGGGGAAAATATTACCGCGCAGAATAACCGGAACCTCGCTGAAATTTCAGAGGAAAGTTGCGTCTGCTATAAAAAGAGCACGTCACCTGGCATTATTGCCCTATGTAACAGATATGTTGAAATAATTTAAACCTGCCACTATGGAAATCATTCTATTACAGGATATACAAAGTTTAGGATACAAGAACGATATTATTAAAGTAAAAAACGGCTATGCCCGAAATTATTTAATTCCAAAAGGTATTGCCATCAACGCTACTGCTTCGGCCAAAAAGGTCCATTCAGAAAACCTGAAGCAAAGAGCACATAAGGAAGAACAAATTAAGAAAGAAGCTGGAGTTGTAGCAGATAAGCTTAAAGATATCAGCCTGGAAATTGGTGCTAAAGCAAGTACAAAAGGAAAAATATTTGGTTCAGTAAATACAATACAGATTGCAGAAGCATTGAAAGAAAAAGGATTTGAGATCGACAGAAAAGCTATTTCCATTAAGGAAGAACTAATCAAAGAGGTGGGTAAATATACCGCTAAAGTTCGTCTTCATAAGGAAATACAAATTGAAGTGCCCTTTGAAATTAAAGCTGAATAATAATTATTCCCTTATAATATAACAAAGCTCCCTAACTATTTCGGGAGCTTTTTTGTTGGGCCCAAATGCCCTATTTTATTGCTATAGCCTCAATTTCTATTAATACATCTTTCGGCAATCGGCTCACTTCAACAGCAGCACGTGCAGGCTGATCGGTAGTAAAAAATCCTGCATATACTTCATTCATTTCACTAAAAGCACCCATGTCCTTAAGATAACAAGTGCATTTTATTACATCGCT
>CAZMVE010000072.1:0-15867 GCA_964569585.1 uncultured Bacteroidales bacterium | reverse complement strand
CTAATTTATTGATTATTTTTATATGTTTCAAGTGCATACCCCAGTAAATTTATTACCCAGTCCGAAATACATTTTCCCGGTTTCTTTGCCATCTAAAACGGCAAGGTAAATTTTAGCCAGATCACCTGCCCAGATAAACTGTGTACCATCGTTTTTTATAAGCTCAATTTCCTCACCCCGAACAGCTTTTCCTGCAATATCAGCAAACCGCATATCGGATTGCGTATTGGCACCGGCTATCACAGGGTTGCCAAAGGTATATCCGGGTCGGATTATGTTGAATTTCAATTTATGATTGAAAGCAACAGCATTCAGGTATAGTTCCGTAGCTCCTTTGGTGGCCCCATAATAGGTCACAGGTTGTTGCTTGGTATTCTCATACACCGTATTTTTTTCTCCTTCGGCTTTCGCTCTACTATCCATATAAATCCAGCCGTTCACCGCAGTGGAAGAGGTATAGATGATTTCTTTCACCCTGGCCTGAGCGGCTAATTCAAATAGCTGGACCGACGAATGTGTATCGTTACGTAACATTTCCACGGCCGAATTGCCCCAGTGCAATGCAATATGTATGCAAGCATCTGTTTCTTCTAAATTTTTAGAAATGACGGTCGCATTATTTATTTCCCCCTGAACCAAACTAACTCCCGGAAGTTTTTTTATAGCAGGAACTTTTTCAGGATTCCGGGCCAGAATAATTAGCTGATGTCCGGCGTCGCTTAACGCTTTAACCACATATGACCCAATGAAACCTGTGCCTCCTGTTACAAATATTTTCATGGAAATTATATTGAAATATTTTCGACTCTTCAAATGTAATGGAATTGGATTATTCTCCATGACATACCATGCAATTAATTATCAATGAAATAAGTATAATTAAGGAAGAATGAATAAGAATAATGGTATATAGATGAATCTAAAAAGTATAATTTATCCCTAACGATATTCCAATTTTAGTCAGTAACTCATATTTATCGGAATTGCCAAGGGGGTATCGTAAAAAAGGCCTTAAATAGTATGAGAAGCTTGAGAACCAGTTTATTTCCATTGTATACGAAAAATTAATATACTGTAACCATTCAATATTCTTTGCTGAGTTTATCGGCAATATTTTATTGGAAAACAAATAGTGATATAATCCTCCAGTAATATAGTGTTTTGATACGTTATTTGTAAATAACGACAAGGTAATACAGGTAGGAATACCATAGTAATATATAGTTACAGTTTCCGGTACAGATTCACTTTCTTCGTATTCTGAATAAATTGTTGTTTGCTGTGATGAGAATTGCAGCCCAATATTAAATCCAATTTTATTCTTATACCAGATATCGTGAATAAATCCTCCATGAATTGCAAGCTTTGTTTTAGTATTCCGGGTAAATGTTATATGAGGTGCTACCGAAATACCTATTTTATATGCAATAACTGATGGTTCCATCTCACAACTTCCTCCAGCCTCATTACGATCATAACATTCTTCATCGTCTAATAGTACTACTGGTTGCATATTGGCTTTTGATCTTCTCAATTTCAACGATTTACGATGTTTATAAGTTGAGTTTGAACTGGTAATAAAACCGGTAGCTTGAAAATATTTTTTCCGGTTAGACACAAGTTCAATATTTTGATCATTATAATAGATAGTATTTGAAGTAATGGGGAGAATTAATTCCGGCTCCCAAAAAAAAGAATCGTTGGCAAAAGTAGTACCGATTCCCTTCAGTTTTATTCTATGTATTGAAAACAATGAATCGGAGGTAACTTTTAAAATATCAGGTTCCGGAATATTATTTGCGAGCGAGTACAATGGAACTTCAATATAATCCGGATACGCAATCGATCTGATAACCACTATATTATCTTTCCAGATATATTCTAAAGCATCATCCTCGAAAAGATCAGTCAATACTTCATCAACTGAAATATCCCTGTAATCGATAAACTTGATATCATTATTTCTGAGTAATCCTTCCTTGTATGAAAAGCTAATCCCCAGTTCATATCCAATGCGTTTCAATGCTTCGTATTTCGATATGCGTCCATATGATACAGAGATAGTTTTCTCAAGAAGCCTGTCCTGTGATTGGGCTCTACATATAATAAAAATAAAAACTAGCGTAATAAGTATTCGAATTTTTATCATTTTGCTTCTGAAATCAGTATAGTGTCATTTTGTTCAATAATTTCCAAATCGAGTGTAAGAGCAATAGTCTGTAGTATAATATTTAAATCTACATCGTTAAATGTAGCATTCAGTCCTACCGAATCCAGAGCAGGTGTTTGAAAAACTACTTTACATTCGTATGCTTCTTCAAGTCTCCTTGCTACATCGAGCATGGGGGTATCTTTAAATTCGAAAATTTTCGATTTCCATGCACAATAGTTTGGATCATCGGTTTTTTTCTTTTCAATTATAGAATCTTGTTTATTTAAAATTATTGTTTCACCTGCATGAAGCGTTATAAATGTATTTCTCTCTTCTGGTATCCGACGGAAACCCACAATACCCGAATTCACCGATATTATTTCCTGAGTAGCCGCCGGGTATGCCTTCACATTAAAAGTTGTTCCCACTACCTTAATTTCAGCTGAGGGTGTAAATATTCTGAACGGTCGCCTGTCATTGTTAGCTATTTCAAAGAATGCCTCACCTGTGAGATGTACAACTCTTTCCTTATGGGCAAAGCGATCAGAATATCGGATTTCGGAATATCGGTTAATCCACACAACTGAACCATCGGAAAGTTCTGTCCTACCTATATTATTCTGGGTTATATAAGAATTAAGCGGTAAGGTTTTGTGCTTGTATTTAATTATAAATACCGATAATCCCGCTAAAAGAAGCAAAGAAGCTGCAATACCATACAAATTAAGGATTCTTCTCTTTAAAACAGGCTTGTCTGCAACTAATGTAGCAGGATCGGTCCTGATTTCCACAGCAAGTTTATTTCGCATCTTGTTCCAGTTCTCTTCCATCGATCCGAATTCGTGATCGCGGAGCCCTTCCTTAATCTTTTTAATAAGTCTATGATCAATTTTATCTTTGGATTTCATAATTCATAGTAATTAAATGCTTTAATCTGCTTTTAGCTCTTGTAAGGCACGAGCGCGAGGTACTTTGCGTTATGTTCAGCATGCTGGCAATTTCTTTATGCTTATATCCTTCAAGTTCATACATATTGAATACAATCCGATATAAATGAGGTAAACCATGGATTAATAGGATTATATCATCAGCATTGAATTTATCGATTATATCAGTATGGTATAAATTTTCTTCATTTGCGGTTAGTTCATTATGGCTATTATATTTCAAATCCTTCCTGTAATTATCAATTGCTGTGTTAATAATGATTTGCCTTAGCCAACTCTTGAAGTTTTTATTCGTATTATATTTCTTGAGATTTTTAAAAATCTTCATTAGACTATCGTTGTATATTTCACCCGAGATATCTCGATTATGAGCATATCTTAAGGCAATGCTCATACCATAGTTGTAAAACATTTTATAAAGCCTTTCCTGAGCCTTAATATCCCCTTTGTTACATTGTTCTATTACAAGATAGAATTCACTTTTATTCACGGGCAAGAAAAGTATATACCAAAGAAAATTACTTTGACAGTTGTTCAATAATATTAAATTGATGCCCGCTTTCCATGCGGACACCAATTTGTATCTTTATTTATCTCTCATATACTCTCACGATAATTGCAGGTAAATCATAATCGAGACGGACAATTTCCATGTTAGTAACTTCCTCATCGCCTCCAATTCCTATAATATAGTACTTGAAAATTTCATCCTGAGAATTTTGAAGATATAGCTGGTTATTCAATTCCGGATAGATTTCCCATGTGCCTTCACTAATGATTTCTCCTTCAAGTACTTCAGTATAATAATAATTTGTTGTTAGGATTAAACTGAAAAAAGTACTATCTCCAAAAAATTCATCAATCTGACCACCTGAACTTGGATGTGTGGTCTGTCTGATTAATCTCCATGATCCCGGTAACAAATCATAATCGAATTCGTCCGGATCGTCAATTCCGCAAATCCACAAACCTTCATAACTGACGCAGTTTTCACCTAAATCAGGATAATCAGTTGAATCGAAAGGAGGAACAGGTATGGAATCGTCGGGCGGTTCGGGTATTGAATCAACCGGAGGCACATAGATGGAATCGCAAGTATCACATGGCGGAGTATTCAATGAATCTCCATCACATATTTCCTGCAGATCTTCACAGTTCAATTGAATGACATCTTCGCAGGCAAAAATTATCATGAATATTACTCCGATAAAAATTAAAAAATTTCGTGCTTTCATACTTTTACGATTTAAGTTAATAATTCATTTTTCACTTATCAGTACGGAGTCAAATTCATAAACGCTGCAATTATGATAATCATTATTTTACATTCATATAAATGTGCAATATTTAAATATTTAAAGAGTAAAATAAGGGATAAACCTAATCATTGAAAATGAAATATCCAGCGATGTTCTTTATTAATAGATGTCATAGGAAATGTGGTAATTAATTGCGATTTTTTTAAGTATTCGTAATCTTTCTAATATTTTGTAAGATAGATGCTTAAGTTAAGTTTGAATAATGGAACTTCCAGGATTAATTATTCCATGATTTTCATTAAATACTCTACACCTAGTCCACCGGTCAGGAGTCTTTCCTTTTTATTGTTCAGTAATTGCCTCGACCAGTCGGTGTATCCACCATCGACAATTAAATGTTCTTCATCGTTTTTATGAAGAAGTATATTAAATCGTAAGGATTTATAGTAGCTGAATTTTGTTTTCGCTTCACTGATCTCTACCGGACAGGCAACAATCGATTCTTTTACCTCATTCGCCACTGCTGTAAATGAATGATTTCCACCTTCTTTATCAAGAAAAGATATCAGCAGAACGGATAAATTTAAATCAGTATTTAACTTTTTCAACAATTCCAGATAGAAGTTGATATGTTTTAACAGCATATCCTTTTCAAAGGTAAAATTGCCCCTGTCTTTTCCTGCCGAAACCATGCAGAAAACTTCGAAATGAGCTGAAAAATTCGGGTTATCAAACGATTGTGCCCTTACTGCACGGTGCATGCAGCAAAGATTCACTTCTTCGCCCGGATGCTCTTTCCTTCTCAAACTGGCTTCAAGCGCAAGTACATTGGTAGGATCCGAAACAGCTTCGGTTCCTCTGAGTGCGGTGACAATATTATTCTGGTCGACAGGAGCTATTGTGGAACAAGTGCCCAATGGAGTTAAGGGTGAAAGTTCTGCAGGAACAAATTTCCACGATAAGGCCATTTCCATTATATCCAGTCTGAGTTTTAAAAGTTTCATCGGATCAAGTGAGGACGGTTTCACAAAACGGTTATTCCGGTAACTATCGAATATCATGGAAGGTTTCATTCTCTGGCTCTTGTGCCGGAATACTTCCATGAGCAATGTATTCAATTCCGATAGAGTCAGGTTTTCAACCAGATTGTCTATTAGACTTGCATGTTGCATTTTCCTTGAAATATCCGGCTGATTATTCTTTTTCATCTTTGAAATGCAGGTTGAAAAAATGTGGATTCATTATGCTAAAAAATCTTGGTCTTTCAACGAATATCTGATAATTTTGTAAAACTAAATAAAAAATTTCGGGATGAAGTTTTTTTCACTTAAAGGGCTGGTTTTGTTGTTGAATTACTCTCTTCTTATAGCCCAGAATCCCATCATTATCGATCATACCTGTATCGACCTGTCTGAAATCCCCATTGAATGGATCAATACTGCAAAAGATAGTCTTCATATCGGCTATGGACACACATCGCATGGCAACCAGATTACCTCTGGAATGAATGCAGTTGAATCGTTTTATTCAGATGGAAGTTATGACTGGAGTCATGAAGGAGGTGAAAATGAATTGCACTTGTTTGAGGGGGATGGCTATGGCGATGGCTATTTGGATCATGATATCGGGTACACAGGATGGGATGATGAAACCCGTGAGTATCTTAATGCATTTCCCTCCTGCAATGTGATAATATGGGCATGGTGCGGAGAAGTGACCCTGGTAGATTTGCCAACACATTTATTTGGTCCTATGAAACAACTTGAAACGGAATATCCCAACGTTCAGTTTGTCTATATGACAGGGCACCTTGAAGGTACCGGCCTTTCTGGAAATCTTTTTGCAGCAAATCAGCAAATTCGTGAGTATTGTATTGCCAATAATAAAATCCTGTTCGACTTTGCTGATATTGAAAAATACGATCCGGATACCTTAGTGAATTATCAGGATTTCTTTGCCAATGACGAATGCAACTACGATCCTGACGGAGAAGAACCCATCGACCGAACTGAAAACTGGGCTAATAACTGGTTAAATAATAATCCCTCTCATGAGCTCACCCAGATTTCTGGTTTATGCACGTCATGCGCTCATTCAGTAAGCCTGAACTGTACGAAAAAAGGTATTGCCGCCTGGTATCTTTGGGCACGTTTAGCCGGCTGGAACGAAAACAGTGGTGATATACCTGTTACAAGTATTACCATTAGTGGTGAAAGTGGAGCCACTACAATTTCTGCTCCCGGAGGCACGCTTCAGCTATATGCCGAAGTGCTCCCTGAAGATGCTACTAATCCTACCGTACTATGGTCGGTGGAAAATGGTACCGGACAGGCCAGTATAAGTTCCGATGGGTTGGTTACTGCCATTTCCACTGGTACGGTTACTGCTACCGCATCGGCTACCGATGGTTCCGGTGTGTCAGGTGATTTTGAAATAACCATCTCAAATCAGGAAATACAGGTTGAAGATATCAATATCACCTCTGAAGGCAGAGCAACGATTATTTCTTCTCCCGGCGGCACACTTCAGCTATATGCCGAAGTACTTCCTGTTGATGCCACCAATCCTACCGTACTATGGTCGGTAGAAAATGGTACCGGACAGGCCAGTATAAGTTCCGATGGATTGGTTACTGCCATTTCCACTGGTACGGTTACTGCTACCGCATCGGCTACCGATGGTTCCGGTGTATCCGGCAATTTTGAGATCACCATTTCAGATCAGGTAGTACTGGTAACAGAAATCTATATCATATCCGAAGACGGATCAACTACTATAACTTCTCCTCATGGTATCCTTCAGTTGGTTGCCGTGGTGCTCCCCGAAGAGGCTGAAAATCCTGCCGTATTTTGGTCGGTGGAAAATGGTACCGGCCAGGCGAGTGTCAGTTCCGGCGGATTGGTTACTGCCATTGCCGATGGTACTATTATTATCATAGCATCTGCTACCGATGGTTCCGGTGTATCCGATAATTTTGAAATCACTGTCACAGGGCAAAACCCCAGTTCTGTTAATGAACCTTCACCAGCAATACATTATTCAATTATCGATAGAACCCTTTACTTCGATAATACATCTGACCGAGTATCACAAGTCAGGATAAGTGATTTAGGTGGTAAACTCATTACAATCGAAAATACCCGGCCGGAGGAAAATGCCATCAGGTTTAATAGGTTACAAAGAGGATTATACCTGCTCCAGTTTGTATCGGAAAATTCCCGTATTCAGAATGAGTTGCTTTTTATACCCTAAATCAGGAGTCTGATTTTAACCGGGCAAATTCGGAAGCAGGTATTATTATGACTAGCACTGTTTCAGAAGTAATTACATCAAGAATAAATTCATTGCTTTACAATTCTTCATACAATCATTGAATTATTACCGGATTTTCTTATTATATAAGAGCCCGGTGTTAAATATGTTAAAATCAGAGTGCAGGTTTATATGATTTACTTTTATGGTTACATATCCCATCTAGAGCCTGACTTAATCTTACCATAATTTCCAATTAAATATTAACTTTACTATGCATTCTATACTATTTCAAAAAGCAAATTATTTTATTGAAACTGTACATTAAAAATATGGTTTGTATTCGCTGCCAGATGGTAGTGAAGTCCGAATTGGAAAAACTGGGTCTGCACTATGTTGATGTAAAAATTGGAGAAGCAAATATAGTTGAGAATGTGGTTCCTGAACAATTAAGACTGCTGGATATTGCTTTAAGAAAATCCGGGTTGCTTCTGATGGATGATAAAAAAAGTATTCTGGTTGAGAAAATAAAAAGTGCTATTATCGAACTGGTACATTATACAGAAGAACAAATTAGGGTGAATCTATCGGATTATCTAAGCGAAAAACTCAAATACAATTATACCTATCTTGCTAATCTTTTTTCGGAAGTTAAAGGCATTACCATTGAAAAATATTATCTGACTCACAAAATTGAAAAAGTAAAAGAACTAATTGTATATGACGAGCTTAATCTTACCGAAATAGCTTACAAAATGCATTATAGCAGCGTAGCCCATATGTCAAATCAATTTAAAAAATTTACAGGTCTGACCCCTTCGCATTTTAAAAAACTTAAAAATAAGAGGCGTAGTACACTTGAAGAAGTGTGAATTATGTAAAATTTGATCGAAATTGTGTAATAATACTACCGATTTATCCCTTTAAATTTATACATTGAACAATTCTTCTGCTAATTGGAAATTGTTGTTTTTCTGAAATTCAACGTTTTCATAATAATATGTCCAGTTTATTGAAAAAGCCATGAAAATATTATTAGTATATCCACAATCCCCAAATTCTTTCTGGAGTTTCAAACACGCCTTAAAGTTTATTTCTAAAAAAGCTGCAGTACCACCGCTGGGATTAATAACCGTATCGGCAATGCTCCCATCAGGATGGCAGAAAAAACTGGTGGATATGAATGTCACAGCTCTCCTCACAAGTGACATCGAATGGGCTGATTATGTCTTTATAAGTGCTATGTATATACAAAAGGAATCCGTTAACTATATAATTGGTGAATGTATAAAGCACAAAAAGAAAATTGTTGCCGGCGGGCCTCTATTTACCCAGGAATATAATAACTACCCTCAAATTGATCATTTTATTCTAAATGAGGCTGAAATTACAATGCCTTTGTTCCTGAAAGATCTGGCTGCCGGGCATCCTGAAAAAGTATATAGGACCAGTGAATTTGCAGATCTTTCCGTATCTCCTGTCCCGGATTACTACTTGTTGCAAGGGAAAAAATATGCTTTTATGAATATGCAGGTTTCGCGCGGATGCCCGTTTGACTGCGATTTTTGTGAAATTACATCCTTATTTGGCCACAAAGTCCGGATGAAAAGTACCAGCCAGATTATGAATGAGCTTGATGCGTTATATGATCTTAATTGGAGCGGATCGGTTTCTATTGTCGATGATAATTTTATTGGCAACAAGAAGAAAATTAAAAACAATCTGCTTCCAGCCATGAAAAAATGGATGCAACTACACAAATATCCATTCGTATTTAATATTCAAAGCTCCATTAATCTGGCTGATGATGAAGAATTATTGTCATCGATGGTGGAAATAGGATTTACTTCTGCTTTCATAGGAATTGAAACTCCTGACGAAAAATGTCTTCTCGAATGCAATAAAGTGCAGAATAAAAACCGCGACCTGCTGCAATGCGTAAATAAAATACAAAATACAGGAATGCAGGTGTCAGGCGGCTTTATTGTTGGTTTTGACGGTGATAATCCGGGAATTTTTCAACGACAAATTGATTTTATACAAAAAAGTGGAATTGTTTCCGCAATGGTAGGTCTGTTAAATGCACCTAAAAACACCCGCCTTTATGAGCGGTTAGAAGCAGAAAACAGGCTGACAGTCGAAGCCACCGGAAATAACACTGATCTGTCAATGAATTTTATCCCCAAGATGAATAAAACCGAACTTCTGGAAGGATATAAAAAAATTATTCAAAATATTTATGCCATCAAGCCCTATTATAAAAGATTACGACAAATGCTACTAAATTATAATCGGACCTATAAAAAGCAACATATTGACTATTCGCTTATCAGAGCTTTCTTTAGATCAGTTTTTATAATTGGCTTTTTAAACAGAGGAAGAGGTGAATACTGGAAGTTAATTATATGGACCCTTTTCAATCGTCCCTCATTAATTGTCGATGCAATCACCTTCACTGTTTATGGTTATCATTTCAGATCAGTTTACGGATTAAGAAATAGAAATACCTGAAGCTTTGTAATGTGTGAATGATGTAAATTAAATCATCAATTATACAACACTTTGCTGAATCTGTCGGCGTACCTTTCATATAATTACTCATATTGCAAACAGATGCAAACCACTGAAATTGAAAAATCGAAATCGCATATCCTGATTGAAATAATCGAGTATGTCCCCAATTCAGTGGTTACCAAAACCATTATCCGGAAAACAACCGGAAATATTAGTGTTGTAGCCATTGATACCGGCGAAGCACAAGCAGAGAAGATTTCCCCTTTCGACACATTTATTCAAATCATCGAAGGTAAAGCAGAAGTACTAATTGATGGAGATTCGAATATGCTTCAAACAGGACAGGCTATTATAATACCTGCTCATACTTCCAATATCGTTAAAGCAAATGAGCGATTTAAAATGGTTTCAACTGTTATTAAAAGCGGGTATGAAGGAGCCTCAATATAAGGTCGTAATAAACACTTAATATATTCATTAAATAATTTAACTGAGTCTGTAGGTAAAACAGGATTTATTTCCTCTGGATTATTGGTTTCATGAATTAGTATTAAAACAAATAATATGTCGAAAGAAAAAGAAGGAAAAGAAAAAAGTAATAAAAAAACACCAGTTAGAAACTTGAAGGAGAAAAGAGCTGCTAAGGCAGCCAAACGTGTAGAAAAAAACAAGTAAAGTAATTCATAGTCTGGCTCCCTAAGGTGGTAGCTATTGGTTTTTTATACATTCAATAAGGATTTCCCTTATACTGAGTGTAATGTTGTATTTACTAATATAAACATAGGGGAAAATAATGAAATTAGCTTTTATTGGTACATACCCACCCAGGGAATGCGGCATTGGTACTTTTACGAATAACCTGTTCAACTCAATGTTAGTTGACAATAAAAGCCGGGGAAATAAGCATGAGGGTTTTGTAATTGCATTGGACGACATTGACCTCACCTATGAATACCCTGATGAAGTAAAACTAATTATCAGACAGGAACACCAGAGAGATTATTTAAATGCCGCTAAATTCGTTAATCTAAGCGGCGCTGACCTTTGTATCCTCGAACATGAGTTTGGCATATTTGGAGGTCAAAGCGGAGTATATATCCTTCCTTTGCTTCATAGATTGGAAGTTCCTCTTATTGCAACACTACATACTATACTTAAAAATCCCTCTTATAACGAAAAGGCTGTTTTGCAGGAAATATGCAAAATGGCATATAAAATTGTGGTGATGAGCCATAAAGCTATTGAATTCCTGTTGAGCGTCTACAACGTGCCGGAAGAAAAAATTGTTTTTATTGATCATGGGGTTCCCGACATTCATTTTAGCCCGGAAAAATCGAGAAAGGAGTTTAAGCTGGAAAACAAGAAAGTATTACTTACTTTCGGTTTTATCGGACGCAACAAAGGAATTGAAACAGTAATTAATGCGTTGCCTAAAGTTGTTGAAAAACACCCTAATGTTATCTATATCGTTTTGGGTAAAACTCACCCTAACGTACTGCGTCATTCCGGTGAAGAATATCGTATTTTTTTAATGCGTCTGGTTAAAAACCTTCAACTTGAAAAGCATGTTATATTTCTTAACGAATTCATAGATGAGCAGGATTTGTTCAAATACTTGTGTGCTTCTGATATTTATATTACACCCTATTTAAATGAAGCCCAAATTACCAGTGGGACGCTTTCGTATGCTGTAGGTGTGGGATCGGCTGTTATTTCAACACCCTATTGGCATGCGTCAGAATTATTGGCAGATGGAAGGGGAAGGTTTTTTGACTTTAATGATTCCAATAGCCTGACGTCTACTTTAACAGAACTCTTAGATAAACCAGAAGTACTAATTGAGCTTAAAAGAAAAGCCTATGAATACGGCCGAAAAATTACCTGGCCAAAAACTGGTGAAAAGTATATTGCGCTTGCTTCAACTATTCTGAAGGAAGAACTTAAGGTAATTGAAAAGAAAGATACTGTACTGGATTTACTCATTCTGCCCCCTTTTTCTTTAGCTCATATTAATCGCCTGACAGACGATACAGGCATCATCCAACATGCAAAATTTGGTATCCCAAATTTAAAAGAAGGCTATTGCCTCGATGATAATGCCCGGGCTTTGCTTATGGTATTAATGGCTTACAGACAGAAGAAAGATATTCGGGCTCTTGAATTGTCGCCCATCTATTTAAGCTATATCCATTATATGCAAAATGCGGATGGCACCTTTAGAAATTTCCTGAGTTTTAGCAGAAACTTCATGGATGAGGTTGGTTCCGAAGATTCTTTTGGCAGGACTATTTGGGCTTTGGGATATTTGCTGGGCAATGCCCCTAACGATGCCTATTACCAAACAGGAAGATTAGTTTTTTTTAATGCATCTCCTAATTTTGAAAAACTAAAGTCTATAAGGAGCATTGCAAATACAATGATTGGTATTAGTTATTACCTGAAAAGTAATCCATCGGACGACTCAATGACCGAAAGACTAAGAAACCTCGCCCATAAATTAATTAAACATTATGAGGAAAACGAAGCCCCCGACTGGAAATGGTTTGAATCCTTGCTTGCCTATGATAATGGCATATTGCCTTTAGCTCTCTTACATTCAGCGGAAATACTTAACAACAGTAAAATAACAGAGATAGCCCTTAGTTCGATGAACTTCCTTACCAAACATACACTTAAGGACAATTACTTATCGATAATCGGAAATGAAAAATGGTATAAGAAAGAAGGGGAACGTTCTGTTTTTGCCCAACAACCCATAGATGCCATGGCCATGGTATTAATGTTCCATCAGGCTTTTCATGTAACAAAAGATAAAGATTACCTCAATAAGCTTTATACCTCATTTTTATGGTTTCTGGGTGAAAATGACCTGAGGATGAGTCTGTATGATTTTGAGACCAAGGGATGCTGCGACGGATTTGAAAATTATGGTGTCAATCGTAATCAGGGCGCTGAAAGTTCATTGGCGTACTTAATTTCTCATTTAACTGTATTGCAGGCGCATGAAGAATTTCACAAGTCCGATTAAAAAAGGTAACACAAAAACATTGGTAGCGACAATGGCAAAATAAAATTATGGGTGTTTAAATATAAGTACTGAAAAAAGCAATGTTAATAAACAGATATCAAAATAACCCTATTCTCACAAAGAATGATGTACCCTATCCGGTTGCTACGGTGCATAATGCAGCAGTTGTAAAGTACGAGGGGAAGTATATCATGATATTTCGCTCTCATAAACTGAACGGAAGAAGCATACTTGGTATGGCCATGAGTGATGATGGATACAATTTTAAAGTGAATGAGAAACCTTTTATGGTTCCGGCAATTGAGAGTATCTTTAAAGAATACGAAGCTTATGGAGTGGAGGACCCTCGTATTGTTTTCATAGACGGCGAGTACCTGATTACTTATAGTGCTTATTCCAGGCATGGGGTGCGTATTGGATTGGCAAAAACAAAGGATTTCAAAACGATAGAAAGGTTTTCTCTGATTACGGAAGCTGACTACCGGAACGTGGTCATTTTTCCGGAAAAGTTCGGTGGTTTATATGCCCGGCTCGATCGCCCTCATTCTGAAATATCGCCCTGGTCCATTTGGATATCGTATTCTCCCGATCTAAAGTATTGGGGCGAATCGAAACTAATTATGAAACCATTACAATACCATTGGGATGAGATGAAGATAGGTCCCGGAGCACCCCCTATTAAAACATCCCGAGGTTGGTTAAGCATTTATCATGGCGTGTTTCCAACGATGGACGGGAGTGTTTATAGATTAGGAGTGGCATTGCACGATTTAAAAGATCCTTCAAAAATTATTGCCATTGGCGATGAATGGATTTTACAACCCGAAGAAGTATATGAAATTACAGGCTATGTGCATAATGTGGTTTTTACATGCGGAGCTGTACCGGAAGATGATGGAAGCCTTAAAATCTATTGGGGGGGCGCTGACAAAGTAATGTGCGTTGGCACGGCAAAATTGGAAGCTCTTGTCGACCATTGTTTAAACAATCCTCGTCAACCACTTTAAGCGCTAACTTTTTATTAAACTTAAACCACATGAAAATTGCGATACTTTCATCTGTTGCCTGGCGAACACCTCCTCGGAAATATGGCCCCTGGGAACAAGTAGCATCTAATATCGCTGAGGGAATGGTTGAACAGGGTATTGAGGTAACATTATTTGCCACGGGCGATTCTCTTACAAAAGGCAAACTGGCATCTGTTTGCGAGCAACCCTATGCCGAACATTCTAATGTAGACCCCAAGGTAGCAGAATGCCTTCATATCAGCAACCTGATGGAACAAGCAGATCAATTTGATTTAATTCATAATAATTTTGATTTTCTGCCTCTAAGTTATTCTCGTTTAATCAAAACACCCATTGTAACAACTATTCATGGTTTTTCTTCTCCTAAAATTATTCCGGTCTATAAAAAATACAACAGCACCGGTTATTATGTTTCTATCAGTAATTCCGACCGCAGTCCTGAACTAAATTACATTGCAACCATTTACAATGGCATTAACATCAATGAATTTATCTTCAGTCGAGAACCGGAAGATTACCTGCTTTTCTTTGGTAGGCTCCATCCGGAAAAGGGGGTTTATAACTCCATCCAGATTGCGAAGCGATCAAAAAGAAAGCTCATCATTTCCGGTTTGATTCAGGATCAAAAATACTTTGACAATAGAGTAAAGCCATACATCAATAATGATGATATAGTTTATGTTGGCAACTCCGGGCCTCATGAAAGGCTTAAACTTTTGGGTGGAGCGTGTGCGCTTTTACACCCAATAAGTTTTGAGGAACCTTTTGGCCTGAGTGTAGTTGAAGCCATGGCTTGTGGTACGCCTGTTATAGCATTTAACAGGGGCTCTATGCCTGAATTAATTCTTGATGGGAAAACTGGTTTCTTAGTCAATACGATTGATGAGGCGCTGGAAGCTTTAGGAAATATTAAGTCCATTAACAGGAAAAATTGCACGGAATGGGTTTCTTCAAAATTTAGCCGGCAAAAAATGATAGAGGATTATCTGGAGGTTTATGAAAAGATCCTCAGCGCATAATAAAAAGAGTACCAGGTATATTAAAATGTAAATGGCATAAAATAAAAGTCAACACGAACCATCGTTTTTGTAAGTTTTTGTGTTCAGATGGGAATTAAAAATAAAAAAACCCCGCTATGGGCGGGGCTCAAAATTTTAAATGTCTATGATATATAAACTATGCTAGTTTAACATTTACCGCATTTAATCCTTTTTTTCCTTCTTGCAAATCAAAAGTTACTTCATCATTCTCTCCAATACTTTCTGTCAGACCTGATGAATGCACAAAGTATTCTTTTGATGAATCTGCGTCTTTAATGAATCCAAATCCTTTCGACTCATTATAAAATTTTACTGTTCCTTTGTTCATAATATAAATTTAAATTATAGGTGCAAAGTACGTTTAATTATCCAAATATTACAAAATATATTAAAAATAGATTGAATGGCTTTTAGTTTTTTAGCATTTATAATCGGTTAACCAACCACATTTCCTAATGTTTTCGATCTATTGGCACTATTCCTGCCATCTCTCCGATAATATTTACTAAATCGGAGCCTGTCGGAATGACAATTTTTGCATTCTTCTCGAGTGATGCTTCAAGAGCCTCCAGTTTCCTTAATAATTGGGCATTCCCAACAAAATATTTATCTGCCGCTTCATTTACCAGTTTAATGGCTGTAGCTTC
>CAZMVE010000071.1:0-15978 GCA_964569585.1 uncultured Bacteroidales bacterium | reverse complement strand
ATAGGACCATGTTACAGGCCCCTCGGCATAAAAAAGAATATAATCTCCTTCATTAAAAACTCCATCGCTACCTTTATTCATATAAATCGGCACTTCTACGAGATCTACAGGTCTGGGATCGTTATTCCAGTAACTAAGTTGTTCTCCTCCATTCCCGAATATCCTGATATCAGAAGGATTTGAAAATCCCATACCCGAAATATCAGCATAACTCAATTTATATATGTCTGATTTAGTGACCTTTATTTTATACCATGAACCGCTTTCCAACAGTGAACTGTTCGCTGATTTATCCGGAGGATTATCAAATTTTTTCCTTTCAACTTCCTTTGCTGGAACTGATGTTATTTCAAACGTCATTAACCGTTCAAGTCTTCCATTTGCTTTATTTATTTTTATAGCCGGAATGGAAATATCGAGAACTCTGGTATTATTAGATGAAGTAAAAGTATGGATTGAAACTTTATCAGAAGGTAATTCCTCTGGCACATAAACTCCTGTTAAAAGGGTATCAGGTATAATCTCGTATGTAAGATTTCTCAATTCGAATACCCTGTCATTTTGCAAAATTTTATGCCGCATTGCATATTTTGGAATATAATCAGCAATATAAATCGCATTTTCGAACCGAAAATATTTTAATACCTGGATTTGATCTTCTACTTCTGATATAATTTTCCCATTGGGTAACCAGTTAACCTGATAAATACCCTCTTGTCCATAGCTGAAAGTGTTAAAAAAACAAATGAATAATAATAATCGAATAAATCCTTTCACCATGCGCAAAACTAGTCTCATATTTCCCTGGAAGTTTAATATGTAAAAACGACTTCTTTTGTCTATTATTGCTCCGAAAAATAAGATAATTAATTTACAATTTCATCGTTTGATATTTCATGTTGCAATATTCTAAAAAAATATACCTATTATTCTTTGTCGTAAGTATTACCCAATTACTTACAACAAAGGCACAAAACATCCATTTTTCAAATATATCGGAAAATCTTTTTAAACATAATCCTGCAGCAATTACCCGAACGGAAAAACTGGCTTTTCAATTAACATATCGCAACCAATGGCCCGGTAGTAGCAGCTTTAATACATATGATGGAGCGTTCCTTTATCATTCTGAACAATTAAAAAGTACTGCAGGAATCCTTGTATTACGGGACATACAAGGAGATGCTATAATAAATGTAACCAGCTTTGGAATTCTCTATGCTTATCAGGCTCGAATTGCCCGAGAATGGTTTCTAGCAGGAGGACTACAGGCATCCTATACTATTTATTCTACCAATTTTAGCAGTTTGATTTTTGAAAATGGTCAATATCCTGCATTACCTCTTGATGAAAATCAGCAATTTTTAGATTTTTCTGCAGGTCTTGAACTCTCCTACCGGGATATTTCGAGATATGGAATATCTGTATCTCGACTGGGATCGTTTCAGCCCGCTTTTAATAATCTGCCAAGATTGCAGCTAAATTTGTCTTATCAGGGTAAATACCTGATCAGTGCGGATTATAATAGAATTACAACAAAAATAGAACCTTCATTCTTTTTATCTCTGCAGCAGAATAGCAGCGAATTACTCTACGGATCCAGATTGGATATTAGTGGATTTCTTGGAGGAATTTATATACGTCAAAACTTAAAATTTCAATTTGATGCTATAATAATATTGTTAGGAACTCGTTTTGAAAATTTTTCATTATTTTATTGTTATGATATAAATTTGTCCGGAGTTGATTCAAGATTTACAAATTTAGCAGCTCATGAAGTAACTTTTTTGTATGATATGCAGTATAAAAGGAAAAGAAATAAGAGAGGGGCAATAAAATGTCCCAACATTTAGTTTAATACAATGGAAAATCGTATATTAGAATAAGTAAAAATATTAAATATCAATAAAATCATTTTACCATGAATTTTAAGCTGTCTGCAATTGCACAATTAGTCGTTGTGGCTTTTATTTTGGTTTCTTGTGGTGGTGGTAAAAAAACTGCATCATCAACAACAGGATGGAAATATAACGATCCTGATAACGGTGGTTTTGAAGTGAAGTATGGCTATGAACAGGAATTAGGTCCTGGTCTGGTTATGATTGAAGGTGGTACCTTCACCATGGGACGAGTTGAACAGGATGTTCTGTATGACTGGAATAATGTGCCACGTCGCGTAACTGTCAGTTCCTTTTACATGGACGAGACAGAAGTTCGAAACATTGATTATCGTGAATACCTGCATTGGATACGAAGAGTATTTGTCGATTATCCTGAGGTTTACAGGAACGCTCTTCCAGATACTCTAGTCTGGAGAAGACCAATGGCATACAATGAACCTTATGTTCAATACTATTTCCGTCATCCATCATATAATGAATACCCGGTTGTAGGAGTTAGCTGGTTGCAAGCCACTGATTATGCTGCATGGAGAACCGATAGGGTTAATGAAATTATACTTGTTCGTGAAGGAATCTTAAACCCGGATCCTAATCAGATCAATGAAGAAAACTATAATACTGAAGCATACCTGGCTGGTCAGTATGAAGGTCTTGTCAGGGAAAATCTACCTGATCTGGACCCAAACAAAGATACACGTCGGGTTCGTCTTGAAGATGGTATCCTCCTCCCTCGCTACAGACTGCCTACAGAAGCTGAATGGGAATATGCTGCTCTTTCTCTAATAGGAAATTCCTTTGAAGAAAGAATTTATGAACGTCGAATTTTTCCGTGGGATGGTCATAATGTCAGAATGGACAGTAAAAAAGCACGTGGCGACATGCGCGCAAATTTTGTAAGAGGTCGTGGTGATATGATGGGTATTGCCGGTGATCTTAATGATAACGCAACCGTTCCAGCTCCTGTTAATTCATATTGGCCAAACGATTACGGATTGTTCTGTATGGCTGGTAATGTTAATGAATGGGTACAGGATATTTATCGTCCCCTATCTTTCGAAGATGTTGATGAATTCAACCCCTTCAGAGGTAATGTATTCAAAAAGCTCGCCACTGATGAGGAAGGAAATGTTGCAGAAAAAGATAGCCTGGGAAGATTAAAATATGTTGAAATCAGTGTTGATGAAGCAATTAATCGCTGGAATTATAAAAAAGCTGATTACCGTAACTATATGGATGGGGATTACGAATCAAGTATAGTTGAAGGTGGTGACTGGAATTCAGGTACCGGAACCCAGGAAAGAGGTTCCAGCAGAATGTACAGACAAGATATTGGTGATGAAAGTTCCCTGGTAACTGATCGTTCAAGAGTTTACAAAGGAGGTTCATGGAGAGATCGGGCTTACTGGATGACTCCAGGTGCCCGCAGATACCTCGATGAAGGAGCATCACGCGATGACTTAGGATTCCGTTGTGCTATGATCAGAGTGGGTAGTCCGGGTGGTAACTAAAAATTCAAAGAAAATATCATATATTAAGGTTGCCATTTGCAGCCTTTTTTTATTTAGCTATGACAATATCAGAATTTTATAAAAAATACTTCCGCCCGGGAATAATCTCAACCGACTCAAGAAAAATCTCAAAAGGTTCGATATTTATTGCACTCAAAGGAGATAATTTTAATGGTAATGATTATGCCATTCAGGCACTCCACTCAGGTGCCTCTATTGCTGTAGTCGATGAATTAATTGAAGGATATGATGATCAAATTATAGTGGTAAAAAATACACTTTCCTTTTTACAGGAACTTGCACATTATCACCGAATTAAAAGTAAATTTAATATTATCGGACTGACAGGCAGTAATGGAAAAACCACCACAAAGGAGCTTATACACATTGTTCTATCAGAAAGATATAAAGTGCAATCAACACAAGGAAACCTGAACAATCATATTGGGGTACCTCTATCTCTTCTATCAATCGAATATGAAAACGAATATTGTGTCATAGAAATGGGAGCCAATCATCTGGGTGAAATTATGACTCTATGTGAAATAGCCGAACCTGATAGTGGCATTATAACGAATATTGGCAAGGCACATCTTGAAGGATTTGGAAGCCTAGAAGGTGTTGTAAAGGCTAAATCTGAACTTCGCGATTTTATCGTAGCTCGTAATGGAAAATTATTTTGTAATGGTTCAGATAAATTGCTTCAAAAAATAGCTGGTAGTTACAAGAATTGTCTATTTTATAACTCCATTGGTAGCATTTGTACCGGCAGGATAATCACATCTACTCCTAACATTATTGTTGAAATAACGGATAGAAATAATAATTCAGTCATTGTCAATTCTCATTTGTATGGCGGTTATAATCTTATCAATATTCTTGCTGCAGCATGTGTGGGGATAGATCATGGAATTACTCTTGAGGAAATTAAGATAGGTATTGAAAAATATCATCCCTCTAATCTCCGGTCGCAGGTTTTACAAATAGGCTCATCGACAGTTATTATGGATTGTTATAATGCAAATCCATCTTCAATGGAATTGGCCCTGCAAAATGCAGCAAATTATAAGCTTGACAGAAAGATTGTAATTCTTGGTAGTATGAAGGAGTTGGGGAATTATACCTATAAGGAACATAAGAAACTGGCAAAACTTGCTGAGGGTTTCGGATTCGAAGAGATCATTTTATTTGGAGAAGAATTCAAAGACATCATTCCAAGTAAAGGAATATCTACTGATTCTTTTAATACACTTATAAATTATCTTCAATCAATTGAATTGCACCATTCTCTAATTCTAATAAAGGGCTCCAGAGCAAACAGACTAGAAAGATTACAGGATATAATTTCTAACTATCATTCCTCCAGGAGTTGACTTCATGAGACTAACGCCTCTTCAAGTATACTTAGGAATTTTATTGGCAAAATCGGTTTTGAAATGCATATATTAAATCCTGCTTCCTGGCACCGATCCTTGTCATACCTGATTACATCGGCAGTAAAAGCAATGAAAATAGAATCAGGTAAAAGTGTTCTACATCTCCTAATGACTTCAAGACCGCTTAAATAAGGCATGACAATATCTAGTATAACAATTGAAATAGTCCTGTCTTTTATTAATTTTTCTAATGCTTCCTTACCGTTTTTTGCATGAATCAATGTTGCCCCTGTCCTGCTTAATATTTTCTGAAGTAATAAAAAACTATAAAAATCATCATCTGCAATTAATATTTTTTCACTACTCCAGTCATATTTTCTGTGATTGGTCATAATATCTGAGAATTATTCTTCTTTACAATTAATTATTTGAGCTCTCAAGCAGTTCATTTATCATTTCAATAAGGTGTACATTATCAATATATCGGCTTAAGTATAAATCACATCCGATTTGGAGAAATCTACTGGTATTTTTTTCATTATCGGTTCCTATGATTCCTATAACAGGGATGCCTGGTGCAATATTTTTAATTTGAGATACAATTTGATAATTCATTCTATTAACAAACGACTCCGATATTATCACAAGGCAAAGCTTACACTCCAGTGTTATGCATGTTAATGCTTGATTGCATGTAAAGGCTCTTAAAATTGTTGCTCCTGTCCCAGAGAGCAATTCAGAGAAATACAGAAAATTAACGTATTCATCATCTACACATAATATGCTTCTTCCTTGCAGACCCTGCTGTAAAATATCTAAGTCATTTAGTACCTTATCAAGAAATAAATTACTTACGGTTGATAGGTTTTCCATAAGATTCTTTTTGTTGATTAATCCTTAAAATTTCAAAAAAGTAACCCTCATTGTGAAATGTTTTTATAATTTCTTTTAATTATGTCTTCTAGTGCAGAGATCATGTAATTACTGGTGAGAGTCCAAAATAGTAACCTGCTCCAGAAATCACAACAAATAATTAGCAGGAATAAACAACATATTAAATCAAAATATGACGTTATCATTGAATAATCTAAATCAAAATTATATATTTAGCCCCAATCCATACATATAAAGAAAACGTTTCAATTACTGCTTATGAGATCACTAAATAAATTGATCTTCATTATAATTTTCATATTTGCATTTTACATAATTGCTAAAGGACAAACTTTTGAATGGCAGACAGGAGTTAGTGGTTTCTTTGATAACCATGAATACCAAAATCAATATGCCAAATCGCAAACTATATTCGGATCACGGATGTTTGGTTATGCAAAGATTGTCCTGAATCGTGAAATTGAAATTGGAACCGGTTTAGATTTGCTGTATGAATTTGGCGATAAGTTGAGAAAGGATAATATAGAACCTGTTTTATATCTGCATTTTAATAAAGAATTCGTAAATTTTTATTTCGGATCTTTTCCACGCAGGAATCTGATTACTCCTCCTCGTATACTCCAGTCCGATACTATCCAGTATTACCGGCCTAATTGTGAAGGATTATTTCTGGAGTTTAAAAAACCATGGGGATTCCAATCTGCATGGTTAGACTGGACATCGCGTCAAGCGGATACCATTCGTGAAGTATTCCAGATTGGAGGTACAGGGATGATTAAAAAAGGTGTATTCTTCTATCGTCACGATTTTATTATGACACATTTCGCAAGACCTGCCAACCAGATGCCAAATGACCAAATACGCGATAATGGTGGAATGTACGCAGGAGTGGGTTTCAATCTTACACCCTATTTATTTGATTCAATTACAATAAGTACAGGATATTGTTTCTCCTACGATCGTGTCAGAAACGTATCCTATTTTTCTTATAACCACGGCTCGCTTACAACCTTATATATCGAGCTACTAAATGTAGGTATCCGAACTTCGATCTACGTGGGAGATGGACAAATACAAATGTGGGGCGATAAATTGTACAGAGCTAATTATTACAACCGACTTGATTTAGTCTGGCATTTTTTCAGGAAAAAAAATATTTCAGGCTCAGCGGAATTCTCCTTTCATGTGGTAGACGATATTCTGGACTTAAGTCAAACATTAAAGATTTATGCCACAATCGGAGGTCAACGAACATTAAAACCGAAGTAAACTATTTAAAAATCCAGTTGTTCGAATCTCTTGGATCCCTTAAAAAAGAATTGATAAACAATGCTTTTAGGATAAATCCTTGAAACCTGATTCTTAGCAATTATCCGATTAAAAATTTTACGCTTGTTTATCAGCAAAGGCAGGTTGATATAAAAACGTAGGTGGGCACGTATGACTGATATACAAAAAGATACCTTCCCCTGTAGTAAGTAAGCCATCGCTGAAATGCTATCAAGTAGAATTCGTGGAACCAGAATTGAAAGAAAACCAAACCTGTGGACATTTTTAAAAAGAAGAAAAAGACTGTTCCTGTAATTATAATACAGTTTTCGGGGATTATCATTTGGTAAAGTACCACCACCAATATGATAAACCACAGAATCGGGACAATAATAAATAGTAAATCCTAAACGTTTAAGTCGCCAGCATAAATCAATTTCCTCCATATGAGCAAAAAAGTCGCCATCAAATCCACCTGTTTTGGAATAAGCTGAAGCCCTCAGAAACATACAAGCTCCGGAAGCCCAAAATACTTCCTTCAACTCGTTATATTGACCCTCATCTTTTTCAATATTTGTAAGGATTCTTCCCTGACAAAAAGGATATCCATACTTATCAATAAAGCCACCGGCTGCGCCAGCATACTCAAAATATTCCCTGCGGTTAAATGATCGGATTTTAGGCATTGCGGCAGCGATGGTTTTGTCTTCATCCATCAACTTTATTAAGGGATCCAGCCAATTCTCGGTAACTTCAATATCGGAATTAAGTAGTACGTAATATTCGGCATCAATCTTTGGAAGAGCTAAGGCGTATCCACGAGCAAATCCATAATTCTTATCAAATGATATTATTTTAATTTCAGGGAAATTCACTCTGATATATTTAATCGAATCATCAGATGAATTATTATCAGCAATGATTATACTGTTTGAAGGATCGGCCGAATACTTTATAACAGAAGGTAATAATTGTTCGAGATAGGCTTTCCCATTCCAATTTAAAATCACTATGGCAACCTTAATTCTCATCTATTTTTCAGGATTTGGTTTGTATTCCTCGGGTTTATATTTAAAACGCTTATGCGACCATAGCCAGTATTCCGGTTGAGTATAAATTAATTTTTCGACATACCTGATATATTTTTCAGTTATTTCGTGCGGACCTGATTTGTTTGATTCATTGCTTATTTCTTCAAATGTGATCTTATAGTATCCTCGTCTGGGACGATGAACATTCATAAATATAACAGGAAAATTGAACTTTCGGGCAAGTTTATCCATGCCCGTTATTGCGGGAGTTTCCTGATTAAGAAAAGTTGTCCAGAATCCAAGATCACCTTTTGGAGGTCTTTGATCGCCAACGAGATAAAGAGCAAATAACTCCTCTTTCTCTAATAATGTTTTAATAGTGCGAAAAGTGGTTTTCATTGGAACAGGAACTGAGGCAAACTTACCCCTAATATGAATAAATAGCCGATCGAAAAGCTTATTGGATAAGGGTTTGTAAATTCCATAAAGAGTATAGGGAGAACAAATAGTAAAATTATTGGCCCATTCCCAATTACCATAGTGCCCAATGGCAAGAATAATACTTTTACCTTCGTTATAAAATTTATCAAGCAGTTCAAGATTTGTGTAACTGTAACGCCGGTTACATTCTTTAATATCCATGTTAATCAGATATATACTTTCAATAAAGTAATCACATAGATAGTGATAAAAACGTTTTGCAATCAACTTTATTTCAGTTTTGTTCTTTTCCGGAAGTGCCTTACTTAAATTTTCGAGAACGACCTTCTTGCGGTATCGGATAAAATAGTAGAGGATTATATAAAGAAAATCAGAAAAAGAATACAGTACATTGAGAGGTAACAAGGTAATAAGCCAGAGTGGGAAAAGTATAATTTTATCTGATGTACGGAGTATCCCTGCCATGTTTATACATTCATAAACTCATTGACTTTTCGATGAAACTCATCGAAAATAGCGCTGTTTGATGCTACAATTTCATTTCCGAAAATGTAATTATTACCTCCTCCGAAATCATCAACCTTCCCCCCTGCCTGTTGTACAATAAATGCACCGGCAGCAACATCCCACGGATTAAGATTATATTCATAAAATGCATCGTATCTTCCGCAGGCCACGTATGCCAAATCGGTAGCTGCCGAACCCAATCGCCTAACTCCATGCGAATGTAAAAAAAAGTGTTTGAGTGAATCCATAAAGGATTCCATACGGGAGAAGTTATCATACGGAAAACCGGTTGCTATCAGAGATTCAGCTACCTCATCGGTAGGTGAAACATGGATCTCTTTATCATTGAGGTATGCCGGGGTACCTTTGTAACTATAAAACATTTCTGACATGGCAATTTCATATACAATTCCAAGCAGCACACTTTGTTCCTTCATTAGAGCAACACTTATGGCATAAGGTGGTGATCCATGAATAAAATTGGTTGTCCCGTCCAGAGGATCAATGACCCAGTTATAATTCTTATCCTGCCTTTTTATTGTTTCTTCTTCGGCTATGAAACCAGCCTCAGGTAATACTTTATGCAATCCCTCAATCAGAAGCTTTTCAGCCTCTTTATCGACATAGCTTACAAAATTATGTTTCCCTTTTGCTTCAACTTTATCGATTGTGAATTTTGTTCTTTCCCTGGCAATGAAGGTTCCTGTTTGCCTGACAAATTCAATAGCCTCTTCACATATTATTTTCAGATCCATACGCCCAATGATTTATCGCAGGCAAATTTAATGTGATAATTAAGATATAAAAACAAATGAGCCGAAGGAGTAGCAGCAAAAAACAGAAGCATTATTGTTCAAAAAGTCTTCTTTTGTAATATTCATGCAATACGAATTGTGATCTGATTTCCTCGGTGCCATCGGAAGAAATATATGGATTATCCTGATCCTCGTTGATAAGTCGCGCTTTAACATTATCCTTTAGTTGTATATCGATCATTTCCTGAATTTCACTTTGAATTTCTTTATTAAAAATCGGGCATGCTATTTCAATTCGTCTGTCAAGATTACGCACCATGCCATCGGCAGAAGATATATAATATAAATTGTTGCCATTGTTCCGGAAAATAAATATCCGTGAGTGCTCCAGAAATTTATCGACAATACTTATAGCATTTATTCTTTCACTCATTCCGGGTATTCCGGGAATAATGGAACATGCTCCGCGAATGATAAGGTCGATATCAACACCCGCATTGTTAGCCTGATAAAGCTTATAAATCATCTCTTTATCGACCAAAGTATTAAGCTTAAAAATGATTCTGGCTTTTTTACCCGCCCTGGCAAATTTAATTTCGTTTTCGATAAGCTTGTAAAGACGTTTACGCATATATAACGGAGATACAATAAGATGTCGGTAGTATTGGTTTTGATGCGTATTGGCAAAAAAATCAAATACTTTTTTTACTTCACGGGTAATACGTTTGTCTGCTGTAAATAGTAAGAGATCGCTATATACTTTAGCAGTTCCTTCATGAAAGTTGCCGGTGCTCACACAGGAATAGAAAAATGGCTTCTTATCTTCGATGCGCTTTATGCACAATAGTTTTGCATGAACCTTTAAACGCGGAATCCCAAAATATATATTGGCTCCCGCTTCTTCCAGTATTCTTGACCAATAGATATTAGCTTCTTCATCAAATCGTGCCTGAAGTTCAATTACAATATTAACTATTTTTCCATTGCGGCATGCATTAATAAGCGCATTGATCACTTTTGAATTTCGTGCTACCCGGTATATGGTAAGGGATATTTCCCTCACCTTAGGATCGATGGCCGCTTCCTGTAAAAGGTTGATGAATATATTAAAATCCTGGTAGGGAACATGGATCATGAAATCGTTTTTCTTGATAACAGCAAGAATACTATTATTATACTCAATCATTTTATGCCAGACAGGCGAAATTTTTTCATATACAAGATCTTCAGAGCCAATATTGGGAAAACTCATAAAATCTTTAAAATTATGATACCTTCCTCCGGGAATAAGATTACTTTCTTCATCGAGTTTAAGCTGATGAATAATATAATCGAGAAGATCCTTTGCAATGCTGTTATCAAAAACAAAGCGCACAGCTTCGCCTGTTCTTCTGTTCAACACACCTTTTGAGATCAATTCAAGAAAACTGAGAGAAACATCATTATCCATATCCAACTCGGCATCGCGAGTTAGTTTAATGGTCCAGGCATCGCAACTATCAAATTCGAAAATTGCGAATATATCCTCCAGTGCAAATCTGATAATATCTTCAAGTAAGATAATGAATTTACGGTCCGACTCTGAGGGTAGTTCGATAAACCTGGGTAAAACATCGGTAGGTATTTCAATAAGTGCAAATTCGTGGATGTTTGGTTTTGTACTTTGCAAAAGCTTTATTGCAAAATAAATGGACTTATCTTTCAAATAAGGAAATCTATCGATGTTTTGCAACATGATAGGCGAGATTATGGGCATAATCTTATCCTTAAAGTATTTTCGTAAAAAGATTTCCTGTAACGGATTGAGTTCTTTTTCGTTGATTATGAAAATGTCATGTTGTTCCAGCTCTCCCAGTATACTGTGAAATGTAGTTTCAAACTTATTCTGAAGATTTAATACTTTCTTCTGAATTTTATTCATTAAACGTCCTGGCTTCTCTCCTTCTACTCGTTGTTTACCTTCCTGAACATCAATCATTCTCTTTATTGTAGCAACCCGAACTTTAAAAAACTCATCAAGATTATTTGAGAAAATACCTAGAAAACGAATACGTTCAATTAATGGTACATTCTTTTTATCCTGAGCTTCCTGAAGAACACGATCGTTAAAGGATAGCCAGCTAAGCTCCCTGTTAATTATTTTTTGTTGTCGTTTACTCATTAATATTTCCAGGATTTACACCATGAATTTGCTTTTAATCTTCCTTTCCGGGAAAATCAAGAAATTCTGAAATTACAGCTTCTTTGCCAATTTTTGACCATTTTTCGCATCGAAAGTCAAATTTGGCAATACCGCATGTTGGTATTTCAAAAATTGTACTTTTTGCGTATTTGCGTACAAGTTCGGTAAAATCGGGATTATGTCCAAAAATCATTAATTTACTGAAGTCATCGGGTTGAGATTTAATAAGGTCCAGTATCTCTTTCAATCCATTGCCGTATAAACGTTTATCAATGATCAGTTTGTTATAGGGTAACTCAAAAACTGTAAGAAAAATAATGGCTGTATGCAAAGCACGATTTGCCGGACTACTGATAAATACTTGTGGTACTTTCCGCTCAATTTTCAATCGCCGTGCCATTTCGTAAGCATTACGAATACCCCTGAGTTTTAGTGGCCTGTCGATATCCGAAATATCATTCATTTCCCAACTCGATTTTCCGTGTCGAACAATGAAAATTTCTTTCTTCTCACTCATACTATTTATTTTTCTTTATAACAGATTACTTGCTAATTCAGCCAGATAGCTCCTTTCCCCCTTAACCAGGTTAATATGACCAAAAACTTCCTGGCCGATCATCTTATCCGTAAGATAGGATAAGCCATTAGATTTCATATCGAGATAAGGAGTATCAATTTGTTCAATATCTCCGGTAAAAATCATTTTTGTTCCCTCGCCGGCACGAGTTATTATTGTTTTAATCTCATGAGGTGTTAAATTCTGTGCTTCATCTACAATAAAAAATACTTTTGAAAGACTGCGCCCCCGAATGTAAGCTAATGGAGTAATGATAAGTTTTTCAGTTTTGACCATTTCTTCAATTTTCTGATAATCCTTACTGGTTGAGCTAAATTTATTTTTTATGACATCCAGATTATCAAAAAGAGGTTGCATATAGGGTCCGATTTTTTCCTTAACATCGCCAGGCAGAAATCCGATATCACGGTTCGATAACGGAACAATAGGCCTTGCTAGAAATATCTGGGTATATTTTTGTCGCTGGTGTATAGCGGCAGCTAGCGCCAGAAGCGTTTTACCGGTACCTGCTTTCCCGGTTATGGAAACAAGCTGAACACTATCTCTTAAAAGGGCATCGATAGCAAAAGTTTGTTCGGCATTCCTGGGTTCTATGCCATATGCTTTTTGTTTCAATACTCTGTTAAACATTGTATTGGCATGATCATAATGAACCAGTGCGCTGGAGCGGTTCCCTTTCAATATAAAATACTGATTGGGATTGGGTTGAGGAGATAATTTAATCTTTTTGGCAGGAATGCCATCTTCATCCTCATAAACCTTCGAAATTAAAGTATCATCAATATTCTCCAGTGTGTATATAGCTTTATAGATCTCATCAATATTCTGGACTTTATCGCTTTCATAATCACCAGCCATAACGCCAATCGATTTGGCCTTCATTCTGAGATTAATATCCTTAGTGACAAGAGTTATCTGTTTTCCCTGGTTTTTAACAGAAATATATTCGGCAATAGCTAAAATCCGATGATCAGGAGTGTTTTCAGGAAAGGATTGCCTCATCTGATCGGAGAATGGTTTACCTGTTTCTATCGATAATTTACCCAATCCTTTACCTAATGTAACTCCTCCATTAAAAAGGCCATCACCTGATAGTTTATCCAGTTCACGTGTGAATTCGCGAGCATGAAAATTAATAAGATCATTCCCCTTTTTAAACTTATCCAGTTCCTCCAATACAGTAATAGGTATTACAACATCATTCTCCTGAAAGTTGTAGATACATTTATAATCGTGTAATAGAACATTTGTATCTAAAACAAATGTCTTGTTCTGATTTTTCTTCTTTGCCATCTGCTTACTATATGTTTTATGAACAACATTAAAATTAAAAATTAATTCGTATAATTTTGTGTGGTCTAATACCACAACACATCAGCTATACTATGGAAGCACTGGAAGCCATCTTTACAAGACGCAGTATCAGAAGATATTCCGATACAAAAATTGAAAATGCAATAGTTGATAAAATTCTTCAAGCTGCAATGTATGCCCCATCGGCAGTTAATAAACAACCCTGGCATTTTATTGTTTTTGAAGATGAATCAAAACGCACCGCAATAATGCAATTCCATCAGAATGCAAAAATGCTTGAAAAAGCACAAAAATGTATCCTGGTTTGTTACGATGAAAAACTCCAACATGATGAAGGTTATGGTATTATTGATTGTTCGGCAGCCACTCAAAATATTCTTCTGACTGCACATGCACTAGGACTAGGTGCCTGCTGGGTTGGCTTGCACCCCAGACAAAACCGTGTTGATGCAATTCATAAACTGTTTCAACTCCCGGAGCATATAATTCCCTTTTCATTGATTTCACTTGGGTACTCTGCAGAAACAAAATCAACTCCTGACCGATTCAAACCCGATCGGATACATTATGAAAAATGGTAGATCGTACATTACTTTGCCTGCATGACCTATAAAGCAACCCTTGATTATTTATACAAGGCATTGCCTATGTATCAGCGTATCGGCAGCGCAGCCTATAAAGCTGATCTGGAAAATGCATTTCAGATGGACAAATACTTCGGCCATCAGCATCGAAGTTTTAAAACGGTGCATGTTGCAGGTACAAATGGTAAGGGTTCCGTAAGTCACATGCTGGCGTCGGTACTGCAATCGGCTGGATATAGAACCGGGCTTTATACTTCTCCCCATTTACTCGATTTCAGAGAACGTATCAGGGTTGATGGTAAATGTATAACTCAGAAATTCGTAATCGATTTTACTGAAAAGCATAAGTCGATTTTTGAAAAAACATCCCCTTCCTTTTTTGAAATGACAGTATTTATGGCATTTCATTACTTTGCCTCTTTACATGTCGATATTGCTATAATAGAAGTAGGTATGGGAGGACGGCTCGATACTACCAGTATTATTACTCCCGAAGTTTCGGTAATTACGAATATCGGGCTCGATCATACGCAGTTTCTGGGAGATACTCTGCCGCTGATTGCTCAAGAAAAAGCCGGGATAATTAAACCCGGAATACCTGTTGTTATTGGTGAAACACAGCCTGAAACAGTCGATGTCTTCAATAGAGCAGCACAACAAAGAAATTGTGATATCTGGTTTTCAGATGAATATTACATCCCCGATTATGCCCTGCAAAATCTGGATAGTACTGTGAGTTGGAATTTCACAAAATGTTTTGGATGGAATTTTAAAAATCTGATCCTCGATTTGCAGGGAGCCTATCAAAAGAAAAATCTTCCTCCGGTACTAATGACTTTATGGATCCTTGATCAAAAAGGTGTTAAAATTAATAGGAAGCATATCGAACACGGACTGAAACGTATTACAAATCTCACCGGATTAATGGGCCGATGGCAGATAACAGGCAGATCACCCTTAGTTGTGTGTGATATTGCCCACAATATGGAAGGATTTATACATATCACAGAACAAATTGATACTACTCCTCACCAGAATCTCCACCTGGTTTTAGGTTTTGTCGATGATAAAAAGCTGCAAGCTATTGTTGAAATCCTTCCCGAAAGAGCAACGTATTATCTCTGTGAACCAAATATTCCCAGAGCTATGAAACTGGACAATCTTGAATCCTTTTTCAGGCATCAGGGTCTATCGTACCAATGCTACAATTCAGTAGCCGAAGCCTACATTTCAGCATACCATTCATCTTCCCCCAACGATCTGATATACATTGGCGGAAGTACATTTGTGGTGGCTGATTTCCTGCAATGGAAAAAAAAACCTAATTCTTTTTGAATTCGCTAAAAGACCATTATATTTGCACCGCTTTTAACCACCGAAGCCTTGGCGAAGGTGGGTTTTCGATAACGCTGGATGCATAAAAAGGTATGGGAACAAAGCCCGCCTTCGCTAAAGCTTCGGCGGACTAGGGGAGCTTAGCTCAGCTGGTTCAGAGCACCTGCCTTACAAGCAGGGGGTCGCTGGTTCGAATCCAGCAGTTCCTACAAAAATTTGGATGTCACAACCGGCATCCATTTTTATTTTATGCCTGTAAAGGTTCGGAGCATCCCGATATGCATTGTCGGTAGGGGTCGCTGGT
>CAZMVE010000070.1:11311-16326 GCA_964569585.1 uncultured Bacteroidales bacterium | reverse complement strand
TCAATATCGTGGATGGTAATTTTCATATTAAGTTGTTCATTATTTCCAATAGCCTTTACCCATACTTTTAACCAGTAAAAACAAGAACAGAGGAGCTCCGATAAACGAAGTCAGTATACCAACCGGAAGAATAACCGGGGCAATGATAGTCTTGGCCAGGGTATCGGAGAACAGTAAGAACATTCCGCCAAAAATCGCTGAGGCCGGCACAAGAAAGTGTTCATCGTCACCAATAATACGCCTGACGATATGAGGGACCACAAGGCCAATAAAAGCTATGATACCATAAAACGATACTACAATAGCTGTTGCGAGTGAGGCTGCTACCATACCGGACAAACGCACCCGTGTAACATTCACTCCAAGACTTCTGGCATGTTCATCGCCTGATTGAAGCGATTTGTAGTTCCAGCGCTGGCGGAAGAAATAAACCAGTAGGGGAACAAGGACTATTGCCAGGATGAGGGAATCTCTCCATAAACCTCTTCCCAGATCGCCAAAAGTCCAGAATATGATCGAAGCCAGCTGGACACTGTCGGCAAAATATTGCATGGCAGAAATACCAGCTCCGAATAATGAGGAAATAATAATACCGGAAAGGATGATGATTTCGGGTGTAGCCCCGCGAAACTTCGATAATGCCAAGATCACAGCTACACTAATGAGGCTCCAGACAAAGGCCGAAGTAGTAACCAGAGCAGGATTGTTTATATTGATCATATCGTTGGAACTAATGTAACTACTGCCAGCTCCCAGAATAATAATAGCGAATGCGGCACCAAAGGCCGCTGCACCTGATATCCCAAGAGTAAAAGGAGAAGCCAGCGGATTCCTGAGCAGACTCTGAATAACGGCCCCCGACACGGCAAGAGCTGTACCGGCGAGAATACCTCCCACAATTCGTGGCATCCTGATATTAAGTACTATCTGGGAGGCAAAAGCAGAACCTTTTCCCCTGGCTATGTCCCATAAATCTATAAGGCCAATATCTGCAGAGCCGGATATAAGGGCAATCATTGCCATAATCATAAGCATGATAAAAACTGCCAGGATAAAGAACAACCTGCGTTTTGCATATTTTCTATATTGTGTGATAAGGGTATCCTGCATCAGAAATCGTTTTGAGTTACGGAACGTAATCCCGGAGCATCTTGAATTATTTCATTATAAACCAGTTTGCCCAAAAACATCTTCAGTATTTCGTTTGCCTTTTGTGTTATACTGATATCATTAAATCTTTCAGGATACAATACTTTTCCGGTGTACCAGGCATTGATCAGTATCAATTCATAATTAACAGCATAATTGTTATAGGGCAACAAAAAATGAATGGCGTTATTTTTCACTGCACTCAGGTTGTTATGCAAAGGCGAATTTCCTGCCAGATCCTGTTTCACCAGGTTCATTCCCGATACATCGATAAACAGCACATCAGGATTCCAGAGGATCAATTGTTCTTTATCGATATAAGTCCCCTTTACATGCGATACAAGCCGGCTGTTGAGGACAGAAGCTACATTATTTGCATTTACGAAAAGGAAGGGAGGGTAGAAGGGTTGTGTTGAATTAATACCATGGATGCCACTATAAGATATCCCGCCAATATATACCGATGGCTTTTCTTCTTCAGGGATAGTGAGGGTCCGGGTATTAAGGTTCGTGATAGAATTTTCGATGAAGGAAATCAGGGAGTCAGCACGCATTTCCTTATGAAGTATTTTACCTATTAACCGTAAGGAGTTATAAAGTGTATCGCGTGCCGTATCTAGTTCAGGACATTCGAGGGCAACTACCGGAATGCCTGTTTTTTTCTGCAGGGCATCGGCATCGCCAATTGTGGTATAGCTTATGAAAATGACATCGGGACGGGCTATACAAATAAGTTCGGCATCGCCGCCCATTGAGGGCCCGATAAGGGGTAATTCCAGAAGTTCAGGATGTGTCAGGGTATAGGGCCTGATGCCACGCTTTTCAACTTCTTCAATTCCCACCACATTAGCCGTTGCCTCCATGTAAACCAGTAAACGCAGGGCACCTGCCCGCAATCCCACTATTCTTTCTACATTTTTGGGTACACTGACTTCCCTGCCAAGCAAGTCATGGATAACCATAAATTCATCCCGGACAGGCCGGGATGAATTATTGCAGGCTATGAAAAGAATTGCTGGTAAAAGAAGTTGGACTATATATTGAACGTGTTTCTTCAAGACCTTAAAATTTAATGGCTATTCGTCCTGTAATTATCCTGCCGGGAGAAATCGATTCGTTTGATATCATGTGTTCATTATCAAAAATATCCTGAATATCCACTGAAAGGATTAAATTTTCCATGATCTGTTTTGATAATTGAATATCAACTGTTGTATAGGAATCCAATTTTACAGTATTGGCGTCATCACCAAATTGTTTTCCTTTGTATAAACCCCGTAAGGATGCATTCACAATTTTATTCTTCCAAAAGATGGATGCTGAGGCTGTATGTTTAGGCACATATTTCAGATACTTATTTTCCAACCCGGGCATCTCGGTGAAAGCATCGATTTTTGAATCAGTGAATGTATAGTTGCCAAGGATCGTAAAGTCCGTAAATACCTCATAGGTGAAATCGGCTTCAAAACCTTTCAAACTTACATGGGTTACATTTTCACGGATATAGATCGGCCGTCCGTACAAACTATCGCCTGTGGAAACATAGTAGAGAAAGTCTTTGCCTTTGGCATAATAGGCCGATGTGGTAATCTTGAGGTTGTTTACAGGGAAAACATCTATTCCAATTTCGTAATTATCGATCGATTCGGGACCCAGTTCCGGATTGGCATATTTGGGCCCTACCCACATCCATCCCGTGCGTGTCAGATCATCGAGTATCGATGCACGGAAACCATGTGAATAGGAAAGATAGGAACTTAACTCCGGGATAAAATTGAACCTGACTCCGATTCTCGGAGATAGTTCCGACCAGGTATGATCGTTGAGTTCAGGCAGGGTATTCCAGGGATCTGTTGAACTGAATTTCCCATCGGAGAAGTTTACACGGTCGAATCGTAAACCAACGACCAATCTGATTTTATTGTCAAAGAAAGAATGTTCATCCTGTAAATAACCGGCTATGGTACTAATGGTTCCTGTATTGCAGATGGTATCGTAAACCTGAGTGCTATCGTTTACCTGCCGGGGTGTTTGATAATAGTCTCCTCCCTCAATACTTCCCTGTTTGAATTCCATACCGCCTGTAAGCGTATTATTTATAGATAGTTCTCTTGAGACGCTGAATAAAGCTCCCATGTCTTTCCGTAAAGAATTAACATCGTACCGGGAATAATTTCCACCCCGCAATCTTTCATTGACATCGTAATAATGTTCAAGCTGGTAGAAAAGGTTAAAATCATATTGTGTTTTTTCATTGCCACCCTTAAGGTTTCCGCGGAAAAGGTTTGTATAAAAGTTTCTGTAACAACCTTTTGGAGCATATATCTGATATCCTTCGCCTCTTTCATCCCTGAAAACGTCATATTGTAATTCCCATTTCAGCCAAATATTCTGATCGTTTCCGGCCCTGGCCGATAAACCGATTTCTTCCAGAGAAAGTGCTATGTCGTAGGGCGTACGGGCATCTTCCGGCACAGTAATATAGCCATCACTTTTTAAGTAGTACTCCGATACGGAGCCATAGTACCCTTTATTGCCCCTGATCATCACATTCAGATCCTGTCGCAGGGTATTGAATGTTCCATAGCTGACACTTCCGAAAATTTCATGAGGTTTGCCAGGTTTCTTAGTGATCAGGTTGATAACTCCCCCCATGGCATTGTTGCCGTAAAGCGATGATCCCGGCCCCTTGAATACTTCAATTCGTTCAATATCATATTGATTCATACGGTTCCAGTTAACTCCGCCTTCATCGGATGTATTGATGGGGACTCCGTTCATCAGCACAAGTGTTCGCGACTGTTCATCACCCGATAGTCCGCGCAGGGTAACCATGGGTCTCTGGCTGTAAATACCACTGCTGCGATTTACATTAATTCCTGGTGTAAATCTAAGGATATCATCCAGTTGTTGTGCCGGAGTCACTTCAATTATCCTGCTGTTTATCAGGGATATTCTGGAGGGTACTTCCTTAAGCTTCCTAAGGGTTTTTGTGGCTGTTATAACTACTTCGTCAAGCTGTATTGTATCTGTTTGGATATTCTGTGAGAAAACTGGTGAAAATGTAAGTATGGCGATAAGACATAGCCATACAGTTTTTTGGTTGGTTGTAATTTTCATAAAGAGGAGTTTTATTCACAAGTATTAGTAATACTATTTAATATTTCGTGTTACTGTAAGGCAAAAAAAATTAATCTGCCCTGCTCATGGTAAGTTTACCATGCTGTATTCCTTTTACGGCAATAAGTTTATCTGCCAGTTCGGTCAATACCACTGCTTTACCCTTTACAGCAATGATTTCCATACAATTGTCGTGATCCAGGTGAAAATGTTGTGACGATAGAATAACATTGAGATAGCTATGCTGAATTGCAGTAAGATTATTCTGGATATCCCGTTTATGATGATCATAAACAAGAGTGATCGAACCGGCAACTAAATTGTTACATTGCCATTTTTTTTCAACAGCATTTTTAGATATTAACTGTCTGATAGCCTGCGAACGATTTGAGAATTTATTCTCACTGACGTACTCATCCAGGGTTTTTAACTGTTTTTTTTCGAGTGAAACTCCAAAGCGCACTACTGACATCGTGTTACTATTATTAAATTCGTAATATCCGGTAAAAGTAAAAATATTTTGGATAAACGAGAATTTTCAGAGTTAAATATTTTGGGCAAGTGAAACTGAGGATGAGATATTCAGATTCTGGCTACGGAGGATGAGACTGGAATGAATGATCCCGATTCCTTATATAAAAGGTTTCGGGATCATCAGATGTATAAATTACGGATTATTAGAATATATTTTATTTAATCATCAACTTTTCGCAATGGCTGAACTTTTCTCCCTGTATTTTAATCAG
>CAZMVE010000070.1:0-11211 GCA_964569585.1 uncultured Bacteroidales bacterium | reverse complement strand
GGGAAATGTATCACAGGGATTAAAAAGATCAAGATCATCGAAGTACAGCACACTGCCAATTTCTCCGCTATTCTCACCGGTTTGCATAAAGTATTTTGTTGTACTTACAACAATACTTGCAAGGGCAATGGGAGTTTCCCCGGAATAATCAATAGTAATTTCAAACGCTTGGTATGTACTGGCTTCGGTTAAATAAGTGCCTATTTCATACAAGGTATTACCTGCATCATCTGCCAGACTGATATAAAGCAAAGCCGTATCGTTCAGAACGGGCTCAAATTTATAGTAACCCGTCAATGCCGTAGGATTGAAATCGATAGGAAAAGTGGGCAACGATTCGGTAAAATTAAATGATTCCTCATAGGCTATGGCAAAACCTGCAACGGCTTCTGTCATTCCTTCATCAGCGGGAATTGCAGTTTCAATAGCTTCCAGGCGCAAAGCAAAGCTACCGGAATGTGCATCGGCCGTAGGAGTTGCAGCTATATCTCCACCAAACAGATAGGCAAACAGATTGGCTGTAATCCAGTTCTCAGGGTCCTGATAACTGGCCTCTTCCCAAACTTCGAAGTCAGCGTTTGAAATGGAATCATCAATTCCGTCCCACCATACAGAATCGACCTGCAACCATCCTCCAGTCATGACATTATCAGGATTTGAGCACGTAAAGGCTACCAAAGCGGTATCGGGAGTTTCAGTCATTGTTTCAATTTCAAATCCCAGGAGCGTATAGGAGTTTTGTGTTCCGGTAATAGGATAAAAAGTCTGACTAATAATGTCTCCTGCACTTTTAAAAGATACCAGTACCAGTCCTGTATCGTTTTCAGGGATTTCGAATTTGAAATAACCAAAAAGCGAATCGGGGGCAGCTGAAACCGGAATACCTCCTTCAAAATGCAATGTATCACTAACCTCACCTCCTGTAACAATACCATTACACATTGCATAACCGAACAGTGTATCTTCTTCTGCAACTACAGTTTCCAAACGTAAGGCCAGATCGCCGCTATAGCTGTCGGCTGTGCTCGATGCAGTTGAGGCATTATACAAAAATGCTTCCTGGTTTCCTGTATTCCAGGTTTCAGGTTCTTCATATAAAAGCCTCATTTCCCAATCCTCAAATCCTCCGTTTGGAACATTTTGAGCATAAGTGCTGTAAAGAAAGGCAAAGCCCATAATTGCGATTGAAAAAATTTTACTTTTCATGGTTGGATAATTATTGATTTACGTCATACTAAATTTAAAAAGAAAAATTGGATAACTGAAAGGAGTTTTCAACTAAAATATTGATTTGTTGTTTGTTAAAATGATCGCAAGGAGTAGTATAACATTACCGGTGATTGCTTAATTTATCAGGTTGATAGAAAAAAAGAGAAGAATTATTGTGGAAGGACGATGTAGTTACTAATATTTTTAAAACCCCGCAGAAACTCTTTTACTTCCATTCTTTTCTTGCCGGCCATTTGTAAGTTCAGGATGGAGATAAATCCGTCTTTAGCAGCAATTTTAAGGTAGCTGGATTCATCGGAAAAGAGAGTTCCTGGTTTATAGGAATGATTCGCTATTTCATAGTTGCTTTCAAATAACTTAAGCAACAGGATGGAACTTCTATCTGTTATCTCAGTCCAGGCTGCAGGGTAGGGGCTTAATCCCCTGATGAAATTGTATATCTGCTCCGCAGTGTTGTTACAGTTAATCAGGCAGTCCTCCTTATATATCTTCGGGGCCTGATGAACAGTATTTCCGTTCAATAACTCCGATTGTGACGTAGACGGAAAATTGTTATCGGAAACTGCATTTACGGTTTTTACCAGCAACTGAGCTCCCTTAATCATTAGCATATCGTGTAGCTGACCGGCATTCATTTCAGGAGTAATTTCAACTTTAGCCTGATGGATTATCTTTCCCGTATCGATATCTTTTTCAATAAAAAATGTTGTTATACCTGTTTCTTTTTCACCGTTCATAATAGTCCAGTTTATTGGAGCAGCCCCTCTGTAATCGGGAAGGAGTGAAGCGTGTAAATTAACAGTACCTTTCGGAGGCATGGACCATACTATTTCAGGAAGCATTCTGAATGCAACAACTACCTGGAGATCGGCATGAAGGGTTTTAAGTTCAATAATAAAACCGGGATCTTTAAGATTTGTTGGTTGAAGAATTGTAGTTATACCGGCTTGTTGAGCGAATTGTTTTACAGGCGCTGATACTAATTGTTTCCCTCTGCCGGCAGGTTTATCAGGGGCTGTAATAACAGCAACTATTTGCTGACCATTATCCAGCAAAGCTTTGAGTGATTCCACAGCAAATTCAGGAGTGCCCATGAAAATAATACGTAGCTGTTCCGGCATGATATAACGAGTAACTTAATCGGTTTCTTCTTCCTTTTTCTTTTCTTCGGGTACGAGTTCCAGAAAATGCCCCATTTTTAGTCTTTTCGTTTCAAGATAAAACTTATTGTACTTGTTAGGCTTTATCTCAATAGGTACATTTTCTACCACTGTCAGGCCGTAACCTTCTAATCCGGCACGTTTTACGGGATTATTGGTAAGCAACCGGATTTTCCCCAGACCGAGCTCACGCAGGATGCTGGCTCCAATTCCATAATCGCGTTCATCGTCTTCAAAACCCAGATCGAGGTTTGCTTCTACGGTGTCACGGCCCTGTTCTTGCAATTTATAGGCTCGTATTTTATTGAATAATCCAATGCCCCGGCCCTCCTGGTTCAGATATACCAATACACCTCTCCCTTCTTGCTGGATTCGGCGCATGGCTTCATGGAGCTGAGATCCGCAATCGCAACGGTAGGAATGAAATATATCGCCGGTAACACACGATGAATGTACACGTGCCAGAACGGGATCATCCTTGGTCCATTTACCCTTCAGCAACGCAACGTGTTCCAGGTTATTTGATTTTTGAATAAAGGGTATCAATTCAAAATCGCCGAACTCCGTTGGTAGTTTTACTTTCTCACCTTTAATAATGAGAGTATCACGTTCCAGCTGAAAGGCGATAAGGCTTTCAATTGTAATAATCTTGAGGTTGTGAACTTCGGCAATTTCGAGTAATTGCGGCAGGCGCGCCATAGTGCCATCCTCATTCATGATTTCAACCAAAACTCCACCAGCCTGCAGTCCGGCCAGCCGGGCCAGATCGACAGCGGCTTCGGTATGTCCTGCACGGCGCAATACGCCCTTGGCTTTTGCCTTTAACGGGAATATATGTCCGGGACGTCCCAGGTCCTCCGGCCGGGTTTTGGGATTAATCAGCGCCTTAATGGTTTTTGCCCTGTCGCCGGCCGATATTCCTGTTGTACATCCATGGCCGAGCAAATCGACCGAAACAGTAAAAGGAGTACCATGCAAGGATGTATTTACCGGAACCATGAGTTCGAGTTCAAGCTCTTCGCAACGTTCTTCAGGCAGAGGAACACATATCAGACCGCGACCATTGGTAGCCATAAAATTGATGATCTCCGGCGTTGCCAGTTCGGCAGCACATATAAAATCTCCTTCGTTTTCACGATCCTCATCATCGACAACAATAACAATTTTACCGCTACGGATATCTTCAATGGCTTCCCCAGCAGTATTCAGTTCAGGGTATTTATTTTTATTTTCCAATATTATCTCCTTTCAGCGTTGTTACTGACTTGGCAAAAGTAAAATTTGTTCTTTAAATAAACCAAGAAATTTTGCAGGCTTAATTTTTATAAAGCTCTTTTGGCTTTTTCCCATACAACATTATGTTTTCCCCTGATAAATCTTATTATTCCGGCATACTGCGCATAGTTAATTATTATCAGGTAATAGGGGAGGAACAGAATTTTCCAGCGCATTGCTTTTCCTTCAAAAAATAATCCGAGCATAACGAAAAAATAAAAGAGAGCCTGTAAGAGTAATATAACAACATATACAGGAACCAGCCAATTGCTTTGAATGCATAATACAATAGTGAGAAATGCAATTAAAGGAATAGCGGCCGGAACAACCAACCACCGGAATACTTTATGTGAAATAAATTCGAAACTCAGAAAACCATGCCTGAAGAAATTAAAAAGTGAGGGGTAACGAAGCATAGTTTGTATGGCTCCGGAAGCTATACGAATCTTACGTTTGAGTTCTTCGCGGATATTTGCCGATGAATTTTCCAGGGCAAACGCCTTAGGCTGATATTTTATCAAATATCCTTGCCGGGCAATAGTATATGAGATGATAAAATCGTCAATGATGATATCAGGATCGACCGGCTGATAGAGTTCTGTGCGAATGGCATACAATTCACCGGCAGCCGCAAGTGCCGTTGAGAACTCAGATTCAAGTCTTTTGAGAATGGATTCATACTTCCAGTAGGCTCCCTCACCTGCACCTGCTGCTATTTCGAATACATTTTTTACGATCCTCTTTTCACCGGCAACGCATCCCACCTTTTCATCACTGAAGGGAATTATGAGATTTATAATCGCCTCAGGATCGAGCATGGTATTTGCATCGCTGAAAATAACAAAAGGAGTGTCGATTGTTTTAAGTGCCCGGTTAAGAGCAGCTGTTTTTCCCTTCCTCTCGGGATTATGCAATACTTTAATTTCAGAATACTGCGACAGGAAGTCAGGAGTGCCATCGTCCGAACCATCGGTGATCCATACAACCTGCAGCTTATTTTCGGGGTAATGAATCTCCCGGGTGTTTTGTACTTTCGTTTCTACCGTATCTCTTTCATTATATGCAGCAATTAACAGGGTAACTTCCGGAAGTGTCTGGGGAGCAAGATATTCGCGATGATTTTTACCTGATAATTTTTTAATGCCATTGAGGATGAGAAGCAGAATGGCATACCCGATGTAGGTATAAGCGATAAGGATGATTAATATCCAGAAGATTAGTTTTATCATGCCAGATGTTGCATGTAAAAATATAAAAGATTTTTAACGATCTGTTCATCACTGAAGTTTTGTCGGGCAAAAGCGAAGGCATTTTTCTGTAACTCATCAGCGCGTGATGAGTCATCAAGCAACTGGTTAATAGCAAGAATAAATTCTTCAGCATTATCTGCAATGATAATTTCCTTTCCGGGAGTGATATTCAAACCCTGTGCACCAATTTTAGTAGTTATTATCGGTTTCGAGCGTGCCATAGCTTCAATAATTTTTATACGCAGCCCACTTCCGGCAAACAGGGGAACCACCATCAGCGAATGACTATCGATAAACTGTTGTGCATTTTCAACTTCACCATGGAAATTAACAGATGAATTTTTAAATTTTCGTGCCAGCCATTCCGGAGCATTTCGTCCGGCAATATGAAACCTGATATCAGGCTGTTTTTCCTTGAGGGTGGGCCATACCCGGTCGATGAACCACAGGAGCGCTTCCTGGTTGGGTATCCAGTCGAGGGCACCAATATAGAAAAGATCAATAGCATGGTGGGTTTTTATGGGAGGATTAAAATTCTCTTCAGAAATACCTGTAGGCGTAAGATGACCAGGTTTATTATTCCCATTTGCCTGATACCATGAATAATCGTTGGCGCTGATTGGGATTAATAAATCGTAACGGTTTATCATATCTTTTTCAAATATCGATAAGCGATGTGCAAGAACCTTTATATACCATTTTCGGAACATGTGACTGGTTGTATCTGCGATTCTATGCCAGATTTCGCTTTCGACGTTATGAGCCCTGTAGGTAAGTATTCCCTGATGGTTTTTTCTGATGAGCGGTATGTAAGGTTTGAGGTACAGTCCTTCAAGTTGAATTATTTCGAAAGTTTCCTGCTGTAGCAGTTCAGTAAGTGCAACCGCAAATTTCTTATTGATAAATCTGACTGCAATGTAAGGCTGTTTTGAAAAGATAAGATTTATAATAAGTTTAAGTGGACTGATTCGTGTGTTAATATCGATATAAATAAATTTTATAAGTCTTCCAAGATCAGTGGGAATTTGTGTAGTTGATTTTCTATGCTTATCAGTACACATTGCCAGCATAGTAACCTCATGTCCGTTTTTCGCAAACGATTTAGCCATGTTCAGCATAGCAATAGCACCACCATCGTATGGAGGATAAGGGACTTTGTTACAGAGCTGAAGGATCTTCATTGTGGCGGATTAGCTATTAATAGCTTCGCTTTTCATCAACAGTCTTATCAGGTCGTCAACCAGTTGGGTGATATTCTTAAGTTTTGATTTCAGGGTTAGAAGCTGAATATAATGCCTGACCAGAATAATGACAGTCACAGGAGGAATGAAAAGGAGAACCAGCCGCAGATAAAGGCGCCATTTCAGATCGAGGTAGTTCTTGTATTCAAAATTTGGAAATTCATCCAGCTTACTTTTGATTGACCTGTCATCCATTAGATCTGACTCCATTATTCTGCGAATAATATTTTTATAGAGCCTTTCAAAGAGCAAAATATTGGAGCTTTCGCGAAGTCCGACGAGCGAAACTAGGTATCCTGAAAATTTCAGCCGCGTAGCAATATCCTCCAGCGTTTCATCAATATTATCCTGAAAGGATGCCAGGGATGCAGTAAGCTTATCATATTTGATTTTCCGGGTTTTTTCAATCTTTTCTTCCTTATTAATTGTATCGACAATTGTTATTCTCTTTATGCCCAGATATTTTCTGATCAGATTACTGTATGTTTCGAAGTTAAGGATAGAGGCATCGGTTGTTGCCTTGTATGTAAGAAAGATACCAGTCACCAAAAATATTACTGATGCCATCCACATACCCTGATAATCGGCCATACCACTCTCTCTGACAATTTTTTCACCCATCAGCGAAATGATATAGTAAAAGATGAAGAATAAAGTAGAAATGACAAGTGGCAATCCAAGGCCCCCCTTACGAATAATGGCACCCAGTGGAGCTCCAATGAAAAGAAAGATAAAGCATGCGAAGGCAAGGGTGAATTTTCGCTGCCATTCGATCTCAAACTTTCTCAGATTTCTTGTTTTGGCATTAATTGTATTCGCGGAACTTACAACATAGGTTCGCGCCGAGCGTGCATAGGATAAGGCTGTTCCTAAAACATTGTCTTTCTCTTTGATTGATAATTTTTCGAAAAGATTTTTGTATACTTCGGGATCGGCATTGAATTTTTTTAAAGGGGGTTTTCTGGTTCTTTGTACTACTAAAGGTCTCTCGACACTTTCATCGGGGATATCTACCGGCTTTATTTCAACCTGCTTTTGTACCCTAATTTTTGTAAATTCAGGTTTTGTAGTATCAGGCTTTACATGTTGAATTCCCTCCCGGCGATAGGAGACAGTTCTTTTTCTAAAATAGTTAGTATTGACAAGAGTACTAAGCAGTACATTCTCCTTATTACGAATATCGGAATTTATGGAGTCCTTCATTATTCCAAGTTGTTTTAAATCGAGCATGGAATAATGATTACGAAACAAGTCTTCGTCGGTACGGGTAAGTGAAAATCCCACCAGCTCAATAATTATCTGTTCTTCTTCAAAGCGGTCGAAACGATGCGGGTAAGTCTTTTTCTTGCGATAATTTCTTTCATCTTCCAGCTCGTTGTAGCTATAACCATTATATAAAGTGAAGATCAGATTTCTCTCATCTTCGGTAACGATCATTTTTCCTGAATCGGCAATAGTAACACTTGTATTTCCCCGACCCTGGCTATGATCGTATATTTTAATATCGTATAACATATTTGTCGAGGGATTTTTACGATCGATACGCATGCTATAGCCATCGATACCATTATAAAATGAACCGGGAAGTACTTGAATTTCGGGCCGCTGGTTACGTACATCATAAAGCAGCGAGCGCATCTTCAGATTGGTGAAGGGAAGCACCTCATTGGCAAAAAAGAAGGCTCCTATACTGATAAAAATAACCAGGACAATTAGTGGCATCATAATACGCTGCAATGAAATTCCTGAGGATTTAATAGCTGTAAGCTCATAGAACTCTCCCATATTTCCGAATGTCATCAGTGATGACATCAGGATAGCAAGCGGCAATGCCATGGGGACGAGGCTGGAAGAGGTATAAAGAAGCAATTCTGCTATAACCTTAAATTCAAGACCTTTCCCGATAAGATCATCGATATAACGCCACAGGAACTGCATGAGCAGTATGAAGAGAACGATGAAAAAGATTAGTATAAAGGGACCGATAAATGACCTAAGAACTAATAAATGTAATCGCTTCACGCCAGATATGTTTTTCAAGAATAACGGAAATGATGGTATGAAAGTACAAAAAAACAGCAAATATTAGTAAGACTATGAACCAAGAACATGCTTCAATTCTGCAATCTGTGAATCCCATAGTCCAATAATATCATCTTCATCATCATCTTCATCTATAGTATCGACAATAACCAGGGCAACATCGCTAGTGAGTTCATCGACATTGATCCGGAATTCAAAGGTAGGTTCCTCTTCATCATCAATCCATTTAAACTGGATATATTGGTTCTCCTTTTTCTTTACTACCTCTGCACGCTGTTCTGAATTATCCCAGATAAAGAAATATATATTGCCCTTTAGGTTAACATCATCGGCAAACCATTCTGAGAGACCTCCTGGTGTGCTAAGTCTTGGATAAAGTACCTTAGGAGAAGAATTAAGCGTATATTCAAGTACAATTTTCTTTTTCATAATATTCGGATTTCCATCGGGCCTGAGTTTTTTTCAATCTAATCAATTTCCCCTTGATAACTAATTTTCAGGCCAATACCGATTAGTCGCCTCGCATGTGTTGTACATTAATGCAGATGCAATATACAAAATCAAATATTGAGTGCGTGCAAATATATAAGAATTTGATTTTATCCTGCAGTTGCTGAAAAAAAATTGTCAATTTTTGAAAAGAAATCTATCTTTGCATCCGCCTCAGCGGAAACTTTTGATTAATGGATGAAGGCATTCAGAATTTGAAAATAACCTTCACTAGGGTCATGGCAATCAAAGGGCAATGTACCTGCCTGTCTGCAGGCAGGGCTTATTGGAATAAGAATAATGGCGAGGTAGCTCAGCTGGTTAGAGCGTATGATTCATAATCATGAGGTCGAGGGTTCAAGTCCCTCTCTCGCTACGAATGAGGGGAATGAGGTTTCATTTCCCTTTTTTATTGTATCATGGCTATGTTTTATGTGTATATATTATATAGTGAATCTGCTGATCGTTATTATATTGGTTATTGTGCTGATCTAAATTCTCGTGTAGAAAAACATAATAAGGGCTCCACTCCTTCGACCAGGCCATACCGACCCTGGGAAATGTTATATTTTGAGGAATATACTACGAAGAGGGAAGCAATACTGAGAGAAAAGAAGATTAAAAGGCAGAAAAGTCGCAAGTATCTTGAATCATTGGTTGCACAATGAGGTTAAAGCGTCCCGATCACAGATCGGGAAGGTCGAGAGTTTCCCTACTGAAGTTGGGACAGGCTAAGTCTCTCTCTCGCTACAAAGAAAAATTGTTTATCAAACCGGCGGAAGTCGGTTTTTTTTCTGACTGCCATCATGAAGCTTGTTTCAATGATTGGTATCAGACTAAGAATAAACTGCAAAGGAAGATAATTGATTTTTCTTTGTTCAGCTTCTCCTTACAGGAATCACAAAATAATACTATTGATATTATGCTTTATCCCAATTCAAGGATATAACCAATAAATGTTACTTTAGGTCAATCTACTATTAATTTTTGATTCAGATAATTCTGACCATTTGAAAATTTAACAATATATACTCCACGGGGCAGATCTGTATTTATAATTGTTTCTTTATCATTTAGTAAAGTCGAATAGGTGAGACTCCCAAGCAGATCGAAAATTTGCATATGCAATATGCCTGATAAATTATCGGTTATAATAATGAACCTGCCTTCTGAGGCAGGATTTGGGTAAATCCTGACATTATCTACATTGAGTTGAACTGAAGGTAGATCTGAAACCTCATTAACACTTATTATAAACGAATAAGTGAAGGTACATGTATCGTTGGGTGCAAAAGTTGACACATAATTACCTGCCTGTATGGTCTGAATGGTGTTAACTGTAATCTCACGCGTATCTGCACTAAAATCATCCGGTCCGCTCCATGACCATGAGCCATCGATGGTTACCTGGGGACTAATTATTAGTGTATCATTCTGGTTCAATGTTGCACTTGCCCTTAATTTCGGATCATTCGTGTTTACCTGTATATAAGGAATAATTTGAACCGGTGCACAGCCGCCATAAAGAGAGTCCATTTTCTCGGCCCAGAGTCTTTGAAAACTTGCAGCGCCATATGAATTAGGGTGAACGCCATCGCTATTTAAATCGCCCGGATGTGCAAGAAACCAGGTATAAAGATCAGGTCCGGGTATGAGGTTGTTATGGGCTGTAAGATTATCAACGGCATTTAAAAAATCGGGGTGCACCTGCCAGTCAGCTGCACTTTCATTTGTAGCAAGAACACGTGCAATGATGGGTTGGATCCCATGAGCTTTGCAGGAATCAATCACTCTCTGCAGATTACTTCTGAAGACAGCCACATTGCCATTCGTTCCTCCCCATGCATCATTTGTACCCATTTCGATAGCCCAGAAGTTTGCATTCCCTGCCATTTCAAGATATCTTGAGATGTTATTTACAAAATCGGTACTTGAAATACATCCTATACCTCCTCTGATCATTACAGGATTATATTCGGAGTGGTTCTGATTTACCAGGTCAGCATAATTTTTAGCAGGAGGCGTTCCTTTAAAAGCGTTTGCCGAAATACTTGTTCCTGCAAAGAACCATACATCTTCGTCATCAGAAGAAGCGTCAAAAACTTCTACCTCGTCGAGCTGTCCGCCGCCTGAAATTATATGCATTTTAATCCAACTTGCTCCAACGAAGTCGATTAAATGGCCTCGTGCAGCTACAATATTATCACGGATCGAATCTGCAATGATCCAGTCGCCATCTTCACCATTGGTAGAGTTCGATGAAATGAGGATATTATAATCAACCGGAAATGAAATAGAGTTAGGACAGCTTGGTGGCGAAAGTTCATTGGACCATGGATAACTCGGATTGTTCCAGTTAAGGAAAACTTGAGTAGGTCCGGGATCAACCTGGATTGCTATCCATGAATTATCGCTCACGGTCCATTTAGAGGTATTAAATTTATTATCGACCAGATATGAAGCCTTGTCACTTGAAGTAAATACCGGTTGGCCTCTTGAAATAATAGGGTTGGGAACAATGGC
>CAZMVE010000069.1:8028-16365 GCA_964569585.1 uncultured Bacteroidales bacterium | reverse complement strand
AAGGCGCATCATTCTATGAAATAAGTACTGTCGAAAACCTTTTTAAAAGATACTGTTAGAAAAAGTTAAAAGTTGTGAGTTATAAGTTCAGAGTAGTTGGATTCAAATCTGGATGCTGAATTTTAAACATTAAACCTGTTTGCTATGACTTCGACAGGTAAACCGACAGGCATGCTTTAAACTAATTTAACACCGGGTTTCCTTAAAAAGTGTCTTCATTTTTCTATTTTCGCATAGACAACTTACTTCATGAAGACCGTTTTTTTTACTATCGTTTTGGTTGTTGTTCTATACATGAATTCATCCGCGCATCCTATTCATGTATCGGTTGTAAATATGGATTATATTTCCGATTCCGGTAAAATTGAATATTCTATTAAGCTTTTTTACGATGATTTTCAGTCGTTAATAAACTATAAATACAATACCTTTCTCAACTTTAGCGGTCAAAACCGGATGACTACAAAAGAACAACAATCGGTAACGGATTATATTCAGGGTAATTTTATTATTAAAGATGCGAATCAACAGTTTGTCGATTCGAAATTTACGGGCTGGAAAGTAGAGGATTTTTCAGTTTGGCTCTTTTTTTGTGCGGAGTTCCAGGCTGAATTATCGTCAATTACAATAATGAATACGATTATGCTGGATCTTTTTGCCGATCAGGTAAATCTGGTAATTTTGCATATTGACGATATCCAAAAAGGATTTGAATTCAACAAAAGAATTACTTTACATACATACGCACCTTAAATGAACCGGGTTAAATATATTGTATTTCTTCTGTGTTTGTATCCATCATTACTCATGGCTACCCATAACCGTGCAGGAGAGATTACCTACCGGCATTTGGGAGGATATACCTATGAATTTACTGTCACTACTTATACCTATCGTTACAGTAATGCTAACCGCAGTGAATTACCTGTAATATGGGGTGATGGTTCTTCCTCAATTATTCCATTATTAAATCCTCCCGGGCATGAAGCCATTGAGGGCACCGATTATTTTCATAATACTTATGTTGGTACTCATACTTTTCCGGGTGCAGGGATTTATGAGATACTCATGGAGGATCCTAACCGTAATCAGGGGGTCAATAATATTCCCAACTCGGTAAATGTGATCTTTTCAATTAAAACCACTATGATGATCGGGTCTTCTATCGGGTCAAATAATACTCCCGTATTACTGAATCCTCCGATAGATAAGGCGGCGAAGGGGCATACTTTCACACACAATCCATCTGCACATGATCCCGACGGTGATAGTCTTTCTTATGCTATTACGGTTTGTACCGGCGCAAACGGTGAGCCCATTGAAGGTTATGTATTGCCATCAGCAACCGATACACTTCTTATCGATGAAGTCAGAGGCACACTTTCCTGGATCACTCCTGCCGAAATAGGAGTCTATAATATTGCCATTTTCGTTGATGAGTGGAGACAGGGATTGCGTATCGGCCGTATAGCCCGCGATATGCAAATCGATGTATACGAAACGGATAATAATCCTCCCACAACTTCACCGGTCCCCGATTATTGTATTGTTGCAAGCGATTCCGTGAATCTCACATTTCATTTTATCGATGCCGATGATGACCCGATGCAACAGAGTATGTTCGGAGGGCCTTTTGAAGTTTCAAATCCTGCAATATTTGATATTGATTCCAGCAATTACGGCAACCTGTATTCGCACTTTTCGTGGCAGACCAATTGCACACATGCACGTAAACAACCCTATGAAGTTGTTATTCGAACGGAAGATATTACGGATGATATAAACCTGTCGGACATTACCAGTTTCTTTATTACTGTTTTGCACAAAGCGCCAGAAGATTTGATTGCTTTACCCGGCCTCGACACCATCAGACTGGAATGGTCAGCTACTAAATGCGGAAGTGCTGCCGGATATAAAATATACCGTAAACTGGGCAGCGGTCCCTATACTCCTGATAGTTGCGAAACCGGTGTGCCTGCCTATACCGGTTATGAACTGATTGATTTTGTTAACGGAAGCAACACAACATCCTATACAGATGATAATACAGGCGAGGGATTAGTCCCCGGTTTTGACTATTGTTACAGGATCACAGCCTATTACACTGATGGTGCCGAGAGTATTTCATCCGATGAGGTATGTACAACACTTATTCCCGGAACTCCGCCTATTTTGAAAGTCAGTGTGCTATCCGATAGTGAAGCTGAGGGAGAAATAGCACTTGCATGGGCTGTTCCTCAGGATATTGACACGATCGACGACGGTCCCTATCAATATCAGGTGCTCCGGATGGCTCCTGACGAAGAAGATTATACTCCTGTTGCCTTCGTTCCTGAAGTACCTGCATACGATCTGACCGATACTAGCTATACCGATACCGGTCTGAATACGCTCATTTTTCCTTATACCTATACAGTGAAACTTTTCTATGAAGAAGGCGGAATATGGACACAACTAACGGGAAATGAAAATGCTACATCACAATATATTGATATTGATGGTGCCGATAATCGTTTAACGCTGAATATGAAAAAGCGATCGCCGTGGTTGAATCTGCGATATGATATATTCAGAAGAAACTCAGCCGGTATTTTTGTACTCATCGACTCTACTGAAGAATCTGTGTATACCGATTCTGGTCTTGTAAATAACCAGGAATATACATACCGGACCATAGGAGAGGGCATGCGCCCGCTTTATGGAAGAGAGTATAATACTACCAATACTTCGCATTTGGGTACAGGTATTCCCATAGATACTATTCCACCCTGTCCTCCCGATCTTTTCGTAACATCGGAATGCGATAGCCTCGTTCCCTATAATTATCTTACCTGGGATCCACCGGTCGATAGTTGTGCCAACCAGGATATCATTACCTACAGAATTTACAGCCGTGATTCGTTGTATGGCGATTTCAGTTTATTGACATCAGTCGGGCCTGATATTTTTTCATATAGCGATACGGCTCAGAACTCCATTGAGAAGTGTTATGCTGTTGCCGCGGTCGATTCGTCATTGAATGAAAGTGAATTACTGCCTTATTGCGTCTACAACATTTGCGGATTTTATTCCTTACCCAATGTATTTACTCCAAACGGCGACGGGATACATGATATTTACCTCTCCCGGAATTTAGGCGATTATGTGAAACAGGTACGGATGACCATTTACAACCGGTATGGCAAGGAAATAATTAAAACCGATAATCCTGCCATAGAATGGGACGGGAGGTATAATGACAAGCTTGTTGCAACCGGAGTGTACTATTATATATGCGATGTATTTGAACCAAGGATAACGGGCACCTTAATAAAAACACTCACCGGATTTATTCATGTTTATTCGGGTGAAGATAATGTAACAATTGAATGATTAAAAGGATAGCAATAGTAATTTTACTACTAACCTGTATTTTTCCACCTTCACTAAAAGCACAGGCAAGCAATAATTTATTTGATGCTTACGGCAACTTTTACAGTGGCAATTATACCGATGCTATTATAGCTTTCGATAAACTGATTAAAGAAAATTCTTCAGTTCGGCCGGTTGATTTTCTCTACAGAGGAATTTGCGAATACAAAACAGGAAGGTATCAACAGGCTTTATCCGATTTCAGGATTGCAGCTGATAAAAACATTCCTGAAGCCTGTTTATGGATAGCCCGGACTCATGTCGTTCTTGATAATTTCAATGAAGCCATAACTTTCCTTGGGAAATATCTGCAACAATCTCCTGAAATTGAAACCGGGGAGATTAAAAAGGATCCGGAGTTTAAAAAGTTACATACTTTGGAAGGATGGTATGAACTCTGGCAAAATGATAGGAATTCGAACATACAGGAAATTATCGATGAAGCTGAATATTTGGCGGGTAAACAAAAGTTCGGTGAGGCCCATCTACTGATCGAAGGAAATCCTGAACAGCAGAATATCAGGTTATTGTTGTGTAACAGTAAAATTTATACATCGGAAGGGAATGTTGAACTGGCAATTAATGAGCTGACCAGTGGTTTGGCAGGCAGCCCTGATAATTTATTGCTGCTGAAGCAAAAGGCTGCTTACCTGGCAATGTTAAAAGATTATAGCGAGGCCTACACAATACTAACAAAAGTATTGATTACTGTGCCTGGAGATTTTACAGTACGCTATTCTCACGCCGAGGTTGCTTATTATTCCGGAAACCTGGCAGATGCAAAGAATGATATTGACCTGTACCTGAAATATTTCAATAACGAAGAGGCTGTATTTCTTGCAGGTAAGATCGAATATGCTTCGGGTCGTTACCTTAATGCGCTCAGGTATTTCAACAGCTTGTTAGAAAAAAATACATCAAGTGCTGAATACTTCAAAGCCCGCGGATTGACCTACTACTATACAAATACACTTCAGCAGGCTGCTTACGACCTCTCCATGAGCCTCGATCTGGTTCCCGATGACGCAGAAGCCAACTATTTTCTAGGTCTCACACACGATTCCTTGGGTAATAAAAAAATGGCTTGCTACTATATGAACCGTGCCAGGAAATATGGTGAACCTGAGGCCATCGAATTCCTACAGATAAATTGTCAGGAATAAGTTTCTGTTACATCTTTAGCCCTAACCCGATATTGATAAAAGGGATTCCGACACCCAGTCCTAGTTCGCCCAACACAAATAAATTATCGGAAAAATGAAATTTAGCCCCGGCAAACAGATTGAATACAGGACGCAGTGTGGCATCTCTCGTATCGTAGGAAGGTGCGGTTCCATATTCTCTCCAGCTTTCATATAGCACCCCGATATGTACTCCTCCATAGGTATCGAGTGCATTAATTAACTGGTAATGATAAGTTCCCCGCAAGGCCCCGATAAGTGTTGTACTTTTCCACCCATAGTCATATATCCAGCCGTAAAAGGAAAGTTCATCTTTATAGGTAGTTGCACCAACTAAACCACCAATACTCAATACTCCAGGTCCCAGATCGTCCCTGAAACCCAGGTCGAAAGAAACAGCAATGGGAGGCAGCATGGTTCTGTATCCATTTTTTAAAACCTCGTAAGTTCCGTAGCCAACAGTAAAGTTCAGATCCTTATCGCCAACGTTAAATAACTGCCCTTTCACATGGCCCGTTGAGAGGCTGAATATGAGCACAAAAATCGACAGTATTGAAAGGATGGATCTATGTTTCATGGCTCAGATTATTTTGATGGAATTTAGGAATTTGTTGAAAATTATTTCGTTTTCATTTGAAACGTTGAAATTCAGGAAATATTATTTCTTAACTCCAGCAGAAAATCCTTCATATTCCCTGAATCCTTTTCTTTAATAATGTTTTTCAGGCGTTCGAGTTTCTGACTGATATGGTCGACATGTTCATAGGTATACGGGCTGAAGAGTATTTCCGAAAGAAGGAAATCATCTTCCGAAAACAGTCCTTTGGCAATTTCCAGATGTTTTTTAAAGGTTGTTCCGGGGGCTTCCTGTTTTTTCATGCAGGCAGCAAATACCAGAGTTGAAGTAAAGGGTATGGATAGTGAATAGGCTATCGTCTTGTCGTGATCGATAAAAGTGTATTCAAAAATTTTTATCTCAAATGAAGAATAAAATTTCCTGAAGAATTTTTTTCCCTCTTCTGATGATTGTTGAATAATGATCGCGCTTTGATTTCCGAGTTCTTTAATATTGGCAAAGGTGGGCCCAAACATCGGATGTGTAGAAACAAACTGGCGACCGGAGTTCAGGTAAAATTCTCTAAGCGGTGTTTTTACCGAGGTTATATCGGCAAGTATGCAAGTATCGGGAAGATAGGGGAGAACCTCCTCAAAAGCCTGTATGGTATGTTGGAGACTGACAGCATTGATCAGCATTTCAGGTTCAAAATTCCGTATATCCTCATAGGAAAGCAAACGATGACTGTTAAACAGGTACTTCAACCGTGATTTATCCTTGTCGTATACACCCACTTCATAATCGAGGCAGAGTGACTCTACCAGCCACGATCCCATACGCCCCGCACCCATAATGACGATTTTCTTCATATTTATATTTTCGTTCTTCTTCAACTATAAAAATTAGTTCAGGCTGAAGTTTAAAATTTAATCGGTTGTTGTATCCTGAATGATTGGAGTAAATAATGTATTTCCCACAGAAATCAATATGCTGTTTATTTAGTAACAATCCTGTACACTTTTTGCTCAAGCATCATTAGGTCAGTCAGTACAATTGCAGTACACGCTTCGACAATAACAGGGGCACGAAGGGCAACGCACAGATCATGTCTTCCTTCCACTTTCAGAGTGTCTACTTCTCCTGTCTTCACATTCAACGTTTTTTGTTCTTTGCTAATACTCGATGTAGGTTTTATAGCGATGCGAAATACCAGCTCGTTACCGTTGCTTATACCACCGTTGATTCCTCCGGCATGATTGGTTTCAGTTTTTCCATTCATGGAGAGGATGTTATCGTTATGCTCACTGCCTTTCATGCGCGCAGCCTGAAATCCGGAGCCGAATTCAATGCCTTTTACGGCAGGAATGGAAAACATCATATGGGCCAGTAGCGATTCCATAGAATCGAAGAAAGGTTCGCCTAATCCTACCGGAATATTTTTTACCCTGCATTCTATAATGCCTCCAATCGAATCTTGTTCTTCAACCGCCTTATCGATGGCTGCATCGATATCAGGGTTTCCTCCGGCCTCAATTAGTTTTGCTTCAATATGTATGGGTTGTATCAATTTCTTAGCAATTACTCCGGCAGCCACCAGGCCGGTTGTCAGCCGGGCTGAAAAATGACCTCCGCCTCTAAAATCCTCAAAACCTCCGAATTTTTTTGAAGCCACAAAATCGGCATGACCGGGACGGGGCATTTCTCGCAACTTATCGTAATCTTTCGATCGGGTATTCGTGTTTTCAAACAAGATAGTCAGCGGAGCTCCTGTGGTACAATCGTTATATATACCCGTAAGTAAATTGGGCAGATCGGCTTCTTTCCTTGGTGTTGTACCCTTTGCCCCGGCTCTCCGGCGTCCCATATCTTCTTTAAAGTCGGCAAATTTTAACGATAAACCTGCCGGAACCCCGTCGATGGTAATGCCCATTCCATTTCCATGCGATTCACCGAAAATACTAATCTTGAATAATCGTCCGAAAGAATTCATTATTTCATTGTTTATCCAGCCGCACCGGTTGTTCTTTTTTAAAGTAAAAATGCAGAAAGTATATCCTGTTTTTCAAAATTAAAGCTTAAGTTCATTTTGGATATATCTTTCTATTTCTTTCATTTTTTTATACCCGATTTGACCCGGAGCAGTCGGCTCACCATCGTCTGTTGAAGCAAAGGTAAATGCAGCTCCTAAAAATGGTGCCATAATCCGGGTAATTTTTCCTGGTTCTCCCATCCCGAGAACTACCATTGGTTTTGAATTACTGTAAAGTGAAAGAAGCCTGGCACAATCGGAATGGTTTTTTACCTGGGTGGCAATCTTGGCAATATCGGCCCCTGCTTCAAAACATTCATCGGTAATTTGATACAACTGTTTTAAACCCGGAGTTTCCTGAAAATTATGATAGGAAACAATTACCCCGCAATTATTCATCCTGGCAATTTCAATAATCCTCCGTATCTGATCTTTGTCCGATTCGATTTCAACATCCACATACTTTGCTCCTGATTCAATGGCAACAGTGAGCAGCTTCAATTGTTTTTTCCTACCCAATTTATCGGGCCGGCATGTAGCAACAGTTGGAGTACTATGTGAAAAAGCTTTTTTAATTTCCTCAGGTCCAAATCCTGTCAGGTCAATCCGGATTTCAGCCATCTCAACCTTATCGAGGGTTGCCAGGCATTTCCCGAGATTTTTATCCGATATCGCTACGCAAATCATCTGTTATTTTTTGAAGTTCGTTATAGGGTATCTTCTGTGTTACCGCTTTGCCGATTTTCTCGAGCAATACCAAATGAATGGCATCGCCTTCACGTTTCTTATCCTGTTTCATGGCTTCAAATAATTGTTGGACAGGTACTTCTGAGCGAATGGGGAGGTTATAACTGCTAATTACAGAAGCAATAGCTGACGTATCTTGTTCTGAAATCATTCCCAGTTGCTGCGAAACCCGGGCAGCTAAAACCATTCCTATGCTTACGGCATTACCATGCAGGGTTATACTCATTTTTTCGATAGAATGAGCAAAAGTGTGCCCAAAGTTAAGCAGCCGTCTCTCACCCTTCTCCCGTTCGTCGGCTTTGACAACATTGGCTTTAATTTTTACCGATTCATAAACCAGATGGTTGATGACCTTTTCATTATTTGCCAGTGCTGCCTGAGCATGATCTTTGCAATAATTGAATAATGATATA
>CAZMVE010000069.1:0-7928 GCA_964569585.1 uncultured Bacteroidales bacterium | reverse complement strand
ATTATTTGCCAGTGCTGCCTGAGCATGATCTTTGCAATAATTGAATAATGATATATCTTTTATGGCACCAACCTTGATGATTTCAGCAAAACCCGAGCGAAATTCATCTTTTTCAAGTGTGTCGAGCATTTTAGTATCGCAAATTACAAATTCAGGCTGATTGAAAACACCCACCATATTTTTGAATCCTTTATAATTTACTCCATTTTTTCCGCCCACACTGGCATCGACCTGTGATAGCAAAGTAGTGGATACGAATCCAAATGGAATGCCCCTCATGTAAACCGATGCGGCAAAGCCACCTACATCGCATACGATTCCGCCTCCAATAGCAAGGAGAAAGGAGGATCTGTCGGCTTCATATGCTACAAGCTTCCCCATAATATATTCAAGGGTATCCAGTGTCTTGTGCTTTTCTCCTAAGCCTATTTCTATTATAGGTATGTTTTGTGGAAGCTGGTTTTTGTAATATTTAAGAATATTGGAATCGGTAAGAATAATAGTATGTCTGTCTTTGATATAATCCACCACATTTGAGAGGCTTTCACCAATCAGGATACGGGAAGACTTTGATTCCGCTTCAATAGTAATAATTTTCATCAATTAAAGATGTTATTTCATTTCAGGGCTTTAAAATAATAAATTCTATTCATTCATTATTTTAGTCTGATGGTTAATAGACTCCTGGTGAATAGCACGGAAAACTTTTACTACAAAATCTTCGCTGAGTCCTTTTTTGTCTCCGTCTTCAATTCGTTTATTCAAAAGCTGATCCCACCGGCTTGATTGTAGGATTGTAATACTATTTTTCTTTTTATAAATCCCGATCTTATCGGCCACTTTCATCCTTTTTTCCATTACTTCCAGAAGCTTATCGTCAAACTTATCAATTTGCTGGCGTAAATCATCCAGTGTATGAGCGATTATCGTGTTCTCAATATCTGCTTTTCTTAATACCAGGTTGTCGATCAATTTTCTTACTTCCTGAGGCGTAATTTGTTGTGAAGCATCGCTCAGAGCTTTATCCGGGGAGATATGACTTTCTATTATCAACCCGTCAAAATTCAGGTCCATGGCTTCCTGAGATACTTCAAAAAGCATTTCGCGATTGCCACAGATATGGCTGGGATCGGTAATCATGGGCAGATTTGGGACACGGCGTTTTAATTCAATAGGAATCTGCCAGTGAGGATCGTTACGATAAAAAGTTTTACCATAGGTGGAAAATCCCCTGTGAATGGCAGCCAATTTTTTAATTCCTGCCTGGTTTAATCTTTCAAATGCACCGATCCATAATTCAACATCGGGATTTATCGGATTTTTAATAAGTACCGGGATTTCGACTCCATTCAGGGCATCGGCAATTTCCTGCACAGCAAATGGATTAGCGGTAGTTCGTGCACCCAGCCAAAGAATATCAACTCCATATTTTAAGGCTTCAAAAACATGGTTCACATTTGCCACTTCGGTAGCTGTATACATACCGAACTGCTCTTTAACCTTCTTAAGCCAGGGAAGCCCTTGTTTTCCAACTCCCTCGAAGGAATTGGGGCGTGTGCGGGGTTTCCAGATTCCGGCACGGAATATATGTATTCCCTGCTCTTTTAACTGACGTGCTGTTTCAAGTACCTGTTCTTCTGTCTCGGCACTGCAAGGACCTGACAATACAAGTGGACGTTTTTCAGATACTCCTTCAAATACAAAGGGTTCCAGATCAAGTTGTATTTTCATTTTTTTAAGGTTTTACTCTTTAGATTTCAATTATTAACCATGATTTTCAATCAAAGGATATTTCTCCTTTATAATATTCTCCAAGAATATGAATATTGGAGGTAAAGGGCGAAACTGAGCTCAAAGCCTGCAGGTACATTTCATAGTTATCAAATTCTACGTCGATATAAAACTGGTACTCCCAATCGTGATCAATAAGTGGCATGGATTGAATTTTGGAAAGATTTATTTCATGATAGGAAAAAATGGATAGTATCTTGCTTAAACTACCAATTTTATGGGCCAGTGCAAAGCTTATCGAAGCTTTGTTTACATTCTTATCATTAAATCCACTTCCATTTTTATCTTCAAGAATAAGGAAGCGCGTATAGTTATTTTTATTGGTTTCAATTTCAGCCGCAATAATCTCCAGTCCGAATTTTTCAGCTGCAAGCTTACTGGCAATAGCCGCAATTCCGGTAAGTTTTTCTTCAGCAATCTTTTGTGCGCTCAGCGCTGTATCCATGCTATCGATAAGTTTAATTTCCGGATAATCTTCAAAAAACTGCTGGCATTGTAGTATAGCCATCGGATGTGAATACACTTCTTTTATATCGGTGAGTTTCTGTGAAGGTAGCGCAATAAGATTTTGCCTGATACGGAGGAAGATTTCACCGATAACCTTCATATTCGACTCGAGCAGCAGACTATAATTTGGCAATATACTACCGGCAAGGGAATTTTCGATAGCCGTTATTCCGTAATCGACTTTTCCTTTTTTCAGGGCTGTAAAGAGATCTTTAAAGGTATTACGTGGAACAATCTCAATACTGTTATCTTTGAAATACTTGTAGGCAGCTATCTCATGAAAGGCTCCGTATCCGCCCTGAATAGCTATTCGTTTTGGTTCTGCATTTGTATCGGTCATAGTATTAATTCTGAAATTATTTTATAAAAAAAAAGTCCCGGCAATGCGGGACTTTTTTAAAGGTTATTTCAATGGCACTGCCTCTTCACTCTTATATTATAAAGTAAAAGAAAAAGAAGAAGCAGTATACCTTATTTGTCTTCATATCTGTAAAAACTAAGTGCAAATATAGTAATTCTTTTAACAGATTGTAATCCTAGCTTCAAAACAAATTAAGTTTATCTAGTCTTTTTCGGATAATTCCAGCCAGCGGTTTGTTTTATTATCCAATTCAACCATTAAAATTCCTATCCGGTTTGATTTCTCCAGAAGATCATCTGATGAGAGTTTGCCACTGCTTAATTGATTTTCAATTTCAGATTTCTCATTCTCTAGCGCTTCAATATCCATTTCTAATTTTTCCAGCTCTTGTTTTTCCTTAAATGTGAGTTTATTATTTCTGATTCCTGTTGTAAGTTTTTCATTTTTTAGTTTCGCTGCAACCATCTCAACCGGTTTCTGCTGCTCTCCTTTCCATTTAAAATAAGCGGAGTAATTTCCCGGAAAGTCCTTGATGGCTCCATTACCGGAAAAAACAAACAGGTGATCGACAATACTGTCCAGAAAATACCTGTCGTGTGTAACCACCAGCACGCTGCCTTTAAATGATGAGAGGTATTCTTCCAGTACTTGTAGGGAAACGATATCGAGGTCGTTTGTAGGTTCGTCTAGTATCAGAAAATTTGGTTTTTGCATTAGTACCTGGCATAAGTAAAGTCTTCGTTTCTCACCCCCACTGAGTTTATAAATGGGGTCGTGCTGACGCTGAGGCGGAAAAAGGAAGTAATTCAGGAACTGGGAAGCACTGATAGTTGTGTTATCTGCAATTGCAATGATTTCGGCAATTTCGGTAACAGCATCAAGCACTTTCATATTTTCATCGAAAGTTATTCCTTCCTGCCGGAAGTAGCCAATTTTGATGGTTTCACCGGTTTCTAAAACACCCTTTTCCGGCGTCAGCTTACCGGTAAGAATTTCAATGAATGTCGATTTCCCGCTTCCATTATCCCCGATAATCCCGATTTTCTCATACCGGTTGAATGTATAACTGAAATCTTTAACATAGTAGCTGTCATTCCATTTGAAATCGATCTGCTTTGCAACCAGGATTTTTGAACCCATTCGGGGAGCTTTTACAGTAAGGCGCATTTGCTTTTCATCCCTGCGTTTGCCGACAATTCCCTTAAGTTTATAGTAATTGTCGATTCTGTATTTGGCTTTTGTACTACGGGCTTTAGGCATTCTCGACATCCAGTCTTCTTCTTTACGCAACAGATTTTGTGCTTTCTCCGATTCGAGCTGTTCAAGTTCAATGCGTTTACCTCTTTCAGTTACAAAACGTGAATAATTGCCTTCGTACTGGAAAATTTGCCGGTTATCGATTTCAAAAGTTTTGTTACAAACCCGATCAAGAAAGTACCTGTCATGTGTAACCATTAAAAGTGTCTGAGACGCTTGCATCAGGAATTGCTCCAGCCATTCAATTACATCCAGATCGAGATGGTTGGTAGGCTCGTCGAGTAGGAGAAGATCCGGCTCGGACAGTAGTACATTGGCTAATGCAACACGCTTGCGCTGGCCGCCGGAAAGCTCTTTGATTTTCTGGTTAAAGTCTGTTAGATCAAGCCGTGTAAGAATTTGGTGTATTCGGCTCTCTATATCCCATAATTTCAAACGGTCCATTTCCATAACAGCCTTCTCAATTCGCTTCACATCACCTGAAATAAATGCTTCCTCATAATTTCTGATAGGTTTTAGAAACTCATTTTTGTTAAGAAAAAGAGTATTTATAATCGTTTCACCTTCAGGCAAAATGGGTTCCTGGGGAAGATAAGCAAGTGTTGAACCGCCCAAAATACTCACTGAGCCTTCATCCTGAGTTTGTTTACCAACGGCAATTTCTAGCAATGTGCTCTTGCCTACACCATTTAAACCTAACAGGGCTGCCTTATCACCTTTACGAAGTGCAAGTGTGACATTTTCGAAAAGTACAAGCTCACCAATAGATTTCGATACTGAATCGAGCTGAAGAATTGAGGACATAAATCCTGATAATTTTAAGTGATGCAAAAATACGTTTCTTATTCTATCTGAATATTTTATTTTCGTATTTCCTATTTATAGTTAAGAAAATGACTAAAAAAGAACGATATGAAGGAGTCATAACTTATTTTCAGAATGAAAATCCTTTTGCCGAAACTGAACTTCAATATACCGATCCCTACCAGCTTATTGTAGCTGTAATACTATCGGCCCAATGTACCGATAAAAGGGTAAACATGATTACTCCCTCACTTTTCGAATCGTACCCAACTGTATTTGATATGGCAAAGGCTGAGCCTGATGAAATTTTTCAATACGTAAAAAGCTGTTCCTATCCGAATAGCAAAGCTAATTATCTGGCAGGTATGACCCGTATGCTGGTAAAAGATTTTAACGGACAGGTTCCGGCCGATATCGATTTATTACAGAAACTTCCGGGAGTTGGCCGGAAAACGGCAAATGTGATTACTTCAGTAATTTACAACATGCCTAATATTGCGGTTGACACTCATGTATTTCGTGTTGCGGCAAGAATAGGACTTGTTACACATGCAAAAACACCTTTACAGACTGAAATGCAACTTGTCCGGTATATACCTGAAAAGTTACGTCCCCTCGCACATCACTGGCTTATTTTACACGGACGTTATATATGCAAAGCAAGAAAACCTGAGTGTTTTCGTTGTGGTGTAACAGTATATTGCAAATATTTTAAATCCCTTCAAAAGGACTAGTTGTTAATTACTCGATATAAATAGAGACATTTAACAACTTTAGGTTTATTAACTTTGTTAAAGAGATAACTAAAATATTTAGTTAGATGAAACTTTTAACTAAGCTGTCACTGCTAATTTTTATTATCATTTTATTAACAGGTTCCAGCTTTAAGCGAATTGATTATCGTGAGGGGATGTACAAGAATGTCTGTAAGGATCTTAGAAATAATATTCTGATCTACTTTATTTTTGTTGATAGCAAGATTACTTCTCCCTGGACTGAATTTGACATTCAATCAACCATTGATTCGATGCGTATTGCTATTCGGTGGATTGAAGGGCAGGCAAAGAAAAACGATGTACAACTTAATATCATATCCGATTATTTTATTGGCGAGAGATATACTACAGTCAGAAAAAATCTACCAAACGAGACTGTACTTGGTTCATTTAACACCGGTTCAAATCTGGCGAAAGGACTTGGGGAATTAAATAGCTGGGCTGACAACATCGTCAAGAGAGTGGGGGCAGAGGTACATATTGTTGAGAAAGACGGAATTCCAGAAATTCAAAATCCCAAAAATAAAGAGAGGTTGGTAGCACACCTTAGAGACGAAAAACAAGTTGAAAGTGTGGTACTGTTGTATTTGATGAATAATTACTATCGCGATGATATATCACTGCCTGTTAACCATATGGGAACCGATGATGTAGAATTTGCCATTGTCAGTTATAAATATCCTGCAGTAATCGCACAAAACATATTAAATCTTTTTGGGGTCTCTGATTTTTCAAAATCAGTATACCGTAGAAATGAGAAGAAAATTAAACTTTTAACAGAATATTTCCCGGGTGACATCATGCAGGATGTATATGCAAAAAATATTAACGACCTTGAGATAGGTCAATATACAAAGTATTTAATCGGATGGAGTACTGAACTCGATCCCAGATACCATTCCTTACTGACAGATAAAATTATAAACTATTAATTATTTATAAATACTTATGAAATGCAGTGTTTATCAATTTTGTAAATTAAAAAAAAATATTAATTTTACTACGAACATAAGGTTTTTGCGGAAAAAATAGAACCTAAAAAAGTCGACACATGACCAAAAAATTCAATCTCTATTCATCATTTCTATTCCTGGTTATACTAACTCTTTTCGGGCTTTCTGGTTGTAAATCGGACAGTAAAAAAGCTTCCCAGGATGTGAATATCGAAGATTTTATATCAGAAGACGATATTTTCGATGATATCGATAAAGCTAAAAAGATTTTTTATTCGCTTCCTTCACCTCTCGAAACGGCTATGCTTATTAAATCGGCAGGTGCAGAATACGATGAGGAATTGCTTAATTCGCTTGAAAATGTCACTAAGTACACTACCAGCAGGGCACTGGCCTTAAATCTGGGAATTTATACTACCGATTTAAGCTTTGCCAGTTTATTTGATCAGACCCAGACTTCTATCAATTACATGACTGCCTCCAAGAAGATGGCTGAAGGACTTGACATAAGCGACGCCATTGATATGGAAACTATGACCCGGCTTGAGAATAATCTCCAGAATCGTGACATTGTGATGGACATCATTTCTGAAACATTTCTAAATTCAAGTTCATATCTGAAAGAGAATGAACGACAGGACATTGCTGCCATTGTGCTTGTTGGAGGATGGATCGAGGGATTGTACCTGGCAACACAACTGGTCGGAGATAATAGTATAGAAAATAACAAACTCGTTGATCGTATTCTTGAACAGAAATTGTCCTTCAATATTGTACAGCGGATGCTCGACGACAACAAGGAAAAAGATACAGGAGAAGCAAATGAAGAAATTGTTGAACTTATTTCCGAATTGCAGGAATTAAAAGACGCCTTCGATAAAGTTACTATTGAAACAACTGAAACACAATCGATTGATACTGACGAGACCAATGTAACAACTATAAAATCAAAAACAAAGGTTAGTGTTACACCCGAAGATTTCAAGCAAATTCAGCTAGTTATTGATAATCTCAGAACCAGCTTTATACAATAAAATTTGATATCATGAGAAGAACTTACCATCTGATAGCCCTTATTTTTGTCTTAGCTTTTATAAGTTTTGATGCTTCATCCCAATGTAAAGGCTTTGCAAAAAAGATATGCAAGTTGGAGCTTATCCCATATATCCACGATGGAAATTATCATGCTGCAATATTGACCGAGGGAGAGGAAGCAGAACTGTATAAAACATTCTATTCCGGGCAGAGTTATCGACTGGCTATTTGTGGCTCTGATGCTTTACCTGATATCGAGTTTCAAGTAATAGACGCATATAAAAATGTATTATTCGATAATACTGAACATAAAAAAGTAAGGGTATGGGACTTTACACTTGAGGCTAGTCAGCAACTGAAAATAACGGTAAAGGTTCCCGTTAGCACAACACAGTCGGAATATCCTGCTAGTGGTTGTGTAGCTATAATGTTTGGATTTAAAGA
>CAZMVE010000068.1:11632-16814 GCA_964569585.1 uncultured Bacteroidales bacterium | reverse complement strand
ATAGCTGCATTCAATTATTACTATTCGGTGGTAAAAGAAGAGAAATTTTCGAGACGATTTACTGAGATGGTTTCCCTGAGTATGGGTGTGGCCTTATTAAGTTTTGGAGTTGGCTTAATTCTCAGAAAATTTATCGGAGTTGAGGTATAATAATCCCTTATGAATTACTTGAATCAAAGTAATAAAAGTTGTTGAAAAGTAAAACGAATGAACGGATATTCCCCGGAATTTCAATTTATTTGTAACTTAACAAACCTAAAATGTCAGAGAACCTGAAAAAATTATTTTCCTGAAATATAGTATTAACCCTATTGTAAAATGAAGTTATGAAGAAATTAATTATCGCTTGTTTTCTGTTTATATCCCTTTCTGGTTTTGGACAGAAATTCGAGGGAATGGCCCCGACACCACCCATGGGTTGGAACAGTTGGAACCATTTTGGCTGTAATGTCAATGAAAAAATAATTCGTGAGGTTGCTGATGCCATAGCTGTCAATGGAATGAAAGAAGCCGGATATATTTATATCAACATCGATGATTGCTGGCATGGAGAACGAGACAGTCTGGGTTTTATCCAACCTAATCCTGAACATTTTCCTTCGGGAATGAAAGTGCTTGCCGATTATGTGCATTCAAAAGGTTTGAAACTGGGTATCTATTCCGATGCCGGCTGGAAAACATGTGCCGGTCACCTGGGAAGCCGTGGTTATGAATACCAGGATGCACTTACTTATGCCTCGTGGGGCATTGATTACCTTAAATACGACTGGTGCAATACCGAAGGATTAAAAGCCGAGGGAGCTTACCTTACCATGCGCGATGCTCTTTACAAAGCCGGACGCCCTCTTGTATTTAGTCTGTGCGAATGGGGAAACGACAAACCCTGGGAATGGGGTGCTGAGGTTGGACATCTTTGGCGCACAACAGGAGATATTTACCCCTGCTTCGATTGTATTATTGACCATGGTACCTGGAAGCAATGGGGAGTAGAACAAATTCTCGACCAGCAGGATGGTTTGCGTAAATATGCAGGGCCCGATCATTGGAACGATGCCGATATGATGGAAATCGGAAATGGTATGAGCGTTAATGAGGACAGGGCACATTTCAGCATGTGGTGTATGCTGGCTTCTCCCCTGATCGCAGGTAACGATATAAGGTATATGTTGGATGAAACACGCAATATCCTGTTAAATAAAGAGGCTATTGCCATTAATCAGGATACAATTGGAATTCAGGGATTCAGGTATTACTCCAACGATGATCTTGAACTCTGGTTTAAACCGCTTTCCGGTGGAGACTGGGCAATATGTTTTCTCAACAGGGACGAAGAAATGAAAACTGTTGATTTTATATGGACAGACTGGTATGTGAAAGATGATTTGAATAAATTGGTAATCGATTTGATAAATGAAGAATACAGGATCAGAAATATTTGGACCCATAAAGATGCCGGTACAACTCAAAAGCCATTACAAATCGAATTACCCGGACACGATGTGCTGATGCTTCGTTTAACACCTGTTAAAAAATAAGTCCTTCATCAGGGAAATAGGAAACAATGTTCTATATTACATTACTATTTCAGGGTTGGCTCACACTTAGCCAACCCTTATTTATACTATATGTTTATGAATAAAAAAGAAATACATCGGTCCGGAAAACAGATCTTTGCATTTATGCCGGCTTTTTTTCTTTTTTTTGTCCTCATTTCCTGCCGGCAAACTATACAATTGCCGGAGGAACGACAGGTATTCGGATTTGATCCGAAGTTCGAACCGGCAATTGATTCCATCTTACAGCTACTTACCCTTGAAGAGAAAGTTCATATGGTACATGGTAGCGGGACCTTTGTTTCCGGAGGTGTGGAACGGCTTGGCATACCTGAATTATGTTATACCGATGGCCCTACAGGTATTCGGGAGGAAATAGCACGTAGTTCCTGGGAGCCAATGAACCTGACTACCGATTCGGTTACTTTTTTCCCCACCGGAACTGCCCTGTCAGCTACCTGGAATGAAGAACTGGCCTTTCGTTATGGAAAGGCAATTGGCAGCGAGGCCAATGCCAGGGGAAAACATATACTTCTCGCTCCCGCAGTTAATATAATCCGAACCCCGATATGTGGCCGGAATTTTGAGTATTTCTCCGAAGATCCTTTTCTCAATTCAAAATTAACCGTTGGTTATATCAGGGGGTTGCAATCGCAGAATGTGGCCGCCTGTGTAAAACATTTTGCAGTCAATAATCAGGAATTTCAACGTTGGAATATCAATGTACTCATGGATGAACGAACCCTGCGTGAGATCTATTTGCCGGTTTATAAGGCAGCGGCAACGGAGGCCGATGCCTATACTTTTATGGGAGCTTACAATAAATTCAGGAGCGACTGGCTGTGTGAAAATGATTATCTCTTACATAAGATCTTAAAAGAAGAATGGGGTTATAAGGGAGCTGTAATATCCGACTGGGGAGGTACGCATTCAACAGTAAAGGCTGCCCTTGCGGGCCTCGATGTTGAAATGGGAGGCCGGTTCAACCAGTATTTTTTCTCATCCCTGACCGATTCCGTCAGAGTAGGCCTGGTACCTGAAAGTGTAATCGATGATAAGGTCAGGCGCATTCTCAGAGTGATGTATAATTGCAAAACTATGGACAGTACGCGGATTGCTGGAAAGACAAATACTGCTGAAAATGTGCAGATGGTTTACGATGTAGCCTGCGAGTCCATAGTACTGCTTAAAAATGAACGGAATTTATTGCCTCTGAATATCGACTCAATAAAAAGTATTGCAATAATCGGTGAAAACGCCATGCAGGTGCAATCGAGGGGAGGCTTTACGGCCAGTGTCAAAGCGCGGTATGAGATTACTCCTCTTGAAGGTATAAAAAAGAAAGTGGCCAACACAATAGAAATCCAGTATGCTCCGGGCTATGCAGAAAAATTTGTGATAGCAGACACCGGAGGTTTCTGGCCCTATCGCTATCCCGATCCGAATCCGAATATGGAATTGATTGAAGAAGCTGTAACGGCCGCTAAAAATTCCGATATAGCAATCATTTTCGCCGGAAATAACCGGAATGTGGAAACCGAAGTAGTTGATCGCGAAACTCTTCATCTGCCCTTTGGCCAAGATGAGCTTATAAAGGCAGTGACGGCTGTCAACCCGAATACCATAGTTGTGGTGATAGCAGGTGCAGCCTGCGATTTGAATATTACCGACAGTGTTGCATCCACCATTCTCTATGCCTGGTTTAACGGTTCGGAAGCGGGAAATGCCCTGGCCGCTGTACTTTTTGGCGATGTGAATCCTTCGGGCAAGCTGCCTTTTACCATACCGGTCAGACTTGAAGATATAGGTGCCCATGCATTACATGCTTATCCCGGAAAAAACGGCGAAGTTGAATATACGGAAGGTATACTGGTCGGGTATCGCTGGTTCGATACACAACAAATTGAACCCAACTATTGCTTTGGGCATGGATTATCCTATACCGTATTTGAATATACGAGGGCCAGAATCAACCGAAAAGCTTATTCTCCGGATCAGGAAATTAAGCTCACCATAACGGTCCGGAATACGGGTTCACTAGCAGGTAAAGAAACTCTTCAGCTCTATATCAGGAAGAAAGACTCGGAAGTGATGCGTGCAGATAAAGAACTTAAAGGCTTTAAAAAGATAGAGCTTCAGCCCGGAGAGGAAAAATCGCTTACTATTACTCTCGATATTAACGATCTGGCACATTACAGTATGAAACAGGGTTGTTGGATCGTTGAAACGGGTGAATACAACCTGTTGCTGGGATCATCATCGAGGGATATCCGGAAAGAATTAGTTTTTCGTGTAAAAAGCCTGTAGCATTCATGATGTAGTTTTTTCCATGCATGTATTTGCCGCTTTTTATAAGTTTATGCAATTTATAATAATCAACAAATGAAGGTGAGATTATCTCATTTCCTAATTCCGGCATTACTGTTTTTATTTCTATACAGTTGTACTATGAATACTGATAAAAAAACTTTCGGCATTTTTCAGGAATCTTCCGACATAGGTTCAGTTATTAATACCGGCAAAGCAAACTATAACCCGGAAACTGACATATATACTCTTAGCGGTTCCGGAACCAATATGTGGTTCAACAACGATGAGTTTCATTTTTTATGGCGGAAAATGATAGGAAATATTATTCTTACTTCCCAGGTTGTATTTATGGGGACAGGCACGGAATCCCATCGTAAGGCAGGTCTGATCGTTCGCAAAACCCTGGATCCGGGATCACCTTATATAAGTGCTGCCTACCATGGCGATGGACTTGTCGCTATGCAATACCGAACGGAAAAGGATTCAGTTACATCGGAATTCAGAACCGGTGAAGATTCCCTCTCAGTCTTGCAGCTTATCATTCATGGCGATACGGTTATTATACAGGCTGCAGCTAAAGGAAATGTCCTTCAGGAGGTGGGAAGGCTTGTTATCGACTTTGTCGGAGAAGAAGAATATTATATCGGCCTTTTTGTATGTTCCCATAATCCTGATGTGATTGAAGAAGCTCAGTTTTATAATACCCGCATGAATATCCCAGTAAAAGACGATTTTATACCCTATACTGATTATATCGGATCGCGCCTTGAAGTACTGGATGTTGAAACCGGACGTCGTAAAATCATATTTGAATCCGACTTTCCCATTGAGGCTCCAAACTGGTCGCGTGACGGTAAGTTTTTCATTGTCAATGCAGGAGGAATTATTTATCAAATTCTTGTCAGCGGAGATAAAATTGAAAAAATAAACACCGGCTTCGCCAATTCCAACAATAACGATCATGGCCTTTCACCCGATGGGACAAAATTGGTCATCAGTCATCATGCCCAGGATAAGCCTGCCGGTGAAAACTCAGTTATCTACACACTGCCTGCCGAAGGTGGTAAGCCTGTGCAAATAACACCCAACAGTCCTTCCTACTGGCATGGCTGGTCGCCCGACGGGAACTATCTCATCTATACGGCAAAAAGAAATAATGAGTGGGATATTTATAAAATACCTCTTAACGGTGGTAAAGAAATTCAACTTACACGATCGGCGGCACTGGATGACGGATCGGAATTTTCAGCAGATGGTAAATCTATCTGGTTCAACTCAAACCGGACCGGAGCCATGGAGATCTGGAAAATGAAGGCAGA
>CAZMVE010000068.1:3302-11532 GCA_964569585.1 uncultured Bacteroidales bacterium | reverse complement strand
TGGTCGCCCGATGGAACAAAACTGGCTTTTGTCAACAATACGGAAATAATAAACACTTAATTTTATCCCGATTTTTAAAGCAAAAATTAATTGCCACTGACTAAATATCCCGGAAAATGAAAAACCTCATTTTAGTTTTATCCCTTGCCTTACTGATCAGCAGTTGTGCCAAACACAGAAAACCCTTGTATAAAAATCCAAAAGCCCCCATTGAGGAAAGAGTCGAAGATCTTCTAAAGCGAATGACACTGGAAGAAAAAGTATCACAACTCTTCGCCTTCCGTATTTCCGATACCCTTGCCTGGGATAGTGAAGGAAATTATGTTAGTACTCAAGATACTGCTCGCCTGAACCGAGGAGTGGGAACATTCTGGTCGTGGGCATTTTTTACAGCAACACCACGTCAGCGGGTGGAACGTATCAATGGTTTTCAGCGTTATTTAGTTAAGAAATCAAGATTAGGAATTCCTGCCTTTGTTTTTGCCGAGGGACTTCACGGCTACATGGCACCGGGAGCTACAAGCTTTCCGCAGGCCATTGCTTTGGGTTGTACCTGGGACACTGCCCTGATCGAACAAATATATACAGTCACTGCTCTGGAAGCCAGTCTGAGTGGCGTAACCCAATTTCTGTCTCCCGTGGTTGACCTGGCCAGGGACCCTCGCTGGGGACGTACTGAAGAATGTTTTGGCGAAGATCCCTACTTGGTATCACGAATGGGCCTTGCTGCCGTTTATGGTTTTCAGGGACGTTCTTCCGTAATTGATTCGGCTCATGCTGCTGTCACACTGAAACACTTTGCCGGTCACGGACAACCTGAAGGTGGAAGGAACATAGCACCGGTAAACTATTCGGAACGTGAATTCCGTGAAACGCATTTATACCCCTTTGAAATAGCCGTCAAGCGGGGTAATGCCCAATCGATCATGGTATCGTATAACGAGTGGGACGGTGTGCCTAATCATATAAACCACAAACTGCTGACCGAAATATTGCGCGATGAATGGGGTTTTAAAGGTTATGTAATGAGCGATGGCGGAGGCATGGACGTAACATGGCGTGATCATCTGGCAGCTAAAGATTCGGCAGAATCGGGAATTCTTTCCATGCTGGCAGGTATCGATTACGACCTGCACAGTAGTGGAAGTTATATTAACATGGCCGATTTTGTCCGCGACAGTCTTGTGCCCATGTCAGTGCTCGACAATGCGGTTTGGAATATCCTGAGAGTAAAATTTGTAAGCGGATTGTTCGAACATCCTTATGTCAATGCCAACCAGATGGAACGCATGCTAAATTGCGAAGCGCATAAAGCTCTTGCACTGAAAGCCGCACAGGAAGCTATGGTTTTGCTTAAAAATGAAGACAATATCCTTCCCTTCGATACTGCAAAGATTAAAACCCTGGCTATCATTGGTCCCAACGCATCGGGTGTTCACCTGGGAGGTTATTCTTCTGTTCCAATGAAGGGAGTCGGCATATTGGAAGGTTTTGAGGCTTTCGCAAGCAGCCATAACATGAAAATACGCTATGCCGAAGGATGTAAAATAACCCTCAATAATGAGGTTAACTGGCAGGTAAATGAAGTTCCTATTCTCAGCACTCCGGAAACAGATGAAAAACTTATTGCCGAAGCCACCGATGCAACCAGAAAAAGTGATGCAGTAGTACTGATCATTGGAGAAAATGAATTGATCAACCGTGAAGCCTGGAACGAGCAACACGAAGGTGATGCCGATCAGCTTAACCTGGTCGGCTGGCAGGAAGAACTTGCCAAAGCGATACTGGCCACCGGAAAACCTGTTGTCATTGTGTTAATTAATGGCCGCCCACTAGCCATTAACTACCTGGCTGAACATGCCCCGGCAATTATCGAAGCGTGGTATCTGGGCCAGGAAACCGGTCATGCGCTGGCCGATGTCATCTTCGGTGAGGTAAATCCCAGCGGTAAGTTGACCGTCACATTCCCGAAAAGCATTGGACAGCTTCCTTGTTACTACAACCATAAACCCAGCCGCTTCAGGGAGTATGTGAACAGTGATTCTAGTCCATTATTTCCCTTCGGATTCGGACTTAGTTACACTTCTTTTGAATACAGCAAGCTGAAATTATCATCTAAGGAAATCATGGCTTCGGATTCGGTTAGGGTATCAGTTAATGTCAGAAATTCCGGAGAACGGGAAGGAGATGAAATAGTACAACTTTATATCCACGATATGGTAAGTGTCCCTACACGGCCTGTCATGGAGTTAAAGGACTTTGCCAAAGTAAGCCTGAAACCGGGAGAAGCCCGAAAAATTGAATTCCTTCTTACCCCCGAAAAACTGGAGGCACTCGATTTAACTATGATACGTACCGTGCAACCGGGAGAATTTGCTATTATGGTTGGAAGAAGTTCAACTGACTACCTGTCGGATACACTCACCGTAATTAAATAGTGTAACCATTATTTGGAGATAAACTGTTATCAGGCAGTATATAACACCATAACTTACAAATGACAAGCGAAACAAGTCAGTCCGGATTATTGCGCGACCGGAATATCTACCTGATTTTCATTACGACACTGTTTGCTGTGATGGGAGTGGCCAGTATCGCGCCAGCATTTCCACAGATGAGGGAATACTTCGGAATTTCTAAAGAGCAGGTCGGATGGCTGGTAGCAATTTTTACATTACCGGGTATTGTTATCACTCCTTTTATGGGAGTTCTGGCTGACAGAATCGGGCGTAAAGCTATCTTGGTCCCTTCACTCCTCCTCTTCGGATTGGCAGGATTTTCCTGCATGTTTACCCGGAATTTCGAAACGCTTCTGTTTTTCAGGTTGATCCAGGGAATAGGAGCCTCTTCGCTGGGATCACTTAATGTCACTCTTATCGGCGATCTGTACCAGGGCAACCGGAGGGCAAGCATCATGGGGTACAATGCCAGCATACTGAGTCTGGGTACGGCAACATATCCCGCACTGGGTGGAGCTCTGGCTATTCTTGGCTGGAACTTTCCATTTGTGTTGCCGCTATTGGCCATTCCCTTCGGAATAATTATTATTTTTTCATTACATAACCCGGAACCGAAAGAAAAACAGGACCTGAGACAATATAGCCGGAATGTCTGGAAAGTTATTAATCAACCTGATGTTTGGGGCCTTTTAATCCTGAATATTCTTGTCTTCTTTCTGATCTATGGAGCCTATATAACCTACCTTCCCTCCTTACTTAAGGAAAGAATGACGGCCAATTCATTTCAAATCGGATTAGCCATGTCGTCAATGTCTCTCACCACAGCTATTACTTCTTCACAAATGGGTAAAATCAGCAGAAGATATAGTTCACGAAAGATCCTTTTAACCGCAGCAAGTCTTTATATAATATCCATGATACTACTTGCCCGTGCCCACACATGGATTGCGGTTTTTCCTCCTTTATTAATTTTCGGCCTCGGACAGGGATTTTTCCTTCCCACCGTGCAAACCATGCTGGTAGGTTTTGCTCCCCTGGAAGAGCGTGCAGCTTTTATGTCACTCAACAGTGTGGTGCTTCGAACCGGTCAGACTATCGGCCCATTGGTGATAGGACTTGCCTATGGCTTGGGGGGTTTAAGCTATGCCTATTTTGGAAGTGCTTTTGTTGCATTGTTAATGCTGATCATAATCCTGATACTGATCAAAGAAAAATCGGGCACAGATCCCAACTGAAAATTAGGATTTGATTGCAAGGAAAATTTTATACTTTTATAGAATAAATCCATGCCTATGAAAGCCAGTGAAAGTGCAATCCGACTGAAAAAAATGATTGAAAAAGCCATAGAAGATCATAAACTGACCCGTAATGAATACGATGAAATTCTTTACATTGCTACCGAAGACGGTATGATCGACCATCAGGAACTGGCACTACTTGAACAGTTACAGGAAATGATAGATAATAAGATGGTGAAGGTGGTAGGGAAATAGTTCAAGTTGATTAAATCAAACTAACTAGTAAGAGCAAGCCAGTAAATTGTAATTAATCTTTTATTATTTTTATACCCATAATTATACCCTACTCGTTATTGTATTATGATATCCCTGATTCAGTTAATAGTACTTTTAATATCAATTTCCATATTCATTTATACTCTGTTTCTGAGTATTAAAATTTTAAAATTTAAATCTATTCTGGCTCTTTTTCTCGAACTTATCAGCCTTGTAACACTTAACTGGTCATTTCATTTGATTCTTAAAGTAGGTTCTGTTGCCGGGATTGTATTTTTACTTTTATCCGGTACCCTTTTATATTTTACAATACGGTATTTAATTATAAACTCTAAATTCAAAAAGTTATGAAAAAAAATCTTACATCTCTTTTTTTGATTGCCTTACTTGTATTGATTACAGGATGTTCCGCTGTTCAGAAGGCTACTATGGAAGCTGATGCAGAGGCTAAAACCTTATCGACCCCCGACAGTACTGCTCTTGTATATGTTGTAAGGCCTAATTTTCTGGGTACAGCCATTCGATTTAAAGTATATTGCGATGGTAAATATATTGGCACAACGGGAGGACAACGTTTTATTTATACATACCAGAAGCCCGGTAATCATATTTTCCTGTCAAAAGCTGAAAACTCAAGCGAACTTTCAATTGAACTAAATGCCGGCAATGTATACTATATTGAACAAATCCCGCAAATGGGAATTATCATGGCCCGAAATAAATTACAATTATTAGACGAACTCTCAGGAAAAGAAAAACTAAACGAATGCACATTATCGGCAGAGAATGAGGCCAAATAACATCCTATATTTATCTGTCATTACTCCAATAATCTTATTCTAATACTACTAATTTGAAAAATAATGAAAATTATTAATGCTTTATTATTTCTCTCAATTTTATCACTGTCTTTCATAAAATGCAATGGACAGGCAGAGAATGAGATCCAGGCCAGAAAAATTAAGATAATTACTTCCGCCGATGAGACAATACTTACGAAAAGTGTTTTATTAGGCGATTCAGGTATTGTATATGTATGTGAAGAAACAGAAGAATACCTATCATACGAAGATATTGACTATATCTACATTAAAGAAGGAGGCTCATATCCTAAACTACTTATGTATTGTACTTTATTCGGATTAGGCTATGGCATTATATGGGGCCTTGTTTCCATTCCACATTCATTTATCGAAAATATTGCAATTGGATTGACTGCAGGGGTTATATCTTCTCTTATTCTTACTCCTTTTATAACGAAATCAGAAAAACTTGTTTATTATAAAGGAAAATGGAATGATAGTAAGTATATACCGACATAATTGCAAATCCTTAATAGTATAACAACTCAGGAATTTTTATATTAAATGATTTTAAACTCCCTGGAAAAATCTATTTCCAGGGAGGTATAATTATAACATGTAAGCATAATTGAATTCGTTACCGGACAAACCGAACAATCCTGAAACCGGACCTAGTTTGTGCACGAATAAAATATATTCCCTGAGCTAAATCCTTTACATCCAACTCAACTGCCATATCTGGATCTCTGATTATTTTCAGTACCTTCCCTTCAACAGTTAAAATTTCATAGCAAATCACCTGACTGTTGCTTTTGATATATAAAATATCCTTTGCCGGTACCGGATAAACTTTCAGATCGGCAAGATCGAAATCCTGAAGGTTTGTGGGCTGACCGCTAATGGTTATTGAAATTGTGGCCGTCAGGCCTCCATCGTTAGTAACACAAGTCACCCTAACGCTTCCATTCTTCCTGGCCTTTAATAGGCCTTCGGAATCAATGCCGGCCAGACTGGTATCATTTACACTCCATGTTACTGATTTATCTTCAGCATTTTCAGGCTCGATGACAGCAACAATTTGCAAAGATCCACCAGGCGTATTGATTGATCTGACTCCTGTCTGAGTTGTAAGTGTAATTCCTGTTACTTCATAGCGTTGGTTTGAAACATTCACTTCAATTGAATCAGTATAACCACCATCGGAAGTTGTCGCTTTAATATATACAGTACCATCATAAATGGCTTTAACCAAACCAAAAGGATCAACAACTGCAACAGCCGAATCGCTTGTTGTCCAATAAACTCCATTATCAGTTGCATTCCAGGGATAGATTTCGGCAATCAGTTGAATGGTGCCATTATCCTCATTGATCGATAGTTGTTCTTCTGTTGTTGAAATAAGAACACTATCCACATCAACCTGATGCATGATACTATCGCCGGCTTCTATAAGGATGTACTGAACCGACAAGCCTGGGGAATTAATCTTAACAGGGTAAATAAGCGTATCTGACCTGGCCTGTATTGACTCCAGATTGGCAAGTGGCCCCCATCGCGTAGGTTCAGGACCAGAATCATTCACAAAGACAAGCTTAGAATACATTGGGTCATCATCACCACCCGTAAGTGAGTAATAGTAATACCTGTTTCCATATCCGGTGTTCGACAGATCGATCCGGACTGCTTCATCGGTTGTACCTTTATTCACAACAACAACTCCAACCTGACCGGAGTTAAACAGAGTTGTATATGCCTTTATATTGTTTGATCCTGTAACTCCCGATCCTAAAAAGTAACTGCCCATATATTGCTGAAGATAATAGAGGTAGAAAAATGCGGGACGCGGATTCCATGCCGGTATAGTTGAGCTGCTCCCATGGTAAAATATCCCATCGGTATCCCAGTTGGCAACCAGCCAACGACATGACATACCATATCCTAATTTGGCCATTTCACTCATGGTAAGCACTCCCTGCATTCCATTAATGATTGATGTTTTAACATTACCGCCATCATCACTCATATTCCATTCTGTTAATGCAATAGGCATGGGAGTGGCTTCTTTATCATCAATATCCTGCAGAATAAATTCGTGCATATCATTGATTGATGTAAGTGCATTATTCAGGTATGAACCTGGACTATTTGCACTTCCTCCAAAATAATTATGAATTACATAAAAATCAGCTGCGTCATCCACCTCCCTAAAAACCGATTCGTTCCAGTCCCAGTCTACCTCATTCCAACTACCCGTTCCATCGTACTGAATAATCTGTGCTCCAATATAAATTTCCGCTCCCACCTCAATGGCAGCTTTCCTCATCGAATCGGCAAAAATTCTGAAATGTTGTCCGTAAAGTTCTCCGGTAATAATCTCAGGCTGATCATCCTGGTTGACACTTGTATTTATTCTCCATCCGGCCTCCCAGGGACCTGCATTTTCATTTCCGATCTCCCAGAATTTGGTTCTCCCGTTATCTTCCCTCACCCACTCAGCTGCAAGATGAGCCGCCTGTTCGGCAGGCCGTTCGCCTAACCCGTAACGTGCATATCCATAATTAATCGTAATCAAACCCTGAGATTCAATTTGATCGCGCATATCTAAATAGCCGTCAAAAGTAGTAGAAAGTTGAGGCCCAAATTGGGGATAAAGTGGTCCCATTTGGCCTTCGCTGTTAGGAACATTAGCTGGCAAATCACTCGGATTTCCATTCCAAAAATAAATATCGGACCAGCTTCCACCCGGGAACCTTATAAGTGTCGGAGATAACTGTTGAAGCTGTCCAACAACGGTCGGATTATTTACATCGGGTGAAACCCAAACAGCTATAGCATTTCCAAATATGTATTTTGATACCAAGGACAAGGTATCGTTATAATCAATACTAATATTTACTAAAGGAACTGCGGTTGTTCGGTCATAATCTGTAAAAGGCGGTATCACTGCGTCCTTCGGTACAAAATCCTCTAAGAAACAATTACTGGTATCCTGTCCTTTGATACTTGCACTCATTAACAGAAAAGTGCCTATTACTGTAAAAATTTGTTTCTTTTTCATCGTTACACAAATTTATTTGATATAAGCATAAAAAAATTAACCCAATGATGAAATAGTTCTGGTTGAATTATCTGTAATTAAAGAGTATCTGGTATTTTTTTATTTTTGTAGTAGTTATTCATCATATCTCAATTTATTTAGCCAAATAAAGATTTACCTCTGCACCCTCATAAACAACAGAAATATCTGTTGCAACTGAAGGGTTAAATCCGACCGGTTTATCCTTACTTACGGCTATAATCCCAATATTCCGTTTTTCAGGCATATCCAAATAAATACCTTGTTGTTTGTCGATTTTCACCTGTTTATCGTTTTCGGAATACGAGATGGGAAGTAAACCAAAATCTCCTCTTTCATAATTGTAATTGATGTTATCATCTTCATACAGATCTAATT
>CAZMVE010000068.1:0-3202 GCA_964569585.1 uncultured Bacteroidales bacterium | reverse complement strand
CCGCTGACCTTCATATACAGCCTTTGAATTCAGTAAAGAAAAAGCATTATAGTATTGAGCCGAAGGCCCTATGTGCAACGGTGACATAAGTTCTTTACGTGCTTCGATGGAGGTATTGGAAAGTATATCGGGTTCGGTTGCATCCATCCACCAGGCATCGATGCCCAATGAATAAAGTTTTTCTTTCATCTTATTCCAGAAGTATATTCGTGCCTCAGGATTAAAAACATCATAGAAAGTGGATACATATCCTACCCAGTCCTTTTGCTGATTCTCAACATTTTTAGTGTATACCCATCCCTTCCCACTCATATACTTATAATTCTCAGTTCCCACATAGAGTTTCGGCCATACGGAAATCATGATTTGCGCATGCAATTCGGTATGCAATTCATCGATCATCGCTTTGGGATCAGGGAATCGTGTGGAATCAAAATTATGGTCGCCCCATTTATCCACGGGCCAGTAAAACCAGTCAAGCACAATATTATCGAAGGGGATATGTCTTTTGCGAAACTCCCTCACTACCCCGAGTAATTGTTCCTGAGTCTGGTAACGTTCCCGACTTTGCCAGAAACCCATAGCCCACTTCGGCATTACAGAACTTTTCCCGGTTAGCAAACGATAGCCCGAAATGACCTCATCCAAATTTTTGCCGGCAATAAAATAGTAATCAATACCTTCAGCAACTTCTGACCAAAGTGAAAGTCTTCCCTGTTCAACCTGATCAATTGGACTTTTATACTTTAATGCAATAAAACTTTCCCCTGCATCGGGGATCCATTCAATCTTCACAGGATATTTTTTACCCTGTTCCAGGTCAACGTTAAAAAGCCGCGACCAGGGATTCCAAACCTGCCTCCAGCAATCGAGCACCAATTCTCCGTCAAACCAGAATTTCAGATACCCGGCCGAGTACATCGAAAACTTATGTATTCCGGATTCATTGGGTTCAATAAATCCTTCCCATACAACTTCCCCCTCAGCCATGGGAAATTCTTTGGGAATATCAGGCAGATCGTCGAGGTATTGATAATCTATTACATTTTCGGCTCTTTCAAGGTACACCTGTTTTTCATCGTCCTTATTGATATAGCTTGCCGATAATCCCCCGGACTGTCCATCCTTTGAGAAAAGCTGCAATGATGAGATATTTTCGTAATCGCGAGGATCGCCAAATTTCGACCGGGAATAATTGTCCCAGAGTATTCCATAGTTCTTGTTCGATACCAGGAATGGTACTACTGATACGATATTATGCTGGTATATATCAACGTCCTTCCCCTTATAATTCATAAGGTCATGTTGGTGCTGACCGAGCCCGTAAAATGCTTCATCGCCAGGCGATTCAAAAACCTGCCGGATAGTGTAAAATGATTTCCCTTCCAGTTCGATGGCTTCAAAAGATTTGCCACCTCCCGATTTTTCAACCAGAAGATCATCCCCATTCGCCGTTATAAACTTAAGCTCTCCTGTCTTCTTAACAATCCTCACCTGCAAGTAATTGGTCGAAAGAATTAATTCCCTGCCTGAATTCTCTATAACCCAATTTACTTCAGCCCGGGGATAGTCAACTATCATAAGGCTTTTATCAATTGCAATATTCTCACCCGGTTGTGCCAAAACATGAATGATCCTGTCATTTACCACCTGTAACCTGAGCGAATGAGTTCCTTCAGAATCTTTTATGAATACCATGACTCCATCTTCTGTTTTTTCATAACCTTTATTGCAGCTGGTAAAAAGAACGATGATTGTCAACATAAAAAGTGAAGTGATTTTATTCATACGTTTATTTTTTTATTTATTAAAGATTATATGCCATCAGTTTTTCATTTCTAATTCTTTGCTGTTGCATGTTGTTTCAACAATAATATGAATCCTAAGAATTTACTTTGTCTGGTTAAAAAGTATATCATCCTATTAAGTTACGAATTTTTTTCTGTTCACGATATTGTCATATTTATACGATTCCGATCAGAAAAAAATGTGTGATAATGGCAAGTATTCCATTAAACATACCTATACGAAAATACTTATTTATCTATATAATTCAGGACATGTTTGTTGCTAGAATCTGTCTCTTTTGTTAACACCTATAATAATAGGAATCTACTTAACCGTAAATACCCTTTTATCAGAATGAATTTCTATGTATATAATTTGAAAGATCGAAACAAGTATGTGTTGAAGTTTAAAGAGAGGAGTATTTATTTATATAACTATGATAATAAGTATAATCCCCCCAGCAATGATAAAAATTAATAAAACCTCAAATAGCAGTATGTGCTTAAATAAACATTTGTATTCTGACTTATTGATTTTAAATAACAGATTCCTGATCATTGCATTTTTGTATAGAAAGATGTAAATAAAGGTATTTTAATGATTCCGGTATGGAAGAAAATGTAAATGATTAAGGTGTTAAATGATAATTATATAGGATGGCACATACTTCATTTTATTACAGAAATAATTAGAAAATATAAATTTACAGTCGAGTACATTTATTATTATTAATCCGCCTTATTACTGTTTACATATTGAGATGGCAAAACCCCGAACTCAGTTTTGAAATACCTGGAAAAATAGCGTGGATCATTAAATCCTACTTCGTATGCAATTTCCGATACGGTAAGCTGACTTTTACCTAATAGTTGGGCAGCTCTTTTTAACCGCATGATACGAATGAATTCAATAGGAGTTTTACCAGTTAATGCAGTCAGTTTCTTGTACAAATGAACACGGCTCATCCCTAATTCCCTACTCAGTTTTTCAACTGAAAATTCGGGATTTTCCATATTTTCCTCAACCAACTTCAAAGCCCTGGCAATTAATTTTTCGTCGAGTGATGTGATTCCTATCTCACCCGGTTCAATTTTAAAATATTTCCGAAAAGTATTTCTGATTCGTTCACGTTGTTCGATCAGGTTATTCATTCTCGACTCCAGCATTTCGAAACTGAAAGGTTTGGTGATATAATCGTCAGCTCCTGTTTCAAAACCTTCCATTTTCTTCTGTTCCGACATTCGGGCAGTAAGAAGAATGATGGGTATATGTGAAGTTTTTAAGTTAGTTTTTAGCTGTCGGCACAATTCAAAACCATCGACTTCAGGCATCATTACATCACTAACAATCAGATCGGGCAAATTGCCAATGGCTATTGAAATTCCTTCTTTACCATTACTAGCTTCAATAATAT
>CAZMVE010000067.1:0-17067 GCA_964569585.1 uncultured Bacteroidales bacterium | reverse complement strand
TAAATTTATTACATGGGAATCTATTGCAAGAGAAGTTGTATCAATACAGGCATCGGTAAGTAGGATTGTTGTAAAGGATCTCGGATGGACTGATAAGCCTGCATTATTCGATGTATCGTCTATAAAAAGAGATTTTGGCTTTTCATTCAACTCGAGAGATAAAATAACTGAACACATAAATTACTATCTTTCACTATAGAATCGATTCGGTAATGAATAATAGCGATCTACTCAATAAATTGGCTCCCTGTGGTCTGAATTGTGAGAAATGTTTTGCATACAAAGCAAGTGACATTAAAAAGTATAGTGTAGCTCTGCGCAACAAGTTGGGTAAATTTGACAAGCATGCGAGTCGCTTTTCCGTCTTGCTTAATGAACCTGTATTTAAGCTTTATCCTTATTTTAAGGAGCAGCTCGATTATTTTGCCGATACTAATTGCGAAGGATGCCGGAAGAGTAAGTGCAAACTTTTTAAGGGATGCAGGGTAAGGGAATGTGCCAAAGAAAAAAGGGTTGATTTTTGTTTTCAGTGCCAGGAATTTCCCTGCAAACAAACAGGCTTTGATAAAAATCTTGAAGGAAGATGGTTACAAATTAATTTGCAAATGAAAGAAGATGGGATAGAATCTTATTATATGCAACAGAAAAACAGCTTGCGTTATCAATAATCCTATGAGTACACATTTTGAGTGAGTTCAGAAAATATGGTCATCCTCCTTTACGTGTAATCTTGGTGCACGGTGGTCCCGGTGCTGTCGGGGAGATGAGCCCGGTTGCTAAACATTTGGCAAACAAATTCGGAGTAGTAGAATCCCTGAATAAGGCGCTTACTATTGGTGGACAACTTCATGAGCTGATGGAATGTGTAGCAATTTGTAAGGAAGTTAAACCCATAATCGTAGGTTTTTCATGGGGAGCCTGGTTAAGCATTTTATTTGCTACCCGCTATCCTGATCGGTTAAGTAAATTGATCCTTATCGGTTGCGGTCCGCTGGAGGAACAATATGCACAGGAAATTCATGAAACACGGATAAACCGGCTTGAAGCTAAGCAACACAAAGAATTTTTTTCTTTGCTCTCAGAAATTGAAAAGAATAATGTAGCTAACCGCAAGGCGGCATTTAAGAAGTTAAGCTTTTTAGTATCATTGTCCGATAGTTACGATCCTTCTGAAGATATTGAAGAGGAGATTGAGATCCATCCGGAAGTATATTTTTCCGTCTGGAACGAAGCTTCAGAATTAAGGAAAAATGGCCAGCTGCTGGATTCTCTTAACCGGATTACCTGCCCGGTTGTTGCTATTCATGGCGATTATGACCCGCATCCTTCGGAGGGAGTAAGGGTACCCCTGGAACAATCGCCCTGTAACCATCAGTTTGAATTAGTAACAAATTGCGGACATAAACCCTGGATTGAAAAACAGGCACAAGATAAATTTTATCAGGTGCTTCATAAACATTTGTTGTAGTTAAGATAAAGTCCGGTGTAAGCTGCTGTGATCCAGTCATCAGGAAATTTTAATAAATCTAAGCAAGGTGATTCATTCATAGAAATACTCATACTCGTCGGTTAATTCGCATTGCTCGAATTCAGTGATGATATTTTTAATCTGAGATAATCCGTATTGTCCGGTTTTGATCTTATATTCAAGTTCGGGACACATAGAAAAATGATATAACAGCGATTCTCTCTCAAATTTTGATGTTATAGGAGGATAAATCCATTTATCATCCCACAAATAATACGATACCAGAAAACTTAAAACTGTCGATTTATAGTTTATATCCAGAAGCTGGAAAAGTGTGTAATTTCCCTGGTACACTACCTGTAGGAATAGTCTGCCCATATCGACGGGATTTAGCATACTGAAATATTCATACTTTTGGCTACCGGCATAATAGATAAAACCTGTAAGGTCCTTTGGAGAGTGATAATAAAGCGGTTGTCCACTTGTATCGCAAATTGTTAAATTGAACTGGAAATTATACTGATTGATATATAATGCCTTTCCAAAAACAGTGTCATTATCGTCTTCCCAGTATTTAACATCTACCAGTAAGGCATGGTCATCGATCTGGGCATGGCATAAGGAAGTGAATAAAAGTGACCATGAACAAAGGAGGGAAAACCATATGGTTAACTTATTCGACATAGAGTACCAGGCCTTTAAGGTATTCTCCTTCAGGATGATAAATGCTAATCGGATGATCGCCGGGTTGGGTGAGCTGATGCAGGATTTTAACATTCCTTTTTGCATTTACAGAAGCAGCGAAAACCGATTTACGAAAATTCTCTTTCGATACAACCTGTGAACATGAAAATGTAAATAATATTCCCCCGCTCCTGATTTTTTCAAGTGCTTTCTGGTTGAGTCGTTTATACCCCTGGAGCGCATTGTGCAAGGCGCTCTGGTGCTTTGCAAAAGCTGGCGGGTCGATTATAATCACATCATAGCTTTCCTTTGTCTGCTCTAGAAATTTAAAGGCATCATCGGCATAGGATTCATGATTCGCATCTGAAAAGTTCATTGTTACATTTTCGTTAACAAGGTCAATAGCTTTTGCCGAGCTGTCGACCGAATGCACCCGACTGGCATTTCCAGCCAGGGCATAAACTGAAAACCCCCCGGTATAACAAAACAGGTTCAGCACATCTTTATTTTGGGCGTATTGCTTCAATAACTGTCTGTTCTGACGCTGGTCGATAAAAAAGCCTGTTTTCTGACCTTCTGTCCAGTCGATCCGAAATTTCAGGTTATTTTCCGATACAACAGTATTTTCAGCACTTCCCATGAGAAAATTATTTTTTGCATCTATCGGACCCTTAAAAGGCATGGTTGTCTCACTTTTATTAAATATCGTATCGATTTTATCTTCATATATTCGGTGAAGTGCAGTTACAATAGGATTTATATTCCGGTACATTCCGGCCGAATGCATTTGTATGACAAGGTGTTTGTTATAGTAATCGATTATAAGTCCGGGAAGGTTATCCCCCTCGGCATTGACCAGCCTGTATACATTTGTTTCAGCCGAGTTTGTCAATCCTAATTTTTCACGCATTGACCAGGCATTCGATATACGATCGGACCAGTAGGAATCGTCGATTTCAATATCGGTAAACTCCAGTATCCTTACTGCGATTGAGCTGGGCTGGTAATGACCCACAGCAATCAATTCATCTTTATTGTTATAAACTTTGATGAGGTCACCTTCGGTTGGATTTCCATAGATCTTTTTAATAGCGCCTGAAAAGATCCACGGATGACGTCTGAGAACCGACAGATCTTTGCCTGACTTCAAAACTAATTTAGTCTCCATAGCCATTAATGCGCTTTATCCTATGAAGCATGTGGAAGATCTCATAACACACCCAGGCATCGGTGGCGGCATATTCAATTTGTGGCTGAGTAAGAGTTTCCTGTTCCCAATTTGAAGTTTGCTGGCGTTTGCTGATACGGATTCCCAAAATATTGGCGGCAAGTTTTTTCAATCCGTTATCCTCAATCCCAAAATCTTTGACATAGTCCTGAAGGTCTATAAATCCTTCCGGATTAAACGGTTTTAATCGCTGCAAACCTGCTATATCGTCATGTATAGCAACGCCGGCCTTATAAACAGAGGGATTATTGAGTATTGAACATAATTCATCGGGCATGCCAATCTGGTTCAGACGAAAAAGAAATGCCTGTTCCGAGGTGCTCAATTGCAGTAAGGCTACTTCGTTAGTAACGCCTTTCTTGAAAGTTGGTCGGGTTTCCGTATCGAATCCCAGTATTTTCGCATCCCGGATGGCCGGAAAAAACTCATGGAATGCGGGTAAGGTATCGATATAGAAGATTTCTCCTGAGAATTTTTTTCCGGGAAGTTCCTCGATTTCCGCCTTGCTGATCTTCGCCTTGAACTGATCGTTATTTATCATTAGGATCTACTTCCAGGTATCTGTTTTTCTAAAATTAATAATTTCCTGAGGTTTATACTCACTTTCTTCAATTTCTTTGTTTGAAAAACTCAGATGATGGATTACCGGAGACACATTTACGAGCTTTTGCCGACTCTGAATTTACTCCTTTTTACTTAGTGCCACGCGGCCGTCTTCCATATAATAGACAACCTCATTACTGAGCAGTTCTTCGATAATAGTATTAATTATAGCTTCTTTTTTATCAAGTGCCAGCTGAATTTCGCCCAGGTACATAGGATCTTCAACAAGCAAGGTCAGAATATCACTCTTTGTCTGAGCAAGTCGTTCCGGGGAATTATCGTCTTCCAGTCTCGATTTGCATATATCACAGGCACCGCAGGGAGTACCAGTCGGTTTACCAAAATATTTGAGGATCAGGTTATTCCGGCAGTCGTCCTCGTTGAAGGCATACTGAAGCATGCCATCGAGCCGTTTTTTGAAACGGTCTTTACGGTCGTTATAAAACTCGTACGAAATATGTATCGATTTTTCATCGAGGCGTTCTTCGGTCATAATTAGCAAAGGTGTCTTGCGGGATGGAATATAGCTGATGGCTTTCATCTGGCCTAATTTCACCAGGTACTGATAAACAAGATTGCGCTTTATATTGGCCCTTTTTGCGATGAGATCCTCGTCAATTTTCGTATAGTCGGAAAATAATCCTGTATACGATCGAAGCAAAAGCTTTATGAAACCATCAAATTTCTGGTTCTGGATCTGAAATTTGTATAGGTCATCACGATTTAAAATAAAAAGTATCCGGGAGGGATTATTTATTTCGTCTGTTAATTCAATATAACCATGCTTCTCTAAAAACTTAAGTGCATTATACGCAATAACAGAATTTAGCTTGAATGTATTGGCAAAATCGTAAAGGTTAAAATCGAAGGCAATACCCTTACCACTGCCCAGAGGAATCTGCAAATAGTTCGCCATGGCACCGTAAATGCGTTTGATTTCTTTTATTTCAGGAAAGCTGACGGCCAGTTTTTGTCCGGCTGATGTTTTATCGTAATTGTTTACCAGTAATACAGCAAAGGCCCTCTTTTCATCTCTGCCCGCCCGGCCTGCTTCCTGGATGTATGCCTCGGGTGAATCGGGTAGGTCCATATGTACAACAAAGCGGACATCAGGCTTGTCAATTCCCATCCCAAAAGCATTGGTCGCAACCATTATCCGTATTTGATTTTTAGTCCAGCTCTCCTGTTTAAGGTTTCTGATTTCATAGGAGAGTCCAGCATGGTAGAAATCTGCCTTTATACCATTACGAACCAGATGTTCGGCAACTTCTTTTGTTTTTTTCCGGTTGCGCAAGTATACAATTCCTGAGCCACGAATATTTTTGACAACCTTCACCAGATCAACCAGCTTGCTATCTGTTTTTCGTACAAAAAATGTAAGATTCTTACGGGTAAAATCGCCTTCAATTACATTTTTCTCTTTAAAAAGTAATTTTTCCTGGATATCATCAATAACCTCCGGTGTAGCTGTAGCTGTTAAGGCTAATACTGGCGATTTCGGAAAATATTTCTTGAGTTTTGCTATCTGAAGATAGGAGGGACGAAAATCGTAGCCCCATTGCGAAATGCAATGAGCCTCGTCGACAGTAATAAATGAAACCGGAAGATGTGGCATTTTGGCCTGAAATAAATCGGATGCCAGACGTTCGGGCGAAATATACAGAAATTTATAGGCGCCATAAATAGCATTATCGATCTTTGTGACGATTTCATGGTAGGTAAGTCCGGAGTGCAGTGCTGCTGCTTTAATACCTAATGAGATGAGCTTTTCAACCTGGTCGTTCATTAAAGCAATAAGGGGTGAAATTACAATACAGACTCCCTCCATATTCATTGCCGGAACCTGAAAAGTGATCGACTTACCGCCTCCTGTTGGCATAATACCTAAAGTGTCCTTCCCTTTTGCAACTGATAAGATGATATCAGACTGTATAGGCCGAAAGGTGGAGAATCCCCAGTATTTATTTAATATTTGAAGGTATTCATCCATTTAGATACAGTAATTCAGACACTAATCTTCAAAAATCCTAAAAAATGTTAAATATCCGCGAATTTGAAGGATAAAAATATTTTCTTCCGGATGCCCTCTTTATAATGAGTTCCTTATAACAGTAGGACATTATTATACTAACTTTTTCACAATGTATTATGATGTGAAAGTTGTGCGAACAGTAAATTCGTTTAATTTTGAGCAATTCCTTTGCAGGAACTATTAATTGAGTCAATTTTTGTAATTTCGAACCATTTAATTTAATAATAACTGAGCTATGTCGTTCTTATCAGACAAAATTATATCGGAGGGATTGACATTTGATGACTTACTTCTTGTGCCTGCATATTCGGAAGTTGTACCAAAGGATGTAGATCTGAGGACACAGTTAAGTATGAATATAACTCTGAATGCACCGATAGTGACAGCTGCTATGGATACGGTAACTGAAGCGCCAATGGCTATTGCTATGGCCCGGGAGGGAGGTATCGGGGTTATACATAAAAATATGTCGGTTGAAGAACAGGCAAAGCAGGTCAAATCGGTTAAAAGGGCTGAGAACGGGATGATATTTGATCCGATCACGATTAAAAAGGAGAGAAGTGTCGGTGATGCTCTTAGTCTTATGAAGGAATATAAAATTGGTGGCATACCGGTTGTTGACGGAGCGCATATCCTCATTGGAATTGTCACTAACAGGGATCTCCGGTTCGAACTCGATATGGATAAAAGAATCAGCGAGGTTATGACCTCAAAGAATATTATTACAACTTCGCAGGAGACAAATTTGGAAAAGGCCGCTGATATTCTACAGTACCATAAAATCGAAAAGCTTCCTGTAGTGGATGATAAGCAAAGACTCATAGGACTCATAACCTATAAGGATATTACCAAAGCAAAGGATCGACCCAATGCATGTAAAGATCCGAAGGGTAGGTTGCGTGTTGCAGCTGCTATTGGCACTGCCCCTGATACATATATCCGTGCCGAAGCACTTGTAAAGGCCGATGTTGATGCCCTGTTTATTGATACTGCTCATGGGCATTCAAAAAATGTAATTTATGTACTGAAGGAGATCAAGAAAAAATTTCCGGGAATTGATGTCGTGGTTGGGAATATTGCCACTGCTGAGGCAGCTGCTGGTTTAATGAAGGCAGGTGCCGATGCGGTTAAGGTGGGTATTGGGCCGGGTTCAATATGTACTACAAGGGTTATTGCAGGGGTTGGAGTGCCTCAACTATCAGCAATTTTTGATGTTGCCAGTGTCATGAAAGAAAGAAAGGTACCTATTATTGCTGATGGTGGAATTCGGTATTCAGGCGATATTGTTAAGGCTATTGCGGCCGGTGCACATTCTATAATGGCCGGATCCTTATTTGCAGGTGTTGAAGAATCGCCGGGTGAAACCATTATATATAATGGACGAAAATATAAATCGTATCGTGGAATGGGATCTATTGATGCTATGCAGCAAGGATCTGGCGATAGGTATTTTCAGGATTCGGAGGAAGAAATTAGCAAACTTGTACCTGAGGGCATTGTGGCGCGGGTACCCTATAAGGGGAATCTGAATGAAATAATCTATCAGCTTTTGGGTGGCCTTAGGGCAGGCATGGGATATTGTGGAGCCGCCAATATAGAAAAACTTAGAAAGGCAAAGTTTGTAAGGATAACCGGAGCGGGTGTACAGGAGAGTCATCCTCATGATGTAACAATAACGCGCGAGGCTCCTAATTACAGCAGATAATAATTAATTTATACAAACGTTTGATTATTAATTAAAATAATGAATCAATTATGAAAAGGCATTTCTCATTACTTGCAGCAATAATCATTTTTCAATTATTACCAGCACAGGAAATATTACTCACTATTGATGATCATCAGATCACTAAAGATGAGTTTTTAAGGATATACAATAAGAACAGTGCTATTACGGCAGAGGATAAAAAATCGGTCGATGAATACCTGGATCTTTTCATCAATTACAAGCTCAAAGTTGTTGAAGCGCAGGATCTGGGATACGATACTATAAGTTCATTTATTAAAGAAATGGCAGGTTATACTACACAGTTGGCCAAACCCTATCTTGATAACAGTCAATTAATTGACTCCCTAGTGGAAGAAGCATATCAACGTTCATTTGAAGAAGTTAATGTCAGTCATATTTTGCTTCATCTTGAGAAAAATGCACTTCCAAAAGATATGGCTAAGGTTTATAATCATATTATGGCTATCAGAAATAGAATTCTTGTTGATGGAGAGTCTTGGGATAAGGTTATACTCGATGAGTCACCTGATCCTGATTCGCCTATTGGGGGGGATTTAAGCTGGTTCACTGTTTTCCGAATGGTTTATCCATTCGAATCAGCAGCTTATAATACGCCTGTTGGAGAAATTTCAATGCCTATCCATACAGAATATGGATATCATCTTATTAAAGTTAATGGAAGACGGAAGAACCGTGGAGAGGTTTTCACTTCGCACATTTTGACAACAACTCCCCAAAATCCCTCCGATCTTGAAATAGAAGCAGCAAAAAACAAAATTGAGAAAGCCTATGCTGACCTTCAGAATGGTATTCCATGGGATAGTGTGGTCATAAAATATTCTGAACACCGTGCAACAGTGAATAGAGGAGGAAGGATCGGTTGGCTGAAAAGTAGTAATGCACCTGAGGAAGTTCTTGATGCTTGTTTTTCGCTTGATTCAGGGCAGTATTCACAGCCGATTCAAACTATTTATGGATTTCATATTATCAGACCTGAGCAGTATAAGGGTGTTCCATTCTATAAGAAAGGCGATGAAAATTTTAAGAAGAATGTAATACAGAACAGCTATGTGCGTAATTTGACTGAAAACCAAGTAGTGAACAGAATTAAAAATGAATACGGATTTAAATTTTATCAGCAAAATCTGGAAGAGCTATATAATGTTGTCGACAGCAACCTGTATACCGGAAACTGGAATCCTGAAGTGGCAAAAGAAATGTTACAACCAGTTTTTTCTATTGGTGATAGCAGCTATACGCAGTATGATATTGCCAGACACATTGCTTCAGTTCGTCATTCCAAAAGGACGGCTTTACTAAATTCGGTTTACAGTGAAGTAATTAAATTTACGAATAAGCAAATCATGGATTATGAGATTACTCAACTCCCCAATAAATACAGTGATTATAGGTATTTATTAGAAGAGTACCACGATGGTATACTACTGTTTAATCTTACCGAAGACATGGTTTGGCGGAAAGCAGTGGAAGATAGCATTGGACTTCAAAAGTTTTATAATGAGCTACCGGAAAAGTATCAGTGGGAATCCCGTGTTCTGATGACAAAATACAGCTATAAAGACAGTACGCTTACTGCAAAACTGATTAAAGTTGCTAAGTCGAGGAAAAAGAAAGGATTAACGGCTCAGGATGTTTCAAAGCTTATCTGCCCCCAGGATACCCTACCTTGTGTTAGCTTTTTTGAGCTGAAGTATGAGAAAGGCGATAATGCTATTGCTGATTCTATTCCCTGGAAAACTAAAGCAAATCTTGTTTCACGCGATAAGAATAACATCATTTTATACTTTGTTGATGCAATTTTACCTCCACAGACAAAAGTACTGAATGATGCAAGGGGACTTTATACAGCCGACTATCAAACCTATCTCGAACAATTATGGATAGAAGATTTGAGGGCTAAACACACTATTGAAATAAATGAAGAAGTATTCAATGAAATTAAAAAGGAAGAAGAATCAGGTTCAGGCAACTGAAATGTTTTATACACACATTGTGAAATATAAAATAATTTTTCTTCTTGTATTTTTATTAACCGGATGTTTAGATTCAGGTAAAAAAGTTAGCGAAGTCCCGGTAGCCAAGGTTTATGACAGGTATTTATTCTTATCCCAGCTTCAGGATATTATACCTTCAGGCCTTTCAACAGAAGACAGTATTCTTATTGTAAAGAATCATGTCGAAAAATGGATAAGGAATCAATTGCTATTATTCCAGGCAGAGCAGCATCTTGAACCCGATGAGAAAAATGTAGCGAGACAGATCGAAGATTATCGAACTTCATTACTGATCTTTAAGTACGAGCAGAGTTTTATTAGTGAAAAGCTTGATACTATTATTAAGGAAAAGAATATTGAGGATTATTATAATAGTTATTCATCTAATTTCATCCTGAACAATAATCTGATAAAGGGAATATTTATCCAGGTACCACGCTCTGCCCCCGAAATCTATAAAATCCGTTCATGGTATCGCTCCAATAATCCTGATCATATCCGGCAAATGGAAGAGTATTGTTATACTAATGCTACAAAATTTAATTACTTCGAGGAAAACTGGAAATACTTCACCGATATTCTTAAAGATATGCCTCCAATTTACACACGTCCGGAGAATATCCTGCGATATCGTAAAAACTATGAAATAAAAGATTCAACCTACTATTATTTTTTAAAGATCAGCGACTTTCGTCTGGAGGGCTCTGTAACACCGCTGGAATTGGTCCGGGAAGATATCGGGAGTATCCTTTTGAATAAAAGAAAAATTCAGCTTATTCAGGAATTGGAAGCAAATATATACAACGATGCCCTTAACCGGGGGAATTTCGTTATTTATTGATCGTAGACTCATATAAATAAGATTTTTACAACTAATTCAAAACCAGTGAAATTTTTACATAAAACATTTAATCTCATTGTTTTAACCACACTTACGGTTACCGCATATTGTCAACCCTATGTAATTGATAAAATTGCAGGTGTTGTTGGCAAGAATCAGATTTTATATTCCGAAGTTGAAGATCAATACCTTCAACTGATGGCTCAGGGGGTGAAGCCGATGCCGACAAAATGCCAGCTATTCGAAGATTTATTGGCGCAGAAACTTCTGGTTAACCAGGCATCTATTGATAGTTTGGTTGTTGAGGAGGGACAGGTTGAAATGGAACTTAACGATCGTATAAATTACTTCGTAAGCCAGATAGGGACAGAGGAAAGACTTGTTGAATATTTTGGGAAGTCGATAATTGAAATAAAAGAGGATATGCGTGATGCGGTACGCGATCAGATACTGATGCAGATGATGCGCCAGGAAATTACATCGGGCATAGCCATTACACCTTCTGAGGTACGAGCCTTTTATCATAAGCTACCTGATGATAGTATACCTTTTATTGATGCCGAAGTGGAAATCAACCAGATTTTGATTTATCCTGCAACTAACGACGAAGCAAAATTTGAAGTGAGGGAAAAGCTTCTCGAGCTCCGTCAACGCATTGTAAAGGGAGATAACTTTGCCACCCTGGCAGTTCTTTATTCCGAAGGCCCTTCTGCTTCGCGTGGTGGTGACATTGGTTGGTCTACAAAGGCTGAGCTGGACCCGGCGTATTCAAAAACTGCGTTTACACTGAAAGAAGGACAGGTATCGAAAATTGTTGAATCATCCTTTGGTTATCATATTATTCAACTGATCGAGCGTAATGAGGATCGTGTTCACACACGGCATATACTGATGAAACCTAAAATTTCTTTTGAAGAAAAAGAAGCGGCTGTTCATAAAATGGATAGCATTATTACATTGGTGCGTCTGGATTCGTTAACATTTGAGCAGGCTGCTATGCGGTTTTCGCACGATGAAGATTCAAGAATAAACGGTGGTTTATTGGTTAATCCGTACACGGGCAATACACGTTTTGAATTGGATCAGTTTGAAACCAAAGAATATTATATCATCCGTGATCTGAAAGTAGGAGAGATTTCTGAAAGTTATGAATCTGCCGATGATAAAGGAAATCTGGTTTACAAAGTAATACGTCTGAAATCGAAAACAGAACCTCATAAGGCGAACCTCAAACAGGATTATGAATTGCTTAAGCAAATGACTTCGCAGCAGAGACAAAATGAAATTGTCGATGAATGGATTGAGGAAAAGATAGAAACTACCTATATCAGAATAAGTGAACCCTATTGCGATTGTAGTTTCCGATTAAAGGGATGGCAGTAAAACCGATTTTTAAAAATAATAGTTTCTGCTCAGAGAAATTGAGGGTAGTTCATGCTCTTATAATACTTTCATCATTTTTTTTTGTTCCCATTCATGCCCAAAAAGAAGCACAAATTCAATTTTCTGCTGCTATCACTGAAGTAGATGCAATTCTGGGTAAAGATACCAAACGACTTATTAGCAATGTTGTATTCGTGCATGAGGGGACAATAATGTATTGCGATAGCGCTTACTTTTATTCGAATAGAAACTCACTCGATGCTTTCAGCAACATTTACATTAATCAGGGTGATACAGTACACTTGTATGGCGATTTTCTCTATTACGATGGAAATACTAAAATTGCCAAAGTAAGAGAGAATGTGAAACTTATAAATGGTGAAACTACTCTTACAACGGAATCTTTAGACTATAATATTTCAGACGGCATAGGTTACTATACCGAACATGCGGTTATAATAAACCTGGAAAATCGACTGGAAAGTGATATTGGACAGTACTTCACAAGAGCTGATGTATTCGATTTTCAGGATAGCGTTGTAGTAATAAATCCCGATTATACTATATATTCCGACCGGATGAAGTACAATACGGAGACTAAGATCGCCTACTTTTTAGGGCCTACAGAAATCATCAGTGACAGCAGTTATATATATTGCGAAAGAGGCTGGCATAATACAGAAACTGATGTTTCACAGTTGAATCAGAATGCTCTTGTTCGTAATACAAAACAAACTGTACGTGGTGATAGTTTGTATTACGAAAAACTTACTGGTTTTGGAAGGGCTATTAAAAATGTCGAAATAGTGGATACGGATCAGAATATAATTCTGAGAGGTGAGAAAGGAATATATTACGAAACTACGGAGTATGCCCGAATAACCGAGAAAGCAATTTTTTTACAGGTATCTTCAACAAATGACACTTTGTTTTTACATGCCGACACATTGCTTTCGGAAATTGATACATCAGGAACCAAGTATATAAAAGCTTATTATGGAGTCAGAATGTATAAAAGCGATATGCAGGGTAAATGTGATTCAATGGCTTATTCCCTAGCCGATTCGGTTATCCGTTTATATTATGAGCCGGTACTCTGGTTTGATGAAAACCAAATTGCAGCTGAATTCATTGAGATTCAAACGGAAAACCGCCAACCAAAAACAATGTATCTGTACCGTTCCTCATTTATTGTAAGTATTGAGGATACAACAAAATACAATCAGATTAAAGGGAAAAATATGGTATGCCATTTCAGGAACAGCGAATTATACCGGATTGATGTAAGTGGAAATGGACAAACAGTATACTATCCGAAGGATAAAGAGAAAATAATCGGTGCAAATAAAGCGGAGTGTTCCAATTTGATATTGCACTTCAAAGATGGTGATATAAATTTCATAAGTTTTCTTAATAAACCGGATGCTATCCTATATCCGCTTGAAAATGCACCATTAAATGAACTTCTGCTGAAAGGATTCAAATGGATGGACGAGTTAAGACCGCAGGACAAAGAAGATATTTTCAGAAAATGAGAAAGGGACTTTGTGTCCCTTCTATCTTAATATTCATCTTCATTAAAGAAAAAGTCATCCTTACTCGGATAATCGGGCCAAATATCTTCGATACTTTCATAAATTTCACCTTCGTCTTCGATCTCCTGCAGATTTTCAATAACCTCGAGCGGAGCACCTGATCGAATTGCAAAATCAATAAGCTCATCTTTTGTAGCTGGCCAGGGCGCATCCTCTAATTTCGAGGCTAACTCTAGTGTCCAATACATAAATCTGAGAATTTATATTATTAAAAAGTGCTGCAAATTTAAAAATTTAAATTACTAATACAACCTTGGTTGCCATCTTATTTCTGAAGCCTTTAATTCATGTGAAATAAAGCGTGACAAGACAAAGAGATAATCGGATAAGCGGTTTAAATAGCGAGAGATAATCTCCGGTACAGATACTGACTCCGATAAAGTGACAATACATCGTTCAGCTCTCCGGCAAACAGTGCGTGCAACGTGTGCAAATGAAACAGCCGGATGCCCTCCGGGAAGCAAGAATTTTTTTAATGGGAGCAGTTTAGCATCCATTTCGTCTATTTTGTTTTCTAACCATACGACAGCTTCATCAGAAAGTTTCATGAAACTGGCATCGCTATTGCCACTATCGTCAGCCAGAATAGCAGCACAAACCATAAGTTGGTCCTGTATGTGTATCAGATCATCGATAATTTCTTTTTTTCCAACATAGTCACGCACCACACCTATAAACGCAATAAGCTCATCAACGCTACCGTAGGCTTCGATACGCTGATGATTTTTAGTTACCCGCTTCCCTCCGATGAGCGAAGTAGAGCCCTTGTCGCCTTTTTTAGTATAAATTTTCATTTGCTTACCTGTTTACATAAACTCATCTACGAAGAAAATGTTTTTGTAGGATTTATTTAATTAATATTGTAGCGAAATTTTATAAATCAACAAAACAGATAGGTAAATCGATATGAAATATAATCATTATCAAATCGTTATCAATTTTAAAATATATATTTCAGGTAAATAATTTAACTTAATTTTAATTGTTGGGTAGATATTGTTCAATTGCCCGGCATTTTTGCTTTCAAACAAATAAATGATACGATATTCGACTCTATACATTTTCATAGCTCTTTTTTGTTTTAATGGGATAATATTTAATGCCTATAGCCAGCCGGAATTAATTATACCACAGCACGAATTTTCCATATGTGGCGATGGTGTAGCCACAGTTGCAGTTGAGATAACGGGTACTGAACCTGTAGCTTTAAGATATCTCTTTGAAGGAGAGCCTTTTGAGGTTTCATCAACTGAAAATAGTTTCACATTCGATTTATATGAACCTGGCGTATATACTATTGTAAGCTATAAAGATGCTGTTACGCCTTTACCGATACCAGTCGAAGATGACTCCATTGTAGTTACTGAATCATCTCCCAATATATATTTCACAGGAGGAGGAGTGGGTTGCAACAATGAAGATATTTCACCTCTTGTTGCTCACTTTGAGGGTGAACCACAATTTGTTTTAAATTACATGATAAACGGGAGACCGTATACGCTTTATCTTGAAGGATTCATTTATTCTTTTCCTGTTGATCAATCCATAGTTATTGAAACCCTGAATTTATCCGATGCAAATTGTAAGGTTGATATTGCAGTAACTGCAAGGTATGAGTTTATTAATAGTTCAGTACCTAACATTTATGGAGAAACGAATTTCTGTGAATATGATTCTACTGTTTATTCAACAGATCCGACTGATTTATCTGCCGAATGGATTATTTCAGAAGGAGCTGACTATATTGAGGGAATAAATAACGAGGGATCGTTTATTAAAGTAACATGGATCGAATCGGGAACATACGAGGTGCATCTCAGATTGGTTGATAGCACTAGCCAGTGTGCCAGTCAGTGGTCAAGCCTCAGTGTAATAGTTTATGACAAGCCATTTGCTATAGAATTGATTGATACGACCCTTTGTTTCGAGCTGGAAGAATCACTTACCATTGAAATTCCTGCAGAGCCTGATGAAATTGTCACCTGGCCTGAACTAGGAGTTACAGGATCATCTGTTGAAATTTTTAATGCAGGTACCTACATATTTATAAAGTCCAATTTTTATAATTGCTCCGATACCGGAACGGTAGTTGTTAAAAATAATTGTTTTTGGGATGTTCATGTCCCTGAAGCATTTACACCTAACCATGATGGGATAAACGACTATCTTGAGATATTTGGTATATACGATGAGTTAGAATTGTTCATTTATTCACCGAGTGGTATTTTACTATATCACGCGAATGAGGAGGATACTCCCTGGGATGGCACAAGAGATGGGAATGATGTTCCAAGTGGTAGTTATCAATGGTATGTCACCTTTAAGGGCCGGGATGGAATGCCACAAAAGAAATCAGGAGTTGTTACAATAATACGTTAGCCCATGTGTTCATTTTCAGTAAGAAATATTTTCGCTGGTTTTTTGATTTTACATATTTCTGCTTTGTTATCCGGTCAGGAAAATATACTTACACACTATTTCTCTGCAAATACCCTTTATAATCCGGCTATGGCCGGCGATACACGCTTCATTCAAATGCAGCTGGTGGAGAGACTACAACCCACTGTTTCAAATGTATTGGTAAATAATATTCTCTTATCGTTCGATTATAAGGTTCAAAATCACCGGTCGGGGATAGGCGTACATGTTAACCGGCGCACATCGGTTTTTAGCGAAACTCAGGTAAAAACGAATTATTCGCATACTTTTTTGGTATTTCATAAAATATGGATTAAAGGCGGCCTGGGAATTTCACTGAATACCATTAATACTCACGCCAACTCATATAAATTCCCCGATCAATACGATCGTTTCGGCTACACCGGCAATCCTACTTTAGAACCTTCCCTTAATGAAAAGGCTACTTATGCCGGATTCTCCTCTGGTGTGGCATTATATTACGAACAGGGATGGTTTTCCATGGCTTTTGATAATATCAATCGTCCGGCTGTGGAATTTGCAGGTAGCGAAAACCGGACGCCTGTATTGTTTTTAACCAATATAGGATATCTATTCCCTATTGATAAAGGAAAAAAGGCGAAGCGAATGTTTACACGATATGGCGAAATAGAACCTTATTCAAGTATCGGACCAGTAGCGTTGTTTTATAAGAATGGTAATTTCCAGGTCTTCAGCCTGGGTGTAAATGCTTTTACACGACCGGTTTTCTGGGGTATTCAATACAGGTATAACTCTATTTTCAATCAATACCTATCAGAAGGTATTTCTTCATTTAACCTGATGGCCGGCTATAGAAACGAGATCTTTTCGGTGGCCTATTCCTATGACGTAATGGTAAACAGAACTCTCACCAATCTCAAAGGAGCGCACGAGATTTCGCTGATCTACTATTTTTATACCATCGAAGAAGATTACAAGAAGTACAAACTCTTTCCTTATCCTAATCAGTTAATGTATTAGGAGGTCGAATTTTATAATTAGCCGGCATCCATATTATTCCATTCAATCCTGATTTTTAATATTATTTTA
>CAZMVE010000066.1:0-17506 GCA_964569585.1 uncultured Bacteroidales bacterium | reverse complement strand
ATATGTAGTATTATATCGATACAGTTTTTTCATTTTTAAGAAATAATATTTTAATTTTTTGAGTAAATGATTATGGTATTTTTATCAATGGTATATTCAAAATCAGAGGCAATTTTTAATGCAGCAAGTGCCTGTTCAAGAGTTTCCTTTTCGAAAGTTCCCGTATAACGGTATTCCTTTACGTTTTCATCTTCCAGTATAATTTGTACATCATACCACCTTTCAAGCCGTGCGGCAAGTTCTTCAAATCGTTCACGACTGAATAACAGTTTGTTATCTTTCCATGAGGTAATAATTTCTGTATTGATCTGATTTTCAATTTCAATTTTGCCAACTGGCATAGGTTTCTGTATATCAGGATCATCAATGTTTTGAAGAGTGAGTTGATTGGTGGATTTTGAGAAAGTGGCCTTCTGATTTGGTACCAACCGTAGTTGTTTTCTCTGTCTATGATTTGATTCCCTTGCTTCAATTTCGATGGATCCCGAGATAAGGGTTGCCTCAACAAAACTTTCTTCGGGGTATGATTTTACATTGAATTGTGTCCCAAGTACCTTTATGTGCAATTCAGAAGTATTTACATAAAAGGGACGATTCTCATCGTGTGTAACATCAAAATAAGCTTCGCCTTCAAGATAAATGTCCCTGCTGTTTTCTTTAAACCGCCCGGGATATTTTAAGGTACTTCCTGCATTGAGCCATACCTGAGTTCCATCTGATAGTAAAATTTTTGATTTTGAACCTAATGGGATATGTATTTCATTAAATGATACATCCTTTGGGGTATCAAGTTGCAAAAAGGTATTCCGGATAAATAAGGAAATGAAAAAGCCGATAATCAGTACAGCAGCATAACTTGTTACATAGAGTAAAACTTTCTTTGTCTTTAACCCTGTATTTTGGTTAATGGCGAAGGAGGGGTCGCTGATTTTTGCGGTTATTGACTGAAATAATTCACTCGATTTTATTTTATTACTTTTTTCGGAAGCTTCATCCCAAATCCGGTAAAGCCACGCTTTTACATCGTCGGAATGAAGATCATGATTGATCGAATAATAAAGAAAATCGAGTTCTTCGCGGGTTATATTATCATGCGAAAATTTATCCAACAGGTCTTTTATATTGCGTTTTGTTGTCAAAGCAGTAAATCTGTTTAATGATTAAAGTATCAATAGTATTCAGGCATTACTATATAGTAATACACTTTTAGGATCTTATTCCGTGAAGGCTGCTTAAAAAAAAGAAAACTAATGTAATTGAATCAGGATACTGTGGTAGGGATTCTATCAAATTGTTCACGTAAATATCTCCTGAAATAATCGAGAGTTTTACGTATCTGGGTATCAACAGTATTCTCGCTGATATTCAATTTTTCTCCTATTTCTCTGTATGTGAGACCCTCGTTACGACTTAACAGGAAAATTTGTCTTCTTCTTTCCGGGAGTTGTGCAGTAAGATTGTTAATTGTATTTTCAAGTTCAGAATAATTCAATTCCTTCTCAACATTATTTTCAAGGGTTTCGGCATATTCCATCAGGTATTCTCTGTAGTACCGGTAGTTAAGTTTCGAACGAAATTCATTGAAAACTTTATTCTGTGCAATTTTGAAAAGGTAGGAACCGAAAGAATGATTCTCATCGAGGGAATTATGGTTTTCCCAGATTTTCAAAAATGTATGTTGTACTATGCCTTCTGCCTCTTGTTTTGACCGGAGCAAACGGAAACAAAAATTAAACAGCTTCTGATTATATTTTCTGAATAGTCTTTCAAAAGCTAAACTATCACCTTCTTTAAGTCGGATAATAACTCGCTTTTCCTCCTGGTCGATCATAAGATACAGCTGCTTGTTGTTGCTAACAATATTATTATTTTATGTCGATTTGTCAAAATTTTATATTATAATGATGGAGATAAAAATTATTCAATATGTATATTTAGATCATTAATAGAATTTTAGGATAGCATTTAATAATTATCAATATGAAATATTTGCTACTTGTAGCGATAGGGATCACTGTTTTTCTGACTTGTTGCAAGAAAGATAAGGATGTAAATCCAGCTGGTAGTGAATTAATTTTCAGGATATGTCCGGTTGATACGGCAGCTATATTAGAGGCTTCACCTCTCGGCAATATAAATCCACCAGGGCATACGTTCCCTTCAAACCATATTGGTTTCTATCTTCAGGGTGATGAACTTATACCTGTGCTTTGTATGGCGAAAGGGGAAATACGATCGATATACTATAATGAATGGTCCGATGATTATCGTATCGAATTTGAATACACTAACCAGTATTTGTTTTATCTTGATCATATTTGTAATGTCTTTGCTCAAATAGAAGATGGAGCAATACTCCAAGCAGGAGATACCATAGGTTATGCCAGGACCTATCTAGGAGCATTTGATATTGGCGTAGTCAATTATGGTACCGAAAATAATTTTATTAGTCCTGAGCGTTATCATGAATTCTATTTATATTATGAAGATCCCTATAAATACTTCACCGATTCGATAAGAGAAATACTGGAAATGAAAAATCTCAGAGTAGGAGAGCCAAAAGGAGGGAAGGTGAATTTTGACGTAGATGGAACCTTAGCAGGAAACTGGTTCCTGGATGGCACACCGCTAACATGGGAGGCTTCGAGTTACATATATGGAGCTAATCAGCTGGCATTTATTTATGACATGTACAATGCATCAACTATTATGATTTCATGTGGGGGAACGTTACAAGCAGCTCCATTTGCCTATCATGTGATAGGTAATGCATCCGATCCGACAACTATAACTACATCTTCAGGCATTGTTAAATATGCTCTTAATGCTTATACTTATGATTGTACTATGCTGGTCGAGATGCTTGAGGATCGGAAAGTTAGGGTTGAAGTATTTGAAAACCTGAAACCCGAGGATGCTTCAGGCTTTACTTCCAACGCCGGAATATATGTTAGGTGAGATGGTAGAGAAATAAAATACTATGAATAATCCGAAGCCTTACGATTTAGATTTTTCAATCCATTTTCGGGCATTCACAAAAGCTTCTATCCAGGGAGAGACAATATCCGATTTCCGGTCCGATGGATAGTATGCCCATTGCCAGGGAAGGATGGAGCGTTCCAGGTGAGGCATCATAGCCAGATGACGACCGTCGTCAGAACATAAGCCAGCAGTGGCATAATCCGATCCGTTCGGATTTCCCGGATACTCTTTGTTGGTATATTTTACAGGGATATGATAATTTTCTGCAGAAAGGGGCAGATTGATTTTGCCCTCTCCATGTGCCACCCAAATTCCCAGTCGCGATCCGGCCATGGTATTTAACATAACGGAATGATTGTTGGGAATATCAACACTTAAAAATGCCGATTCAAACTTATGCGATTCATTGAAACTCATAAAGGTTTTTTGCTTATCGTCCTTAAAAATAAGCCCGAGTTCCATCATTAACTGACATCCGTTGCACACTCCTAAACTCAGGGTATCGGGCCGGGCATAAAATTTATCCAATGTATCCTTTGCTTTTTTATTGTACAGGAAAGCTCCGGCCCAGCCTTTTGCACTTCCCAGAACATCGCTGTTTGAAAATCCACCTACAAAAACAATCATGTTAATGTCTTCCAGTGTTTCTCGGCCCGTAATAAGGTCAGTCATATGCACGTCCTTCACGTCAAATCCTGCCAGGTATAGACTGTAAGCCATTTCACGATCGCCGTTGACACCCTTCTCACGAATGATAGCTGATTTAATACCAGTAGGAGTTCTTCGCTTATATGAAATATGAAAAATATCCAGTGTTCCTGCAAAATGACAGGGGAAGGAGAAATTCAACTCCTGATGGCTGTAATTTTTGTATCTATCATGGGCTAAATTATTGATAGTCTGTTTACTATCCAATAGAAAAGAGGTATGGTACCAGGTATCTCGTAGCGAATTGATATGAAAATCAAATTTACTAGTATTATTCGTAATTTGAAATTTTCTGTCAACATTAACTTTTCCAAGCAGATAGGCCTGCAGATCCAGCTTTTCAAATCGATCAATAATCAATTCTGCCATTGTATTTTCGATCTGAATAACTACCGCAGGTTTCTCACTGAATAATTTTTTTACCGGATCTTCATCGGAGAGTATAGAAACATCAACTTCAAGTCCTGTATCGTTTCTTCCAAAGCACATTTCAAGCAGAGAGGTAATGAGTCCGCCTGCTGAAATATCGTGGCCAGAAAGGACGACACCTTCACGAATCAATTCCTGAAGAAGTTCAAATATCCGGGTAAATTTATTTGCATCGGCAACAGTTGGCGTCTGATTACCCAACCGGTTTTGAGTTTGTGCGAAGCTGCTTCCACCCAGATCGAAAGAAGAATCAGTAAAAGGAATGTAGAGCAACTTACTATCTTTAACGGGCTGAAGAACAGGTTCGATTACCTTCCTTATATCCGTTACTTCTGCTGCGGCAGAAATAATAACAGTTCCCGGAGCCAGAACGGTGGTTCCATCAGGATATTTTTGTGTCATGGAAAGTGAATCTTTACCTGTTGGAATATTTATACCCAGAGAAATGGTGAAATCACTGATGGCTTTAACCGCTTCGTATAAACGTGCATCTTCCCCGGGATTTCTGCAGGGCCACATCCAGTTTGCACTTAGTGAAATAGATTTAATTCCGTTCTTCAGAGGAGCCCAAACCATGTTGGTCAGCGCTTCAGCCACCGATAATAACGATCCGGCCTTAGCGTCAATCAAGCCTGCTGCAGGGGCATGCCCGATAGATGCAGCCAGACCTTTATAGCTGGTATAATCGAGTGCAGTTACTCCTACATTATTTAATGGCAGTTGAACTGAACCGGCAGTCTGTTGTTTGGCAATTCTGCCAGTAACCGACCTGTCGACTTTATTGGTAAGCCAGTCTTTACATGCAACCGATTCAAGCTGAAGGACCTCTTGCAGGTATTCATGAAGTTTTTCAGTTTGATAATCAAGCTTTTGGAAATCCACCCTGATCGATTCATCATTCATAATAGTTTTCGGAGGATTGCCGAACATATCTTCCAGTAAAATATTGATGGGTTTGTTCCCCTCTTTGTCTTCAAAAATAAACTGATGATCTCCGGTAGCTTCTCCAATAACATACATAGGTGCTCTTTCTCTTTCAGCTATTCGCTTCATTTGTTCAATGTCCTTTAGTTTGAGCATGAGACCCATGCGTTCCTGCGATTCATTACCGGCAATTTCTTTAGCCGAGAGGGTAGGGTCACCTACTGGAAGTGATGACATAGTAATTTTACCTCCTGTTTTTTCCACTAGCTCGGAGAGACAATTTAAATGGCCACCGGCTCCATGATCGTGGATGGAGACAATAGGATTCTCATCCGATTCAGCCATTGCCCGAATGGCATTATACACACGCTTTTGCATTTCAGGATTCGAACGCTGAACAGCATTCAATTCAATGGCATTGTCATACTCTCCTGTTGCTACCGATGAAACAGCACCGCCTCCCATGCCAATGCGATAATTATCGCCGCCTAAGAGCACAATTTTATCGCCTTTAGCAGGTATATTTTTATCCGTGTCCTTTTTATTTCCGAATCCGATACCACCTGCCAACATTATAACCTTATCGTAACCGTAAATACGATTCTTTTCGACATGTTCAAATGTAAGTACGCTGCCACAAATAAGCGGTTGTCCGAATTTATTCCCAAAATCACTGGCTCCGTTTGAGGCTTTGATCAATATTTGTGAAGGGGTCTGATAAAGCCATTTTCTTTCACGAATGTTTTTTTCATAGTTTCGATCAGGCTCAAGTCTTGAATAGGATGTAATATATACCGCAGTTCCTGCCAGAGGCAGAGCCCCTTTTCCTCCAGCCAGCCGATCGCGGATTTCGCCTCCGGTACCCGTTGCTGCACCGTTGAAAGGCTCCACCGTTGTAGGAAAATTATGTGTTTCAGCTTTAAGAGATAAAATGGATTCTATATCATTTACTTCGAAGAAATCAGACTTATCCTGCGTTTTGGGAGCAAATTGTTCAATTACCGGCCCTGCCAGAAAGGCACAGTTATCCTTATAAGCAGAAACAACTGTATTGGGATTGGATTGAGTTGTTAATTTAATTAGTTGGAAAAGAGATAAATCCTGCTTTTTATCGTCAATGATAAATGTTCCGTTGAATATTTTATGTCTGCAATGCTCAGAATTAACTTGTGAAAATCCAAAAATCTCACTGTCAGTCAATTTTCGGCCAAGTCTTTTTACCAGTTCTTCAAGATACCTAACTTCATCAGAACTAAGAGCCATGCCTTCTTTCAGGTTGTAAGCCTGAATATCGTCGATATATAAAATGGGATCGGGTTTAATATTGATGGCAAAAATTTCCTGGTTAAGATCTTGATAAATATTTGCCAGCATAGGATCGTGATCGGGTTCCTTCCGGGTGGCTTCAATAAATTCCTCAATTCGTTGAATACCCTTAATGCCCATGTTTTGTGTTATTTCAACGGCATTTGTACTCCAGGGGGTTATCATTTCTTTTCGCGGACCAATGAAAGTAGCAGTCACAGTTTCAGAATCAAGCAGTCTTGCTTCGGAAAAAAGCCATTCCAGCTTGTCAATATCCACCAGTTCAGGCTTTTTATCTGTTTGAACAGCGAAAACGTTATTAGAGCGGCCCCTGAAAAAAAGAATCATATATGTTATATTTGGAAGGTTATCAATCTGGCGGTAAAATTAAGAATGAATCAGTGATTAGCCAGAATTTTTTTTTTGAATTATAAACTGAAATTTGTGAATAACTCAGGATTAGCACAATTTAGTGTAAGGAAAGATTTGACACTTTTTACCCGATTGAATATAGGTTCGTAATATCTGCTGAACATCACGATTATCATCGAAAGCTTGCACGCAATCAGCCAGTAATCCACTATTCCCATTTATACAGGAAGCATCGGCATAGCCATAACCAATGTATTTACCACATTGTATTTGCACAATTGCAATCTCTCCGTTGGTCCTTCCGGATTCAATTAGGAAAAAATTATCCTGAAGAATATCATTCTCATGAATAATCCGTAAGGCACGCTCATTATAAGTAGATGGTAATTCCTTTTCTAAACACGCACCTTTACATTGAGCTATCTCATAATTAAAACAAGCTCCCGTGGCAGGATAAAGGCCACATAATTTCAAACATAATTCGTATTCATCAGCTCTATGATTCAGATAACTTTTTCCTGCACGAAGGTTAGAAAATGTTCGAAGCGGGTTTTCAGCCTGTGAATTAATTTTATCGATAATAAATCTAAGGTAACCCTTATTATCATAATAAGTATAGAGACCATAACTTGAGATGGCACGCCGTTGTGCACGACTATAAATGGGTTTATTTTGTTTGATTTCATACGATTCTTTAAGCAAGGCAATTAATTCACTTCCTGTAAGTTCAAAGTCGATCTCTGCAATTGAATTCATCAATTCAATAGCTTTTTTAGAGCTATAGTTTCTGAAATGGCTAAGTACCCGTGACCGGATATTCTTGCTTTTACCAATGTAAATAATTTCTTTCCTTTCGTTAAAAAAATAGTAAGTTCCAGTCTCTTCTGGGAGATTGCTGAGTATTTCAGGTTGTAAATTCGGATGAAGGTCTTTCCTGTTCAAACCGGGCAGGTTACTGACTAACTGGTTCTGATTCTTGCTGACTTGAAGAAGGTACTCAAAAAGCTTGACAGTTGCATAGGCATCACCACTTGCACGATGGCGATCGTGAATCTGGATGCTGAGATGCTTGCAAATATTACCCAGACTATAGGAAGCCAGTCCGGGAATAAGTCTTCTGCTTAACTGGACTGTACAAAGTTTGTCTCGCATAAAATCGTAACCAAGTCTTTTATATTCATTCCTGATAAACTGATAGTCGAAGGAAGCGTTATGAGCAACGAATACAGCATTTTCAGTAAGCTCGATAATTTGTCTGGCAACTTCATAAAACTTTGGGGAATCAGCTACCATAGCATTTGATATGCCTGTAAGTGCAGTTATATAATAGGGAATTTTCTTTTCCGGATTAATAAGTGTTGTAAATTCATTAATCAGTTTTTTACCGTCATGCAGAAAAATTGCTATTTCTGTTATTTTTTCTGCAACAGGACTACCACCAGTAGTTTCAACGTCAATAATTGCATACATAACGTTATAAAATTACATCTGTTATACTGATGAAACATATTTCCGAAGACAAATTAGTTAACAATCTATAAGAAAAAAGCTCTGCATTTACATGCAGAGCCAGAGACCGTTAGCGCGTGTGACTGATATAAGGTAGGAGGTGTAAATGTAATTATTATTCTTTAATATCCAAATAGAATACAAATTAATTCGTTTAAATTATCGCATTTTACTAACTGAAATTGTGGAGTTATTCTATTCAAGTCCTTAATTATTTCTCACTCAGAAAGTAATCTAAATTCAATGGAGAATCAAAATTTAAAGAATGACAATTACCATTAGGCTATGTAATAATTTTATTTATATTTGTCGATAATGCTACCTGTTTAAAATTCTACTTCTTATTTATAACTTCTATTCATTAATGTATATCGATTGAGTGAAATGATGAGAAAAAATGAGAGTCTGGAGGAGATGGTGGCCAGGCGTAATAAACGTCTAAAAAGTCTCTTCTCCAGAAACGGAGTTAATATCCGGTTAGTTGGTGATGAACAGAAACCAGCGGTTATTATGGATGAATCAGTTGTACTGTCGTGTTATGTAAAGAACTTCGATCTGCATTTCACGAAGGAGCCTTTTAGTGATGAAATAGTTAAGACGGTTAAACTAAAGCATGAACCAGACATTACGCGTTTTGAGATTCAGGAGGTAATAGAGCTATGTAAACATAGGCCTGTTTTCAGAATTCTTCTTAAAGACACGGAACTATATCTGGTTGGTTATAACTATCTCAATTCTGAGGATTCGGTTGGCAGATATCCTGTATTTGCCAAACATAAGCCAAAAGTATACTTTGATAAAAGTTATGCTGAAAAAGTAGCTGAGAATCTTTCAGAAGATGGCTATATTATTGATATTGTATAGGGCTTAATTCATCCGGTTCCGGTTTGGAACTGCTTACTGATATTTGATGTAATCGCAGTATTCGAGGAAAAAATCTTCGAAGAGAGACATTTTATTGTAGAAAAAGCTATTCACTTTTTTCCAATCATCTCTATTGTATATATTTACATCATTCAACCGGGAATAAATCATGGATACTGTTTTTTGAGTATCCAGCATAAATTCCTTTTCCCATTGAACCGGAAAGTCGGTTCGTTCTTCAAGTATTTTCTTCAGGCTTTCAAATTTTTCCCACAATTCAAATCGCTTTTCTGAATTACGGGTACTGATTTCAATACCGGTCATAGCTATATGTTCATCAAAATGAAACTTCAATTTGACCTGCTTGATACCGGTGGCATTCATAAGCCATCGTCCTTTTTTACCTTTTTTTGATCTTAACGATCCCGACCATTTTTTAAACTGATTCCAGAATTTCAGTCGTATTTCTTTTGCCTCTTTTTTACTGTACATAATAGTTATGAGATTGATACAATGAGTGTTCCTTAAATAACAATATTTTTTTGTTTATTAAGGTGAAAATAATTAGAAAAACTTATAAAACTATTCTAGTTTTCTTATTTTTGCCTTTTCATACAATGTCTTAATGGAATTGAGAGAGCACATTATAAACCGGTCGATAGACCTATTTACAAAATCAGGCATTCGTTTGGTAACAATGGATCAGATAGCTAGTTATGCTGGGATTTCAAAACGGACAATTTATGAAATATTCAAAGATAAAAATGATCTTTTAGAGCAATGTATCGAAGAAATTGTAGAAATAAATCAAATTGAATTGCAACAAATATTGGATAAATCGGAAAATACAATTGAAGCTCTTTTTCAGATAGGTCGACATGGAGAAAAAAAAAGATCATCGTTAAATCCTTTGTTTTTTGAAGATATTGACAAACTTTATCCTGAAATAAAGAAGAAATTTATAAAAAGAACTAATCCCGGAAAGGATTCAATATCTATCAAAATTCTGAAGACAGGAATTAGTGAAGGTATTTTTCGGAAAGAGATGAATCTTGAGATTGTAGATATATTTATCCATGAAATGATGAAAATATGCAATAACAGTGAGTTATTCCCTGATAATACAAACACCTTAGAAATTGTCGAAAATATTGTACTTTCATTTTTCAGAGGTATTTCAACAACAAAGGGGAAGGAATTGCTCGATCAGCATTTTCCATTAGTTATGTAATGAAAATAAATTTAAAAAATACTATATGAGAAAAAGTAAGATTATTCTAATAGGGCTTATGTCTCTTTTCTGGATTGCATCCTTTGGGCAGGAGAAACTTAGCTTGAGCCTTGATGAAGCTGTTGAGTATGCAATTCAGTACAATAAGCTGATCCAAAATGCCGATTTGGCCATTCTGGAAGCCCAGAAAAAAATAAATGAAACCATCTTTAGCGGATTACCTCAGGTAGATGCCACTATTGACTACTCTAATTTCATGGGTGCTGAAATGGAATTGAGTTTTGGTGAAGGTGCTCCAGCAACCATTATTCCGTTTAATCCAACAAGCAACCTGAATCTGACTGTAGGACAATTAATTTTTAACGGAAGTTATATTGTTGGATTGCAATCTGCGAAGCTATATAAAGAATTGACTCTTACTAACTTTCTTAAAACCGAACAGGATGTAAAAGAACAGGTTATCAAATCGTACTTGCTTGTTTTAGTTTCGGAACGTACCATACAAATCATAGAGCAAAATCTGGCAAACACTCGTGAAATATTTGATAAAACAAAAGTTATGGTGCTTGTAGGTATAGCCGAAAACCTTGATATCGATCAGTTTGAAGTGCAGTTAAACTCGCTTGAGAATGCAAAAAAGTCGGCTGAAAGGCAAAATGAATTAGCTTTTAATATTCTCAGGATGCAACTTGGAGTTGATGTGGATGCACCTCTCGAACTTACCGATTCACTGAACGGACTGGTAGCCATTTGCAATGGTGGAACTATTATTTCCAATCCTTTTCAGATTGAGGAAAACCTTGATTATCAGCTGATGCTTACCCAGGAACAACTGGCCAGGAAACAAATTGCTCTTAAAAAGATGAATTATCTTCCTACCATAGCAGGATTTTACAGATATACTGAAAAGATATTAAAACCTGAGTTGGATTTTTCTCCAAGAAATGTAATAGGACTTAATATAAATGTACCTCTATTTTCAAGCGGTATGCGAAATGCGCAACTTAGCCAGGCACGTATTCAGTATGAAACCACTTTAAACAATAAAGCATTGGTATCCGATCAGCTTTCGTTACAGGAAAGGCAATACAGGTACAATCTTAATAATGCCCTGGAACAATACGAAAACAGAATGAAAAATGTGAATGTAGCCTACAGGGTCTATCAGAATTATCAATTGAAATATGAACAGGGAGTGGCTTCGAGTCTCGATGTGGCTACTTCAAACAGCAATTACCTGCAGGCCGAATCAGAATATATTACTGCCATTATCAATCTTTTCGATTCCCATCTGGCATTGCAAAAACTATTGAATTCACTTTAGGAAAACTTATAAAAATCAAAATATGAAACGTATAACTATTTTGTCGGTCCAAATTATTTTAGCGGTGTTATTTCTGCGGTGTTCACCACCGGTAAAAGAACAACAGGAGGCAGAGAACGATTCAACAAGCATAGGATCAAAAGTTGAAAAAGTTAAAATTATAATACTGCAACCGCAGGTTATTGGAAAAACTATTGAATATTCATCGACACTGAAAGCTTATGAGGAAGTGCATCTGGTACCAGCATCGCCTGGAAAAATCCATCAAATCCTGGTAGAAGTTGGGAGCAGGGTTAAGAAAGGGGATCTCCTTATTAGTATGGATCAGACACAATTGCTTCAGAGTATGCTGCAGTTAAAGAATCTGGAGACAGATTATAAAAGACTCGATACTTTGCAGAAAGTTGGCGGCATTACTCAACAACAGTTTGATCAAATTAAAACCCAGTATGAGATTACCAAATCCAATGTCGATTTCCTGCGTGAAAATGTTCAGCTAAGGGCCCCATTCGATGGTATCATATCAGGAAAATACTTCGAAGAGGGTGAGATGTATTCAGGAGCACCAAACACATTGGCAGGGAAGGCGGCTATTGTTTCTATTGTGCAGATCAATCAGCTGAAAGCAATAATAAGTGTGCCCGAAACCTATTTCCCACTGGTCAATACTGGTATGAAAGCTGAAATTACCTGCGATATTTATCCGGGTCAGAAATATACAGGTAATATACTAAGAATCTATCCAACAATTGATCCTGCTTCGCATTCCTTTCAGGTTGAAATGAAGGTTTCAAATCCGAATGAAAAACTAAGACCCGGTATGTTTAGCAGGGTTGTACTGGAACTTGGTGAAGCCAGGGCACTGGTTGTTCCTGCGTTAACCGTATTAAAAATGCAGGGTTCCAATGAGCGCTTTCTTTTTATTGAAAAGGATGGGATTGCCAAGAGGATTGCGGTTAAACTAGGTAAACGCTTCGATGATCTGGTTGAAGTTGAATCGGTAGAATTGCATGAAGGTGACCACTTGATTATTTTCGGTCAGTCGCGCTTGCTAAATAAAACACCTGTTGAAGTTATAACAGACTAAGGCTAAACAATAGACTAATAAATTGAAAAGCGAATTGCAATGAGTATTTATAAAAGTGCAGTAAACAATCCGATAACAACCATAATGATCTTTGTAGCGGTCATTGTGATGGGTATTTATTCCCTGGTCCAGATACCGGTCGATTTATATCCCGAGATAACTCCCCCTTATATCTCGGTAATGACAACTTATGCCGGAGCCAATGCCGCCGATATTGAAACCAACATTACAAAACCCATTGAAGATGCATTGAATTCTGTAGACAAACTGAAAGAGGTAACTTCAGTATCGAATGATAATCTCTCGATAGTCAGTCTCGAATTTGAATGGGAGGCAAATCTTGATGAAGCTATGAACGATATCAGGGATGTTATTGACAGGGTATTCAATTACCTGCCCGAAGATTGCGATCGCCCTGCGATATTTAAGTTCAGCACCAGCATGATGCCTATTCTGTTCTATGCAATAACTGCCGATGAGAGTTATTCAGGTCTGGAGAAAATCATTGATGAAAAAATTATCACTCCACTGAACAGGGTTGATGGCATCGGTTCAATTTCGACAATTGGTGCGCCTAAAAGGATGATCTATGTCGATATGGATCCCAACAAGCTCGATGCCTATAACATGACACTTGAACAGATTGGCAATGCTATCACTGCTGAAAACCTTAACATGCCTTCGGGCAGTGTTAAAATGGGAAAAATGGATTACCAACTGCGTGTTCAGGGAGAATTTACGGAGAGCGACCAATTGAAGCAACTCGTTGTTGGCAATTATGGAGGAAAACCCTTATATCTGAAGGATATTGCGGAAGTTAGAGATACTTTAAAAGACAGATCCATCGAGGAGCGAATTAATGGTAAACAGGGTATGCGCATGTTTGTAATGAAGCAATCGGGTGCGAATACAGTTCGGATCGCGAAGGATGTTAAAAAGAGACTTGCCACACTTGAAAAAACTCTTCCCCCTGATGTCAAAATTGAACCTATTTTCGATACTTCGGATTTTATCCGGGGGTCAATCAACAACCTTTCCCAAACCCTTATGTGGGCGCTGCTATTTGTTGTGCTGGTTGTACTGTTTTTTCTGGGAAGGTGGCGGGCAACGCTCATTATTGTATTGACCATTCCTATATCTTTAATAGTCTCGTTTATTTATCTCTATATTACAGGGGCCTCCATCAACGTCATATCCCTTTCATCTTTATCTATTGCTATTGGGATGGTAGTGGACGATGCTATTGTGGTACTCGAAAATATTACCAAGCATATTGAAAGGGGCGCCAGTCCACGCGAAGCCGCCATTTATGCGACCAATGAAGTTTGGCTGGCCGTAATCATAACAACCCTGGTGATTGTAGCGGTATTCTTTCCACTGACACTTGTTGGTGGAATGACCGGTGTAATGTTTAAACAGTTGGGGTGGATAGTTACAATTACTGTATGTACTTCAACCATGACAGCCATATCGTTAACACCGATGTTAGCCTCAAAATTACTCCGGTTGCATCCAAAGAAGGAGAGGATGCGCAAATTCAGCTATGAATATACAATAGAAAGAGGACTTAACAAACTTGACACATTCTATGAAAAATCGATTCGTTGGGCATTGCATCATAAACTCATTATAAGCCTACTGGCTTTAGGAATATTCATAGGTTCTCTGGTCATTGCAGGAAAATACGTTAAAACCGATTTTATGCCCCAATCGGATGAGAGTCGTCTGAGTGCTTCTATTGAGCTGCAAACAGGTCTCCGGGTTGAAGAAACCTCGAAAATTGCCCATATACTGGAAAGAGTTATAGAACAACGGTATCCTGAAATTACATTAGTTTCAGTTTCTTCAGGGGCCGATGATGAGGGAGGTTTTTTCTCCCTATTTACTGCTACAGGCTCGAATCGCATTAATATTGTTTCAAGTCTTAAACCTATCGAAGAACGATCAAGATCTGTTTTTGAAATTGCTGACGATTTCAGGAATCAACTGGACGGATTTGCTGAAATTGTAAATTATAATGTGACTACATCGGGAGGAATGGGAAGCAGCGATAATACGGTAAATGTAGAAATTTATGGCTACGATTTTAATCTTACAAATAAATTCGCTGAAGAAATAAAAAATCGATTAAGCAATGTAAAGGGAGCCAGGGATGTATTGGTAAGCCGCGAAAAGGATAAACCTGAGTTACAGGTTGTACTGGACAGACAAAAACTTGCCGATCATGGTCTGAATAGTGCCATGGTGTCGACATTTATACGTAACCGGGTGCAGGGTTACATAGCCTCAAGATATAGGGAAGAAGGTGATGAATATGATATTTTATTGCGTCTTGAGGAAGATTACAGGAACTCTATTACCGATTTGGAAGAATTAACAATAATGAGTCCTACAGGAAATAAAATCAAACTGAAGGAATTGGGAGAGATTAAAGAATACTGGTCGCCTCCGAATATCGAGCATAAGCGTCGTCAGCGTATTGTATCGGTTTCAGTGAAGCCAATAGGAGTATCACTGGGAGAGCTGGCCACCAATATTAATGCAGAACTTGCTGATTTGGATATACCTCAGGAAATCACGATCAATGTTGGAGGTGCTTATGAAGATCAGGTAGAAGGTTTTAAGGACATTATGCTTCTGTTGGTATTGAGTCTTGTACTTGTATTTATTGTAATGGCATCGCAATTTGAATCCTTTGCCATGCCTTTTGTGATCATGTTCTCCATTCCATTTGCCTTTACAGGAGTCATACTGGCCCTGTTTATTACGAATACTACGCTGAGTCTCATTGCTGCATTGGGTGCCGTACTGCTTATAGGAATTGTAGTGAAAAACGGAATTGTGCTCGTTGATTATATAAACCTGATGCGCGATCGCGGGTACGAACTATACGAAGCAATTGCCATTTCGGGTCATTCACGATTGCGTCCTGTTCTTATGACAGCTCTGACAACTATTCTGGGTATGATGCCACTTGCATTGAGTACCGGTGAAGGTTCGGAAATCTGGACGCCAATGGGCATTACTGTTATAGGAGGTCTTGTATTTTCAACCATAGTAACCATGATCATTGTACCGGTAATGTATGCTATTGTTGCACGCCGCAGTGAGCGTGATAAAAAACAGAGCGTTCGCAGCAAATTTAAATTTATGGATAACTAAATAATTACCCACTTGCACCTTCTTAAATGCAAGTGGGTATTAATTAAAAAATATATGAAAGCAGTATTTATAGTTTTCAATCAGGCAAACACAGAACGTGTTGAATATATGTTCGATCGCCTTGAGATTAGGGGATATACCTGGTGGAGCAATGTGCAGGGAAGAGGCACTGAAACCGGAGAACCCCGTATGGGTACGCATACATGGCCTGAAATGAACTCTGCAGCACTTGCAATTATACCCGATGAAAAAGTAGACCAGCTTCTGGAAACAGTGAGAAAGCTGGACGAAGTTAACAAAGAAGTGGGAGTCAGTGCGTTTGTCTGGGATGTTTTAAAAACGATTTAAATTATTACTGGATTAAATGGTGTCTTTAACTTAAGTATTAAGTTAGGGCTCTTTAATAAAAGATAATCAACTAATTATCAGAAATATTTTTTCGAAGAGATTTCTTTTCAGCTTGTTTTCTTTTTGTTTCAAGTCGTTTCTTTCGTGAAGCTTTTGTCGCCTGGGTTGGAATGCGTCTTTTTCGTTTTGTAAGTGCTTTATTCAGTAGCGTATTAAATTTTTCAATACTATTTTCTTTGTTTCTGAACTGTGATCTTTCAGCCTGCGATACTATAATAATTTCTCCTTCGGATGTCAGGAAAGATTTTAACTTTTTCGTAATAATCTCCTTTTCAATCTCTGTCAGAAGAGTTGATGCAGCGATATTAAAGCGAAGTTCCACACAGGTGTTGACCTTATTAATATGTTGACCTCCGGGTCCGCTACTGCGCGACATGCTAAAGACAAGTTCACCGGAGAAATTCCTTCCTTTTAAATTCGGGTATTTTGAAGCTTTCAAAATATAATTTGCAATATTAACCTGACAAAGTTAACTCATCGATTGAATAAGACTCAAGTAATTTACTGAATTCTTGAGAATTTAGAGAATGAAAAAAAGAGATATCCCGATAATACTGATAACAGCCCCAAGTACTTCGATCCAGGTTACTTTTTGTTTAAAAATAATTATAGCCGGTGGAATAATAAGCACAGGGACTATTGCCATAATGGTGGAGGCAATACCAGCCTTTGTATAAACAATTGACACTAAAGAAAAGGAAACACCCAGAAATGGACCGAAAAATGCACCTGTTGTAATACCTTTCATGGCAGGCCAATGAAATAAAGCTTTTACGACCTTAGGCCAACGTTTCAAAATGGTAATCAATACGGAAAATCCAAATATTCCCGCAATGATTCTAATTTGTGTTGCTGCAAAAGGATCGTAATTCTTCATTCCAACTTTACTCAGTACGAGACCTAATGCCTGTCCGACAGCTCCTCCGAAGGCGAATAAAACACCTTTCGGTGAAAGCTTAAGCGAAAAACGCATACCTGAACCTTTCCGGCTTAGAATGGCCATTGAGATCCCAAGAACTGTAATCGTCATCCCGACAATGTTGAGGAGATTCAATTTTTCTTTCAGCATTATCCAGCCGAATAGAGCTGCTATAGGAGGGACCATGGCCATAATTAACATGGCGAACCGGGAGCCTATAATTGTATACGACTTGAAAAGCATTAAATCGCCCAGAACAAAACCCACTAATCCTGATATTGT
>CAZMVE010000065.1:0-17713 GCA_964569585.1 uncultured Bacteroidales bacterium | reverse complement strand
AGGCTATTGGAAATAATGAACAACTTAATATGAAAATTACCATCCACGATATTGATTTCAGCTACAACGGGACACCAGTACTTGAGAATATTAACTGTACCGTAGAAAAAGGCGATTTTGTTGTTCTTGTCGGGCCGAACGGATCAGGTAAGAGCACACTGATAAAATGCATGAACGGCATTCTTAAACCCCTTACAGGTGCTGTACTGGTCGATGATAAACACCTTCCCTCCCCCGGCGAGCTGGCAAAAATAATGGCCTATGTTCCCCAAAGTGAAAACAAGAGGTCCGGTTTGAGTGTATTCGATACGGTGTTACTGGGACGCAAACCCTATATAAGCTGGAAACCTTCCAACAACGATTTGGTCATCACAGCCGACATTCTGAAGACCCTTCATTTGGGACCTGTAGCCATGAAGGATGTTAATAAACTCAGCGGCGGACAACAACAAACGGTTTTTATAGCACGGGCACTAGCACAGGAACCCTCTGTGTTACTACTCGATGAACCTACTGCCAACCTCGATATAAAACATCAGATTGAAGTGATGGAGCTTCTGAAAACATTATCTCAAAGGGGAATAACCATTATTATTGCCCTGCACGACATCAACATGGCTGTACGCTATGCCCGTAAAATTATGATGCTTAAAGAAGGTAAAATATTTGCCTATGGAGGCAGGGAAACCATTACTGAGGAGCATATCGAAAACCTGTACGATATTAAAGTACACATCATACGGAACCATGAGAATATATTTATTATTCCGAATGGAATACAACCCGATAAAACCTAACCGATCGATACATTGTGGCCATGGAAAAGATACAGTTTGAACCTGTGGGTATTATCAAAAACGAGTTCGATGAACCTGCAGATTACAATAAAATAAAGGAAAAACCCAACACGATATTAATTTATGATACCTGGCAGGGTGCACTTCTGAATATCGGGGAATGCAGGTATATCGACATTATTTTCTTTTTTCATGCGTCGGAAGGGTACGAACTCTCCGGTAAAACTTCTTCAGATAACCACCGGGGTGTTTTTGCCTCACGCAGTCCGCGCAGGCCGAATGCTATTGGAGTGACTACTGTAAAATTACTAAAACATGCCGGGAATACCCTACTGGTTGAAGGACTGGACGCCATTAACAACACGCCGGTACTGGATATAAAATGCTGTGACACCTCACTGTTTGCCTCCGAATCAGATTCAGATCCTGCGCATCAAGCCATACTGAAATCTGATCCCCGGATCGAGATCAGAAATACTATCAGGGCTCGAAAAACGGATATTCTACTCCTCAGGGCAGGGGCCTTGCATGGCCATTTTTGTCCTGGACTGGCCATGGGAATTATGGCAGCGACCCAGGCCATGAATGAACTTCAGGCCGACTCGGACGGTATGGAAGACCTGCTGGCCATTACCGAAACCAATAATTGTTTTTCCGACGGAGTACAGTTTGTTACGGGCTGCTCATTCGGAAATAACGCTTTGATTTTCAACGATACCGGGAAAACCGCATTTACCCTGAGTAAAAGGGATGGCCATGGGATCAGGATCTGTTCCCGGCCTGAATCGGGGGATATTATCCGGCAGGCTTTCCCGGATTTTCAGCAACTTTACCGGCAGGTTGTAGAAGAACAGAACCACGATACTGAACTAGTTGCTGCCTATAAAAAGTCGGCTCTCGACAGAGCTTTCGGGATACTGGATCTTCCGTTCGAGAAGCTTTTTACAAGCTATACTATTGATATTACCATTCCTGACTATGCTTCCATTCAGGAAAGCGTGGTCTGTTCTTCCTGTGGTGAAAGTGTGATGCAATCGCATACAATAGAAAAAGAGGATAAACACTACTGTTACACTTGTACCGGCACAAAATTTCCTGTGCTCGATGGCAACGGGATTCATTGCTGATTAATCCGGGAAGTTTATAGAAAAGAATCGGATTATATTTTGATAATTTTATGAGTGAGCGTCCCCCTATCTGTTTTAAAGTTGATGAAATACATTCCGTTTTCGAAGCCAGATAAGTCGATTTGTAGTTTAAAAGAACCTCCTGTATTTACGACCTGTTCCGACCAGATGGTTCTGCCGGTAATGGTACCGATCTCTATCTGTACAATTCGGCTATCGGTTTGCGCTTCGATATTGATCAAACCCTCTGTTGGGTTGGGATAGGTTCTCATCTGGTTCAGGGCATAGCTTTCAACAGGCACTTCCAGTATTGTTTCATTACTGATTGTAAATTCCTGGACACTGGGCTTTGAATACCCATCGGTGACAAACAATTTTACAGGAGAATTGGGAATTCCGCTACTGGGAGTCGCTCCATAGAGAGTAGCTGTTGTGCCTGAAGTACTGACAAAATATAAAAAAGTAGGTTTTTCGTATAATCCGATGATTACATCATCTGACTCAGCATCCGAAACGACAATCTTATATTCATAATAAGCTCCCTTTTCAACTGTAATAATTGGTTCCGAAATAAATTCCGGCGGGTAAGAATTCCTTTTTGCAGGAGTAGGTTTTGAAAACGTCACCCAATTGTCAGTTCCATTGGGATATCGTCCATACGAATCGTCCTCTCCCTGCGAGGTATAATAAAGACTTTCAAAGTCTGTCCTTCCGTTGGCACATAGTGCAATATCACCTCCGTCGGCAGTAAGCTTAAATCCCATATGCAAAGCTCCCTGCTCTGTATCCTCATCGGCCCAGAGAATAAGATGATCTCCGGGTTCTATGGTTGTTAGTTTTGGTGAACTTGTCGGAATCTGAAACAGTGCAGGAATATCCAAATCATTAGTTATAAACATGCCGCCGATATCAACACTCTCAGTACCCGTATTCAGCAGTTCGATCCAGTCTTCATACTCATTGAATTCATCGGCATTATAATTGTTATTGCTTGCCAGAAATTCGTTGATAACAACAGAGGTTATTGCATCCGTAAATGCCGGAATGCCCGGCGAACCTCCTGAAGAATAACTTTCCCTCCAGCTGGAACCCAGATTATTGTCGAATTCATTATCAATAAGTTCGATGGCCTTATCTCCACTGAGCTGTGGCCAGGGAGCTATATCAAAATAGGTGACAGAATCGAGAATCATCCCACCGTCATCTTTCAGTACAATGGTGTCGGTATCGTTTGCCAGGTTCCCTGATGTCCATGAGAATGTCTGAATATTACCTATTTCATAGTTTGATTCATCTGCTGCAACAACCAAATATCGCATGGGACCAATAAAACTCGATCCGGGAAATGTGTAATTGATAGCTCCTGATAATGTATAATTACTTAGATTGATAGTAGTGGAATGTTTTGGATTGTAGATTTCAATAAATTCATACTCATCGCCCTGATCCGGATTATAATAAATTTCGGTGATCATTAACTCGTCTTCGGGTTCGAAAACGGCTTCGAGTGTTGTATTTTCAGAAAGAGTAAGTGTTATATCTTCCAAAAGCGTATCAGGAGAGCTTACTCCTGTCCACCTGATGAATTTGAATCCTTCATTTGCTTCAACCGAAACAGTGAGAGGAATGGCTTTGAAATAAATACCCGCAGAATCAATAGGTACTTCAACGCCCTGAATGAAGATTTTCCCTGCAACGATATCCGCCATGGTCGGTGTTAATTTATAGCTGCCATCCAACTCAAAACGTTCGGCTATAAAAAGTCGCATGGAATCGGCCCTGTACCTGGCAAAATGCCGCATAATTTCAACATTTGCCTCCCATTCTTCGACCGTCGTAAAATGATAGCCATAGGGATTAAATGCCACTTCCACACCTCCGTATAGTTCAATCTGATAGGGTATTTCATTCTGAATTGCATTGTGCATGCTGTCAATAATGCTTATCACCCGAGGCGATTTGTATGTGGCATTCAGATGGGCGGCAAAAGTCTGAATGAAATCGTTACGGAAACTTTCATTGCGTAAAATTGAGATGAATTTCTCTGAAGACCAAGGACGCAGATAAGGCCATCCCCCTCCGCCGTAATTTACGGAAGCAAACCGCAGTGTGTTGGACGAAGGCAGGGTACCATACTGATCGGTATAACTGTAATCACCCTGTCCGAAACTGATTTCCGTATCGTAAAGTATCCATCGCCATTTTCCATATTTCTCTTTCTCCCTCCAGTATTTCGAGTTCAATGCCATATCAATATTGGCAAGATAGATTTGTGTCATCTTGTAATACAAATACTCCTCAATATCCATTTTTCTCTCCAATTCAGTATAAAGAATATTCTCTGACATGTTATTGTAGACCATAAACCCTCTGAATTCGCGGTATTTTTCAGCGTCACCATAAATGAGTGTCTGATTGTCCTGTAAAATATCAATATTATCAGGATCGGCATTATGATTAGCCTCCAGGTAATGTTCGTTTACTTTCTCTTTAATACTGACGATGCCATAGAACTCGCTGTTCAAGTACATAATGGCAGGTCTGGCAGCCTGCGCATCGAGATCCATCTCTCCCCTGCCTATTTCCTAGCACAGGTCATCTCTGAAATAAGTTAATGACCAATCGTTACCTGAATTTCTCATAACAAAGGACTTGTATTGCTCATGGGGCCGGGTATCAAAAAGTTTATAATCGAATGTATTCGTGCCGTATTCACTGCGGGCAATAGCAGCAAATGACTTTTGAGCCAATACCCTTGTGCTATGCCCAAAAAGTGTTATTCCTGCCAGCTGATTGATCACATTGTTACCATCAGGTTCATACATTTCAACCATTGCAGCTATTTCCCAGTCATATTGTAAATTATTGCTATGAAGTATCCCTGCCTCCGCGCTCCATAAATAATACGGATCGCAGAATACGGAAACTACCGGCAGACGGTCGGTTTCATCGAAGGCAATAAAATGTTCATCGATGAAATAGGTATAGCCCTTGCTTTCACTGGGCAGGTAGTTATCTGCAAATACTTTGGCTTTCAATATAAAAGTAGTATTGCCCGACAGGGGAGCAGTGTAAAGAGCACTGGATTCGTTGGGTTCGCTGCCATCGAGGGTATACCGGATATCAGCACCTGCCAGCTCAGATGATAATTCAACACTTTGAGCACCAGAATAAAAGCTGCCGGGAATAGAAAACTCCGCGGGCGGTGCTATACCTAACAGGTTATCCGAAATATTTGAAACTCCCGGCGTTGGATGGGCGAAGAATTCAAAATGTGTATATCCATCGGGAAAACGCCCATAGGAAATATCGGTAAGTTGCGGACCGAAAGTAAGGGAATCGACAAAGCTTGTATCGTTGCCAATCACCTTTACTATAGCGATCCTTTCCCCATCACGGTCGAGTTTGAAATTAGCATGCCGGTTACCCTGTTCCCCATTCTCATCAGCAAAAATCAGCAGGAAGGCATGAGCATTAATGGTCCCTATATCGGATATATCAAACTTGGTGGGAATATTATAATTATCGGTGAGGTAATAATCATTCAGACTAATGGCTGTGTTGCTTGTGTTATAAATTTCGATCCAATCGTCATTTTCTCCATACTCGTCCTGAAAGGCGCTGTTATTTGATGCCATAAATTCGTTGATCACCAACTGGGCATTTAGCAGCAAGGTAAAGGAAGCAAAAGTTAGGAATAGTAATGTTTTTTTCATGAAAGTTTATTTTAAACAGGTTATCCAATAACTAATGCACTACTGAAAGGTCAACAATTTTTGATACTATACTAATGACGCTTTTACCGGCTTTAACCCTTGAAATCAAGGGAAAAATACTTATTGTAACCCAATTGCCTGATAGTGCCTGAACCGATTGTTTTACATTCGGTTCCTATCCTTGGAAAGTAAGAAATTAGCCGTCATATCCACCCCTCAGTAAAGCGTATATTGTTTCTACATTATAAGTCCAATTAAATTTAACTGTAAGCAGCTTCAGAAAACATAACGGCTTTTTTACGCATCTTTACTTTGCCTGAACATATGACAAAATAGTACTTGAAGTGACTATTTTTACAGAATTATAAAGCAGATACTTATTCAGCAAATGATTAAAAATATACTGAAAAAAATTCCTGCTCATCTAAATGGTGAGAGTATTGAAAGAGAAGAGAGATGCAGATTATGTGGTGCGAGTTCGGGAAAAATATTGGCTGTAACTGACTATTGGGACATAAGAAAAACTTCACTTGTTCAGTGTGAAAATTGTGGACTGGCACAACTGGATCCGATGTTAACCGAGGATGATATGTCTGAAGGTTGTTTAGCATACTATATCGAAGAATCGCTCAGATCCGCCGAAAAAGAAAGAAAAAGGAATTTGCTGCGCAATTTCAGAAAAGGTGTGCTTTTTGGGTACTCGTTTAAAAAACTACACTATGCTCCGAAAGAAGTACTGGAATTCGGCCCGGGTTCGGGTTATTTTTTACAGGGTTTAAAATTTATTTTTCCTGACATAAGAATTACGGTGGTAGATATAAATCAGGAAGTCCTTGCATTCAATAAAAAGCAACACAATTACGATACGTTTAAAACCACTCCCGAGGAGTATATTCAAGAGTTTGATAATAGATTTGATTTAATTATTGCAAGGGACATCATTGAACATGTTATGGATATCGCGAAGGTATTTGCTAATGTCAGGAAATATTCAAGGCCAAACGGTTTGTTTCATTTTATAACTCCTAACGGTCATGAGGATTTGTGGAAACATTATTTAACCTATAACTATTTACACAAGCATTCCGAATTACTAATAAACCACGTTAATTATTTTGATGGAAATGGACTATTGAATTATTTACTTGAACAGCAATTCGCTCCTGTCGAGTATTATACCTATAAATTGAAAACGACTCTAAGGGGAAGAGGATGGAAAGTTAAGCCAAAACTGATGGCTGCCGTTTCTCAAAACAGAAGTGCCGGTTTTTATATAAATGAGAAAATTGCCGAGGTAAAAAATGATACGATCGATAAGGAAGATATCTTAAATAAATGGTACATAAACAGCAAAAGAAAATATTTAATATACTGGATAAGCTGGTATCAACATGCAAATCTTATAAAAATAGATCCGAAACTCAATGTTGGTCACGAGATCTATGGATTATTTCAAATCCCTGCTAAGTCACATTAAGCTACAGACTAACTATAAAGATTCGAACATATGCTTATGGTGCTGGTGGTTATATCCCATGCCGGTAACAGTTGTTATTTCTTCTTTTTTATAAGTTCAGCTTATCCTTCAACTTTTGGAGCCTGTTGTTGACATCATCCTGCATTCTTATGATCTCTTTCAAGGCTTTCTTATTGGTAGTTTTTATTAATAATTCAATCCGCTGAGTTATTAAATTATAGTTGTTCAAAAGTGTTATTACGATTTCCTGAGCCTCGCTAATAAATTCTTTTGTAGCCTTTATACGGGTTGTTTTCTCATATTTAGTCGGATGTTTAAGCCCATCCATTAACACAAACTTAATCCGTTTACCATTGGCCTGAAAATAAAGATTAATAAATGTTTCCACTCCAAATCTAATATCTCTGATGTCATCAAGAATGGGTATAATATCCTTTTTTAACAATGCTCTTTCGCCGGTCAAAGATTTAAAGGGATTTATCCGGTAATCGATAAAAGTTTCCGATGGCTGTCCTAAAACCATATCGGCAGTATTGTCAATAAGGGGTGTAAGCAAATTATCAAAGTGTTCATTTTTAATATGAGAAACATCGGCATCAAAAAAAAGAATTATTTCATGAGTTGCTTTTTCAACTCCATACGCCATTGCCCAACTCTTACCTTTATTCTTTGATAATTTTTCATATTTAAAAGAAAAGTCCTTGGCTAATTCTTTCAGGATATCTTCGGTTTTATCAGTGGAACCATCATCAATAATAATTATTTCATAATCAGGATTGTATTTATAACAAGATTTTATAACCTCTGAGATAGTTTTTTCTTCATTGTAAGTACAAATAATGATGCTTGCTTTCATTTTATTTCCGGTTTTCAGTTCAAGATGTTTCCTATAGTCTGAAATACAAGGTGTTGGATAATTCTAATGTGATTTAGATCTGTATAATACAAGAACTTAATTTAACTCATTTAATTTTATAAAAAACTGATTTTTCGTCGGGAGTACGACGAAACCAAAATCCTGCAGGTTTATTGGTTGGTATTACCTTTGGTGATGATAACCCGTGATTTGGGTAAGCTGTCCGGATAGTTTTCCTGTAGAAATCGTAGGAGGTGTTCTCTGATATACACCCTGAGATCCCAAGCTGTCGATGAATCAATAGCACTCACCAGGGCCCTGACTTCAACTGTTTTCTCTGTTGAGTTGGTTACTTGTAAAACATTTACTTTTCCATCCCAATACTTACAATTTTGCAGCAGACGCGTCAGTTCCTTCCTCAACTCTTCAAACGGAACATTATAATCGGTATAGATAAAGACTGTTCCCAGAATTTCTGCACTTGTCCTGGTCCAGTTCTGAAAAGGTTTTTCAATAAAATAGGTCGTCGGTAAAATTAATCTTCTCTGGTCCCATATTCTCACAACAACATAGGTCAGATTAATTTCTTCAATTCGTCCCCATTCATTTTCAACAACAACAACATCATCCAAGCGTATGGGTTGAGTGAAGGCAAGCTGCACTCCTGCCAAAATGCCCCCGATTAACTTCTGTGCTGCAAATCCCAGAATAATTCCGGTTACACCTGCTGAAGCAATGATACTAACGCCTATTCTTCGAATTTCATTAAAAGTCATTAAGGCCAATGAAATGGCTATAATTAGAATCAGAAAAACTAGAATACGCTGAATTATTCTGAACTGTGTATATACTTTTCTGGCTTTTAAATTATCTTTCTGATCAATATCATATTGTTTGAGAATCAAATATTTAACCAGGTATACCAGCCGTATCGATATCCATGCAAAAACTGCAATAACCAGTATAGTCAGAATTTTATTGGCAGAATTCGTAATTATTTCCGGAACTTCAGTGAATGAAAAAGGGAGCCATAATGCAAGAATAATTATTAGTAGAATTACTGGTACTTTAAGATTCTTTCTTAACTTTTTTGTTAGTTCATTCCTGGTTTTATTCTCTATTTTCCATAATATTCTATTAACAATCAGATAAATAATAAACAGAACTGCAAATATGATAACTACTCCGGTAACATAGGTTACAATTTCTTTTGCCGGAAAGTCGAAACGAAAAGGGATCCTATTAAATAAATATGCCATGTAATTTTAATCTTATTCTAGTTTACAAAGATTATTATAATACTGAGATAAAAAACGATGAGACCAAAATTCAAGTCAGGAAAAGGATTTATTGTATCCTCTACTGCAAGATTTTAGTATTTACAAAGTAATAAAAAATAAAATTTAAATGCTTGAATAAATACTTAAAGTACGGTGTATCCAAATGCCATTAGTCTTATAAACAAATCCTTTTTCTAACTCAATCCCATTCATTGGTTACGGCAGACAGTCTGCTCGTTAATAGTTACATAGAGGGCATCCGATCATTCGACCGGAATACGCTGAATCAGGAAAAAATCATTTTTGGTGCTATTTTGTATTTTTAGTAGCCACCCAGGAACCTTCATCGTTATAATGAGGATAGGTATAGCTACCCGAAGAAGAGCTGTTATTGGCTGTTCCCGCAAATTTTATGATCCCGTCGATATCGCCGAAATAAACTATATGGCCGTGCACTTCACCCTGCAAAACGGCACCGGACAAAGATATTTCCGGTACATCTATAGTTCCGCTTAATATATTGCCTGTTTGAGTAACCCCAACTGAAAATGTCCCGCTCATATTATATTCCTCGCTTGTCCACGTACCTTCCCATATGCCACTGTAGTTAATATCAGTATCCGCAGCCTTTTCTCCGGTAACAGTAGCAGTTCCCGAACAGTTATCGGTGTTGGAGTACCATTCCCATTCTGCCGTACCACTTAAAGTGTTCCCATTACTTCCCACCATTCCTGAAAAACTAATAACGTTATTTCCGCTTCCACCTGAAAATTCACCTTCCATGGTTATTGTGTTTCCTGTGATTGTGCCTTGCAGTATATCACCTTCAGGATAGGTAATATAAGTGAGGTTGTTGCCCGATTGTCCTATTTCAACTATTACGGTTTCCAGTTCTGTATAGTCATCGCCTCCACAATTGCCGGTAATATTTTCGGTCATAATCCAGAAGCCACTGACATCCGGAGATTCTGCTTCTCCGCTATCCTTATTGCAAGCGAACAGAATGCATATAAGACCGATTAAAAATGCTGAATATTTATTCATGATGGTAGTTGTTTTGATTATGTTTAGATAATGATACAATTAACAAAAATGTCACAGAATACGCAAAAAAATTTATCCCCATTCGGTTAACAGAATTTCATTTTTTACTGCCATTTGCAGTATAATAATTTTGTGATCAGTATCCCTTATTCCTGGGATGTTATACTAAACTCCCATCTGCGTATAAGCTTTGGTAAGCATAGTTTTTTACCTACACAAATATTTATCTGTTTTTTTGACTATTCAATTATAAATTTCATTGCTTTAGTAAATGACTCTCCCTGAATGTAAAGTATGTACACTGATAAAGGAAGTTTAAATTGTTCCGGATTGTTTAAATGCCAAACTAACTGATGATCACCTGGCTCCATTTCACCTGAATAGAGTTGCCCAATCAATTGTCCCGCAAAACTATAAACCGATATGGTTATATATTCGCTATGGTCAATGCTTATCTTTAAAAACAGATCCTCTTTTACAGGATTCGGAAAAAGAACGATGCTATTTTCACCGTTTATATTTTCCAAAGAATTTTCTGTGGCTTCATCAACGAATATGACTATCAGGTTCTCTGAAAATCCACAGTTATTGAATCCTCTGATAATTAATTCATAAAACGGTGTAATTTCATGATTCAAACCCTGGTTATTATGAACCCTGATAATTCCGGAAATAGAATCAAGGGAAAAGGTATTATCGCTATTACCAATTAAAATTTGAAAATAGCGAACATTCGTTCCCATAACCGTATGAACGATAGTATTATTGGTAGCTTCTTCTGAAATATAAACCGTAGCAGCTTCAACTGTTGGCAATAAAATTTCCGTTACAAACTCATAGGCTCCGATATCAATGGTATCGCTCATGCAATCAACCCTCGGAGATCCAATTAGATCTGTTTCATTGTATTGCATATCAGGATTGCCGGCATTAATACAGGGTGACGATTCCTGCAATGACCAGTCGGCAGCTACTCCGTCAAATAATACTCCTGCGCCTTCCGAGGGCGCTGTAAATATCGGACTGCTGTTGATGTTGCCTGCCCCTGCATAACCACTTTCAATGTCGGAATAAGTAACAATTACATCGCCTGTAATCGACGAATCAGCATTGGTTGCTATATTACCCCACACAATGGTATTCATAACCGTGTCAGAATACGAGGCATTTACAACAGAAAATATTCCTCCTGCTGAATCGGTTGACATATTATTGCTGATGGTATTGTTTAAAAAATAGGTATTTGAAAATTCAAGATAAAGCCCACCTCCTTTATTAATTGCCGAATTGTTGCAGATAAGGTTATTATCAAGTAAGGCACAATCAACATACAGTATATTGAAACCACCACCATAGCCTCCTGCAGAATTATTTGAAATAACTGAACTTCCAATAAATACATTATCAGCCGATTCAATAAAAAGTCCACCCCCAGCACCCGAACTATTATCTGATACATGGCTCCCAATCAGATTAAAATCTCCCTGAGCATATATACCTCCTCCCCAACAACATCCTGTTAACCTATTGTGGTGAATTTTCGAATATAAAAGAGACACTTCCTGGCCGGGAACTTGATTTACAATAAATAGTCCTCCGCCACATGAATTGGCCATATTATACCGAACCTCTATTCCATATAATAGTATTTTACTGAATCCCCAAATGTATAAAGCACCACCAACTTTTTCAGGATCTGAATTTGACCCTGCGCTATTAACAGATTTTCCATATTCAAGCAAACAATAAACAATTTTGGATGAATCATTGGACGATAAGGTACTTACAAACCGGATTCCTTTCCAACCTGTATGGGTGTTATTATAATATCCTGTGCTATCGCTGACAGTAAAAATAATACTGTCGTTTGCTAATCCTTCAGCCAGTATGGTTCCCTGTACATCGAGCATATAATGACCTGTAAATTCCATCCGAACTCCATGTTCTATGGTTAAGGTCGAATCATTAGGTATGGTGATATCGCCATTGATGTGATAGGGTGAACCAGATTTGAACCAGGTGCCATAAACATCGCCCCCGGAAATATCAGTTTGAGCATAAAAAGTCATATTGAATGCAGATAAAAACATAACAGAAAACAGCCGGATAAAAGGTATTCTACTTTTCATAAAGTTGTTATTAGAATTATATATTTACAACTATTCAGCGTGACGATTACTCGCAGTGAAATGCAAAGTCCTACTGATCCCTCCCTGAAGCCACCTTTACTGCTTATTATCATGCAAAGTATTAAAAATATCTGTATAAGCTTTCCTAAAAAATAGAAAAATGTGATTTTTCTTGACTTACTTCTACATATGTAGTATATTTGACTACAATTGTAATATTTCTTCTTAATTTGTAATAGAATGGCTAATACTATCAAACTCTCCGATGCTGAATGGCAGATAATGAATGCCTTGTGGCGAAAACACCCGGCCACAGCCAGGGAAATAATGGAAGAAATACCCGGTGAAGCAAAGTGGGCCTATACCACTCTTAAAACAATGCTAACCCGGCTGATGAAAAAGAAAGCAGTAAAGGAATTCAAGCGCAGTAACCTAAGTTTTTATGAGCCATTGATTGTACAAAATAACGCCAGGTACTCGGCCATAAAAACTTTGTTTGATAACATTCTGGATGGATCTGTTGAACCTGTATTACACTTTCTGGCAAAGGAAAAAAACTTGTCGGAAAAGAACCGACAGAAGCTGTTGAAAATATTAAATAAGATGGATCAGAAAAAAAACAATGGAAACAATTAATCTAATTGCCGGTATCTGGTGGAACTGGATGGGTCCCATGCTTATTCAGATCACTGTTCTTATTCTGCTGATTTCAACCATTGACCTGCTCATTCAAAAATGGGTATGGCCACAGATACGCTATGGATTATGGCTGCTCATACTTGTTAAGCTATTAATTCCCCCCGGTTGGTCCTTTGAAAGCGGAGTAATTTCGCATGCAAGAGTATGGGCGGATAAAAAATTGAAAGAGAACTGAAAACGAATTCCAGGCAGGTATTCGATAAAGAATTTTTATCGCCGGAACGGGAAACCACAGAAAATTCTACCGAAGAAGCTACAACACGCCAGAACAGCACTATTCTTCCAATACAGCAAAGCATGCAGCAATCCCCTGTATCGATACAATCAAAACCGAGCTGGAAGACAATCCTATTTCTGGTGTATCTGATTGGAGTTGTACTATTCCTAAGCGTACTAATTTTAAAAATAAAGAAACTCAGACGCTGGCATAAAGAACAGGTCGACAGGAAGACCATTCCCTCCTGGTTTTATGAAATTCTCGTCGCAACGGCAAACCGGTTAAAACTGAACAAACTGCCGGCTATCGTATTTTCAAACGAAGCCACTACACCTGCCGTGTATGGTATTTTTAATCCTGTGCTCTTGTTACCGCACAATTACTTTAATTCCTTGTCGAAACTGGAGGCAGAGCATATAGTACTTCATGAGTTGGCCCACATAAAAAGAGGCGATCTGTACCTGCACGCTTTATGCCTGGGTTTACAAATATTCTACTGGTTCAATCCCTTAATGATCTGGGTGCGGAAACAGATGAAACATGTTCGCGAACTTTGCTGCGATGCTACCATTGCAGTTGAACTTAAGGAAGATACTTATCTGTACAGGCAAACATTGTTGAATAAAGGGAGGGAGTTATTGACAGAATCTGTTGAACCCGGAATGGGTTTGCTGGGTGTTTTTGAGGATCCCTTCCGTATAGTATCGCGCATAAAGTGGCTGGAAAAAAATCTCTGGAAAAACAGGGCTCTGATCCTTGGAACTTCACTGATAGTAACCCTGTTGTTTGGTCTTGGTTTCCTACCCATGGGAACACTGAGTGACGATTCTCCTGCATCATCCTCTTTTCAGCCTAATGCGATAGAAGCAGAACAGGATACAATCCCTACAGAAAATATCAGGGATCTGATACAATCATATAGCAATACCATGAACAAGGCTATTATGGAGGGCGATTTCAAAACGCTTTTCTCCTTTTACGCCGACGATGTTATTTCCATGCCGAACTATCAACCCATAATAAAAGGAAAGACAGCCCTCAGAAACGAGATTATGAAGAATTTGAAAGATGATGTTGAAGTGCTGTCGAGCAACAGTACCATTACCGATGTTTGGGAATGCGGTGACCGTGTGTTTGAGAAAGGAGTTATGAATATTACCTATGCTGCTCCTGAATTGAAAAAACCCTTTACATTTTTTGGCAAGTATGTAACCATTTGGGAAAAGCAAAAAGATGATGGATATAAAGTGAAAGTAGCCATCTGGAATTCGGATATAAGTCCTTTTGATTACAATTGGAATTAACTATTAATCCAAATAACAACCAAAAAATAAAACAAAAAATGAAAAACCTATTATTTAAAACCGTCCTGACAATAACCACCATACTTTTTGCCGGTCAGGCTTTGCTTGCACAGCAGGATATAAATGCCATCAAAAAACAAATTGAAATGCATCATCAACAATCGATACAGGCTCAACTGGAAGGCGATCTGGAGGTTGAGATAGCCGACTGGGCCGATGATATCATCGTGATGCCAAACTTTGCGCCTGCCATAAATGGTAAAGAAGCTTTCCTGAAGTATGCTCTTGCTAACCGAAAGGAAGGTCAAAAAATCAATTCGGTGAATTATACCATCATAGAAGTATGGGCGTGTGATAATCTGATCTATGAGATAGGACATTATTCTAATTCTGCAACCATACCTGAATTATCGCATCCTATTGCCGATAACGGAAAATATTTGACTATCTGGGAAAGGCAAAATGATGATTCTTTACAAATAAAACTACTGATATGGAATACCGATCTAAGTTTCCAGGCCCTCTTTGATATGGTCAACTAAATTATAACCTACTGGTATTCCCTTCGGAAACCCGGTTTATTATTCTTCTCCCGAAAGCTGGTTTCTTCCGGTAAATTATTCATTTATAATCGGCCATTCAGTGACTGTTACATCTTTCATGTTAAAAACACTACCTAGTATTCGTAGAAACATCCGGATAAATTTCGTACCTTATTGTTATTAACCAACTAATATTAAAAATGAAAAAAAATACGTTGCTGATTTCTTTATTTCTATTTGCGGGACTATTCTGTTCCGGTCAAGAATTATCGATCGAAAACACTTACGCGTTTGAAAGCCTGAATAAAAACTCCTACCTGGGGAATGTTGAGTACGATCAGGAAAACCAAACCACAAAGCTTTTTTATGTGGCAAAAGACATGACCAAAACGGTTTTTACAACCTACGTCTTCGATGATCAGCTCAATTTCGTGGAAGAACAGCGGGATGAATATTCAATCATCGATGCTTCAATAGACGCCATAAACAGCGTGCGGGCAAAATACGAATGGTTCAACTACCGGGGTGAAGAATATACCCAGGAAGTGGTATGGATTCTGCCTTCATGGAAAGGGGAAATAGTGGCCCGAAAAGTATTGTATACCTATAAGTACAACTGGGCTTTGGGAAGCTACTATCGTACTTTTAAAGTGATGGATAAACAGACCATCAGCGGTATCGATGGAGGCAGGTTGTTCTTGTACGACCGGATCGATAATTCACTCGACGGAAGCGTTCTTATACTGGTAGGACTGAAAGCTGACAAAGCTGACAAAGAAAATAAGTGGCAGGAAGCCCGTAAATTCCAATTTATAAAAATCACTAGTAATTTCGAGGCCATACCGGGAGATATTATTGAATTCGATTACGACATGGGTATAAGTTTCACAAAAGTACTCTCTCAAAATACTGAAATCATGGAGACTGAAGGTGGCGAAGGCGAAGGTACCTTTACAGACTATTTGGAACATTCGGCAGGTGATCTGGCCGAGGGCGATGCTGTGCTTATCTTTGCCCCGGTTAAGTCGATGATGGACAAAAAACATATGGCCCCTGATCCCGGCGCACACACCATGCTTATTCTGAATGCCGAAGGAAAAATCGAAAACCGCATCGATTATAAAACGCCAACCAGCGGATGGGTGGTCGAAGGTTATACCCTGTCACCCGACGGAAAAGATATATACTTTTTTGGCCCTGCCAAAGATGAGGCTTATGTAAATACATTGATGCCGGTAAACACTCCATTCGGATCCTCCGATGCTGTAGCTAGCATCAAGTGGAAAAATTTTCAGGTTATGAAGGTTAGCGGTAGTGAAGTTGTATACCTTAATTCAACACCATTGGCCGATTTCAAAGCAAAAGCGGTCAATCCTCCCTCTCAGAAAAAATCACCCGATTATATTGGTAGAAACTTTGAAAAGAGCCTGGCCTATGTTACACCAGGAGGAGAACTGATCATTTCCGGGCAGAAATACACCACCGCACAGGTTCCCGATCCTAACTCGAGTGTACAGGGTGCTACTAAAACCGTGATAGACGAATATAAGGACCTGGTCATGTTTCATTTTGATGCTCAGGGCGTACTCAAAGCACAATATGGGATCCGCCGCGACAAGAACAATAAATATTCAAAGGCAAATCTTACTCCCCAGGATGTGTATGTCAGTGCTGACGGTAACCTCCTGTACTGGGTATATGGTGAAATTAAGGGAATGCGAAAGGGTTTTGAAATTGGTACCAGCATTGCAGGTTTTCAGGGTAGCATAGGGGTATCCAAGAAAAAATTATTGTACTATCCTGCCGTATCGAGGATTGACCTGGCCAATGCCTCCGTGGGCGATTTTGTACCATTGGGAACGGATGCTGAGGGTAAACAGCTTTACTACACCAATCCCGAATTTCCGCAATTGCTTTCGGGAGATCAGAAAACCCTGACATTTGTGGGCGAAGATAAACCGGGGAAACTTATCTGGCTGGGAAGGATGATGCTCGAATAAAAATTACAGTATAACGAATCTTAAACTGCCGTTGGCTAAATACTGACGGCAGTTTTTTTTCTACACTCTATATAGTTATACTATCCCGGCAGAGCCTGTAGGGTTATTTATTGCAGTACCCATATGATTCTTAAACAGGATCGTCTCAGTATCCCTCCATTTGACAGATTGTCTGAAATTCTTAATAATCAGCCTGTAGGGCTGAAACCTGCCAGTCGGCAGACTGGTATTAATAGCTCCGGGTGAAACCCGGAGATTATCAACAAACAAAAAAATCGTCGCATTTGACTTGTTTTATCATGGCTGTAGATATCATGCGACGAAAATTAGTCACTCAATCAAGATTTGTTTTTAAATAACTTCAAAAATTTAAACAGTCTCTGATTATCATGCTGAACTTCCGCTTGGCCAAGGTCATTCGGGAGTTCGGAATGACCCTCTATGGGCTGTCCTACTATAGGCGGATGCGTGCCAGGGAAAATGACTCTCAATAGATTGTTACACCATTGACTTTTAATAATTTAA
>CAZMVE010000064.1:16298-17740 GCA_964569585.1 uncultured Bacteroidales bacterium | reverse complement strand
GGGACATATAACTATTCATGGCAAGCGTTATCAGGTTCGGGTGTTGCTGCTTCAAGCGAGGACCAAACTACACTTACGAAGGGACAATATAGCGTTACTGTTACAGACGATAACCTATGCGAAGCCTATGATACTTTTTTAATTGATCAACCTGATTCTATAACTTTTACCGGCTCAATAGTTATTCCAGCAACCGGAGGAGGGAATAACGGAGCTATAAACCTTTCTGTGTCGGGAGGGAACGATGGATCGCCTTATGATTATTTATGGTCGAATGCAGCCATAACTGAAGATATTACTAATTTATATGGAGGTAATTATACCGTTACAGTTACTGATATTCTTTCTTGTATTGTAGATACTACTTTCTTAGTACAGGATTTATCGCTGTTCCAGGCATATATATCAGATAAAGTTAATGTTGACTGCCATGGAAGTTCATCAGGTTCCGCAACAGTAGCAGTTACAGGCGGCACAGGTCCGTATGATTATGCATGGCAAAATTCAATAGGAAATCCGGTAGGAGGTAATTCATCGATTTTATCTGATATCCCCAGAGGTACATACTATGTTACTGTAACGGATAATTTCGACAGTCGTACAGCCGAAACTTCAGTTCAGATACAGGAACCATTACTTGATCTGTTTGCTTCGCACACCAGAACGCATGTGAAATGCAAAGGTGATAATACCGGGATTATTGATTTAACTGTGTCAGGAGGAACATTGCCATATTCTTTTCTTTGGAGTAATGCTGCTACCACAGAGGATATTATTAACATTCCTGCGGGAGATTATACGGTTACTATAACTGATTATAATGGCTGTATGTTTATCGATGCTGATATTGAAATTACCGAGCCTCTTATTGCACTTGATATCAATATAAACATTGATCAACCCGTACTTTGCCATGGATACTTGACAGGAATATTAACTGCAACTGCTACAGGTGGATCAGGAACAAAATTTTACATTTGGGACGATCCAGCCAATCAAACGACACAAACGGCTACCAATCTTGATGCAGGAATGTACGGAGTAACCGCCACCGATCAAAATGGATGTTCGGTTTCGATTGGCATTAATTTACCTGAGCCCGACCTTCTTATACTGAGTGAAACACATCAGGATGTAAGTTGCTTTGGGAGTTCAGATGGCATTATCGATTTATCCTATACAGGAGGAAACGGAGAAAATAATTACTCTTGGTCGAACGGAGAGGTTAGTCAAGACATTTCAGGCCTGGCAGCCGGAATTTATTCGGTAACGGTATCTGATATCAGGAATTGCTCTGACAGCCTGAGTGTCGAACTTACCGAGCCTGAAGCGATTATATTTCAGGAAATTGGATTAATCGATGCGACCTGTTTTGATTACTCTGATGGTTCTATATCCATAACGGCTCAGGGAGGAGCAGGAAATTACCAGTATTCAATTGA
>CAZMVE010000064.1:0-16198 GCA_964569585.1 uncultured Bacteroidales bacterium | reverse complement strand
TGCGAACAGGAATTTCCTGCTATCGATGTGGTTCAGCCGGATATAATCGTTATTGATACAAATGTTGTACATGTTTCAGGAAGCCAGTTAGGAGAAATTGAAATTGTGGCCTCCGGAGGTACACCTCCATATGCTTATTACATACTCGGAACTGAAATCGATAGCTCTAACTCAAACGGTATCTTCATCAATTTAACACCTGATAATTACTCGGTTCATGCAACCGATGAAAATACCTGTACCTCCGATACACTTGTGGTTACAATTTTACAAACAGACACAGGACTTACTATTTACGATGCTTTCAGCCCCAACGATGACGGCATGAATGAGGTTTGGAATATTCCAAATATCAGTATGTATCCCGATTGTAAAATTGCTATTTTTAATACCTGGGGTAATAAAGTCTTCAGTTCCGACGGGTATCCGGAACCCTGGGACGGGACATATAACGGGAAAGATTTACCTGCCGGAACCTATTACTATATTATTGACTTAAACGATGGATCGGATCCTTTGTCAGGGCCAGTGAGTATTGTGAGGTAAGAATTTTAAAATAAGTACTATGAGAAAGTATATAATAATTTTTTTGGTACTGTTTTTTGGAGCAGCACTTCATGGTCAGCAAATTCCTCCATTAAGTCAGTATATGTATAATCATTATTCCATAAATCCTGCTGCAACAGGTATTTCCAACGATCTGCCACTGTCATTTACTTACCGGAAAATGTGGGCAGGTATATCGGGTGCTCCTTCCATTCAATATCTTTCCGGGCATATGAATGTAGCTCAAGCGATGGGGGCAGGTGTAAATATTTTTAATTATCAGGCCGGGCCCTTGCGAAAAACCGGAGTAGAACTTACTTACAGCTATCATCTCGAAATTAATCCTGAACTCAAACTTGCATTTGGATTATCCGGTTTGTTATACCAGTTTCATCTTAAAAAATCGGAACTTATTGTGGAAGATCCTGATGATCCCATTTTTACTGGCGAGGAGAAGATGATAATTCCTGATGCAAGTTTCGGCACCTATTTATATGCTGAAAATTATTTTGTAGGTCTTTCTGTACCCCAACTTTTCAATCGGAATATCGATCTTAAATCGGACAATATTCTTCAGGAAAAACAGGTACGACATTACTATCTTTTTGGTGGATATAATTTTGAAATAAACCAGGACCTGGTATTAAAACCTTCTTTACTATTTAAATTTATTGAAGTAGGGCTTTTCCAGGTAGATGTAAATACTCAAGTGCAATATAAAGATGCTTTTATCTTTGGCTTATCTTATCGAAGCTCCGATGCGGTAGTTTTCCAGGTGGGCTTTAAATATGAAGAGTTATTAGTTGGCTATTCATACGACCTCTCAATTTCAGGTCTGAATGCATCGACATTCGGATCGCATGAGATTTATGTAAGGTATATACTTCCAAATTTTTTACAATAATTGTACGGGTAGATTAGCACCAAAATATGTCGTAATTCCTTCGATTTTAAAATCATAATACTATGTTTGCACTTCAAATTCTTGTTATTATGAAACATCCATGATTCTTTTTAATCAAAATTCATAGTAAAGAATGATTAAAAAAATCTATGGTAAGTTCCATACGACAATGGAGAATAAACAGTAAGCGTATGAAAATTCTACTTCTCGGATCGGGAGGACGGGAACACGCGTTGGCGTGGAAAATGGCTCAAAGCCCGAAACTAACAAAACTTTACACTGCACCGGGAAATGCTGGAACGGCCCAGCTAGGTGAAAATGTCAATATTAAAGCAGATGATTTTAAAAACCTGGGCAAGTTTGCCATTGAAAAGAAGATCGATATAATTATTGTCGGGCCTGAGGACCCGCTTGTAAAAGGAATTAGCGATTACTTCCGATCGGAGCCTTCCCTTATGAGAATACCGGTTATCGGACCATCGGCTGAAGGAGCCAAACTCGAAGGGAGTAAAGAATTTGCAAAAGAATTTATGGTACGCCATGGAATACCTACGGCAAAGTATTTTAGTGTAACGGCAAATAATCTGAATGAAGGCTTGAACTATATCGATACGATGAAGGCACCCTATGTGCTGAAAGCGGATGGACTTGCCGCAGGGAAAGGCGTATTGATTATCGATTCGGCAGATGAAGCAAAAAAAGAACTTAAAACTATGATCGAAGGCAAATTCGGACAGGCCAGTAAAAAGGTTGTCCTCGAAGAGTACCTGAAAGGTATTGAGCTTTCGGTTTTTGTTCTTACCGATGGTATATCCTATAAGATACTCCCCGAAGCGAAAGATTATAAACGTATTGGCGAGGGTGATACCGGTTTGAATACCGGTGGTATGGGATGTGTATCCCCGGTTCCGTTTGCCGACAAATCTTTTTCACAAAAGGTTGAAGATAGGATCATAAAACCTACCATTGAGGGCATAAAGAAGGACAAGATTAATTACAATGGTTTTGTTTTCTTCGGACTTATGAAATGTGGTGATGATCCTTATGTTATTGAGTATAACGTTCGTATGGGCGATCCAGAAGCAGAAGTAATTATGCCAAGAATAAAGACTGACCTGGTCGACCTGTTTGTTGCTATGGCAAATAAGGAAATAGCGGGTACAGAAATAGTATTAGATCCTGATTCTTGTGTCACTGTTATGTTGGTTTCAGGAGGTTATCCTGAAGCGTATGAGAAAGGTAAGGTTATTTCGAACATGGAAACTATAGGAGATAGTATACTATTCCATGCGGGAACAACAATGGATACTGGCGAGATCAGAACAAACGGGGGAAGAGTAATTGCAGTGAGTTCATTGAGTGGAAATTTCCGTGATGCGTTGAAAAAATCCTATAAAAATGCGGAAATCATTACTTTTGAAAAGAAAATTTTTCGTCGCGATATTGGTTTCGACCTTTGAAAAGTATACACCATGAAATTTAGCAGTAAAGGTTTTTTTAATCCAAAGATCATTAAAACAGTCTCATTCACATTGATAACGATTTGCCTTATTGGGAGTATTGTTTTGAGCATCATGGCAATTTGGGATTATGCCGATACTGATACACTTTGGCGCATGATAGCTACAATGGGAGTGATTGGACTGGGGAGTGTTATATTTGCTTATATAAATGGAGTATTTGGCGATTGAAATAGCTTTTTAAGCCCTATTCTCTGCCCTTATTAAATGAAAAATTCAGATTAACTTTTCAGGTGAATGAATAATTGGGAGGATAATGAAAAAACAGTTTGATTTTCTGGTAGTTGGTTCAGGATTGGCAGGATTAAGTTTTGCTTTAAAAGTTGCCGATAAGGGCAGCGTGGCCATCCTTACTAAAACAGTTTTGGAAAATACCAATACAGCATACGCCCAGGGAGGTATTGCAGCAGTTACCTACAAGCCTGATAATTATGAAAAACACATCAAAGATACTCTGAGTGCCGGTGATGGACTTTGTAATGAAGAAGTGGCAAGGATGGTTGTAAGGGAAGCTCCTGCGCAAATTCGTGAATTGATAAACTGGGGAATAAATTTCGATAAGGAAGAGGACGGAAAATTCGATTTAGCCAGGGAAGGTGGACATTCCGAACATCGCATCCTGCATCATAAGGACGACACAGGAAAAGAAATACAGCGAGCCCTCATTGAACGCATTCGTCAACACCCGAACATAGAAGTGTTTGAGCATTTTTTTGCGCTTGATATCATTACCCAACACCATTTGGGAGTACTGGTAAAATGGAGGTATACTAATATTGAATGTTATGGTGTATATGCTCTCGATATTAAGCAAAGACAAATCGTGAAATTTTTATCGAGGGTCACTTTTATGGCAACAGGAGGGACCGGAAATCTATACAGCACAACTACCAATCCTGAAATTGCCACTGGTGATGGCATTGCCATGGTATACCGAGCTAAGGGGACTGTTGAAAATATGGAATTCGTTCAGTTTCACCCCACCTCCCTCTACAACCCCAACGAGCGACCCTCCTTTCTTATTTCAGAAGCTATGCGGGGATTCGGAGGGATTCTGAAAACCATCGACGGCATCGAATTTATGCACAAATACGATAAACGTGGTTCGCTGGCTCCCCGCGATATTGTAGCCCGTGCCATTGACCACGAAATGAAACTGAGGGGGGACGACTTTGTGTACCTCGACTGTCGTCACATCGATGCCAAAAAGCTGGTTGAACATTTCCCCAATATCAACGAAAAATGCAGAAGTCTGGGAATCGATATAACCCGCGACTATATACCGGTTGTCCCTGCAGCACATTACTTGTGTGGTGGTATTAAGGTCGATATGGAAGGGCGAACGGTTATTAACCGCTTATATGCGGCGGGCGAAACTAGCTATACCGGGCTTCACGGGGCCAACCGACTTGCTTCCAATTCACTGATCGAAGCCATTGTGTATGCCGATAAAGCGGCACAACATGCCATAGTTCATTTTAAAGAACATGGATTTAATGAACAAATACCCGACTGGAATGACCATGGCGTTCGTCACACTGAAGAGATGGTACTGATTACACAGAGTTACAAGGAAGTGCAGCAGATATTCAGCGTATATGTAGGGATTGTGCGCTCGAACCTGCGTCTGAAGCGCTCTCTCGATAGGCTGGAAACTATTTACCATGAAACCGAACGTCTCTATCAAAAGTCGACCCTTACCGTGCAATTGTGTGAATTGCGTAACCTCATCAATGTAGGATACCTGATTATTAAAGCCGCCATGCGCAGAGAAGAGAGCAGAGGTCTTCATTACAACATCGACTATCCGCTAAAAGAGGGAGTACAGATCAGCAAATAAATTATCCCCACTTCTCATTTATTTCCTCAAGGAGTTTAAAAATAGCTTCCGGATTATTCTCTGTCACTAAGCGGTAACGCGTTTCTTTAAAATTCTCAAGCTTCTTAAAGTAATTCGAAAAATGTCGGCGCATTTCAAGCACACCTATTTTTTTGCCCTTACATTCCAGTGATTTTTGGAAATGCAGTCTGGCTAATGCTACTTTTTCCGATACGCTGAAGTCAAGGGCATGCTCCCCGTGGTCAAGAAAATGGCGGATATCTCTGAATAGCCAGGGTTTTCCGAACAGACCACGGCCTATCATTATTCCGTCTACCCCAAACTTTTCAAATGCATCTCTGGCTCCTTCGGGAGATACAATGTCGCCATTGCCGATTATCGGGAGATGCATTCTCGGGTTATTTTTTACTTCACCTATAAGAGTCCAGTCGGCCTTACCTTTGTACATCTGAGCCCGCGTGCGGCCGTGAATTGTTAATGCCGCTATTCCCGTATCCTGGAGTTGCTCAGCAATATCAACAATATTTTTCGTCTCTTCATCCCATCCCAGGCGGGTTTTCACTGTCACAGGCTTTTTTACTGCATTCACAATTGCCCCGGTCATTTCAACCATCAGAGGGATATTGCAAAGCATACCTGCTCCCGCCCCCCGCCGGGCGATCTTTTTTACCGGGCACCCGAAATTCAGGTCGATAAAATCGGGATCATAGGTTTCTGCAATACGGGCCGATTCTACCATAGCATCGATGAGGTGACCGTAAAGCTGAATGCCAATAGGTCGTTCATAATCGAAAATCGTAAGTTTTTCGAGACTCTTTCGCGCATTTCTTATCAGTCCGTCCGACGATACAAATTCGGTATACATCACATCAACACCGAACTGTTTGCAGACAAACCGGAACGATGTATCGGTGACATCTTCCATGGGTGCCAGAAACAGAGGTCGATCTCTTAATTCTATATCAGCAATTTTAACCACTAGGGTCTCTTGAACTTTTAATTTAAATTAGCCAGCAAATTTAGAAATAACTTTGCTTTTCTTATGAGAAGTCGTTCAACAACTATCCGATTACTAAACCAGATTTTCGCAGATACAAAACCCTTTATGAGGTTATTAACTGTATTTACCCTTATAGGGATCAGCTATCTGAGCGTGACATTTTTAGGCTTATTGCTGGCAACGCTATTCTTTTCGATAAGCTGGCCACAGCTACAGGATATCATTGCCGGAAGAATGTTGGAATCGGACATGGGATTGTTCTATTATTTACAAGGCTTGCAGACTTTAGGACTTTTTATTATACCGGCACTGCTGGCTCACTTACTTCTCTTTAAGGAGGGGGAGAGATTTTTTGCCGGAAAGCATTCCGACCTATTATTTACAGGATTCCTGGCATTTATAACCCTTATTTTATCAGCTCCATTCTTACAATGGATAATACAATGGAATGCAGAAATTCAGTTACCGGATTCCCTGAAAAAAATTGAAACAGCATTGCAATTGATGGAAGAAGAAAGGCTTAAAGTTTTTGAACGTTTACTGGGGGAAAGAAACGGACGTATTTTTATTATTAATATTCTGATCATTTCGGTATTACCGGCATTGGGAGAAGAATTTTTTTTCCGTGGAATTTTGCAGAGATTATTGGGCGATTGGTTCAGGAACTCCCATTTGGGAATTATCATGGCAGCTATGTGTTTTAGTGCTATTCATATGCAATTTTACGGCTTTTTCCCCAGGTTGTTGCTGGGCATATATTTCGGGTACCTTTATTTCTGGAGCAAAAATATTTGGTTACCAGTATTGGCACATTTTCTTAATAATACGATGGCAATAAGCCTGTCTTATTTTGCAGATGATTTCAATGTACACTTTTTCGATTTTCTTGATGAATTAAATAACAACTCCGTTATAGCATTGATAATAAGTATTGTCTTAACCATAGTATTACTTTTCCTGACGAAACGGAGCCTGCAGGTCAGTAAGAAGTTCAGATAAGCAATAAGTTAATGCAGGAACTATTCGGTAGTAACAGCTGCTTTTTCTTTAATAAGCTCATTCTTCCGGAAAACGTAGGAAAGAGCGTACTCTTCGCCCTTGGTTCTCTTTTCTTTATCGGTAAGATCAGCGAAATGATTTTCAACTTCGTTCCAAACATTCAGAATAATATTGTCAGCTTCTTTGCGCTTGCTCGAAAGGTAATCCTGTGCCCTGCTATAATTTTTCTGAAGGGTTTTCTGAAATTTGTAGGCATCGAGAAATTGTTCGTACCTCACGCGCACCACAGCTATAGTTGGATTTGTTATCGGACTTAGCCCTTTGCCTTTTCTAAGATTTTCGCCATGAATAAGCTTTTCCCCCCATTTTATAAGATCTGACTCAGAATTCAGAACGGGAAGCTTTGTCATATCTGCATGCATTCCAAATATACCGCGCTCATTTTCTGGCAAATCGCCTCGCATAATAGCCATATTTACTACCTGAATAAAATGCGAGATATAGAGCTTAGCTTTTTTCTGTACTCGCAGGTAATCCTTGTTACGTTTTACCTGATTGCTGTATGCTTGTTTTGATTCATACATGGCTTTCTCCCAGGTAGGGAGAAACGTTTGAACACGTTGAAAAGTACTTTGCGAATAGGCAAGTTTGAAGGGAGGTAGTTCCCTACCTTTTTCAAAAGCCTTCGACAATGCTCTACGTCGCGCAGAATCAGTGTTAGGTAATCGACGATAAGGCATATTTAAGGGTATTTATTAAATAAAGAAACAATAAAGTAGGTATACGAAGGTAGCAATCCTTGTGTATAATACAAGACTATTCGTATATTAATTTGAAGAATTAATCCCACTCATCTCTAGTAAAAAAATCAGTATTGCTTTTTATTTTATGGGGAGAAGAAGTATCTTTTATGATAAAAATACACAGACGGAATGAGTTTAACTATTAAAGATTATATTCTTCGCCGAAAGATATTGGTGGGAAAAGTTACTGAAGGAATTATTTTGCTTACGGCTAATCAGGTACTTCCAAGAAATTATGCTGCAAATGTACTTCCTTTCAGGCAGGATAGTACGTTTCTATATTATACCGGAATCAACGCACCTGATGTATTATTAATGATTGATTGTCAAACGGGGGATGAATATTTAGTAGGAAATGAACCTACAGTTGAAGAGGCTGTCTGGAGCGGAGCACAACATCCTCTTTATGAATTGGCAGAAGCTTCAGGAATTCATTTAACACTCTCACTTAGCAAACTGAAAGATAAAATCGATAGGTGTAAGACAGAAAATCGCAGAATACACTATTTACCACCCTACACTGCCCAGAAGAACCTTATTCTTTCACAATTGCTGGGAAAGTCAGCTGAAAAAATAGTGCCAGGAGCCTCTGCAACATTAATTAATGCAGTAATCGCTCAGCGCTCAGTTAAAACAGAAGTAGAAATTGCTGAGATTGAATCGGCTCTCGATCAGGTTACTGGCCCCATGCATGAAATAGCTATGAAAATGGCTCTTGAAGGCACGTATGAGCATCAGATAGTGGCTGAAATGTTTAAAATGGCAAAGGCAGAAGACATGGAATTTGCCTATCCTGTAATATGTACGGTACACGGAGAGGTATTACATAACGAATCGCATAGAAACAAACTTCAGAAAGGCCAGTTACTGCTCATAGATGCAGGTGTTGAAAGTAAAAACCATTATGCTTCCGACATTACTAGGACCACGCCGGTTGGAGGTAAATTTACTGTACAGCAAAAGGAAATTTATGAGATTGTGCTTTCAACTCAGCTTAAAGCCATCAAAAGCCTGAAACCTGGCATACTATACAGGGATATCCATTATGAAGCTGCCAAAAATATTACAAATGGGCTGAAAATTCTTGGGCTGATGAAAGGCGATACAAATGAGGCTGTTAACGCCGGAGCCCATGCCCTGTTTTTTCCACACGGTCTGGGGCATATGTTAGGTCTCGATGTGCATGATATGGAAGATCTGGGAGAAGACAGGATTGGGTATGATGAGAATACGCTGCGGAGCGAGCAGTTTGGCACAGCCTATTTACGCTTTGCTAAAGAACTTAAATCCGGATTTGTTCTTACGGTAGAACCAGGCATTTATTTTATTCCGATTTTAATTGAGCAATGGCAAAAGCAAAAAAAACTGGATCAATATATCAATTACAATTTACTTCACCAATACATGCAATTTGGAGGCATACGTATTGAAGATAATGTTGCCATTACTGATTCAGGCTATAAATTGCTTGGGAAACCTATTAAAAAAACAGTAAATGAAATTGAAGCATTTAATTAATGCTATAGGAATTATTATTACGGATTTATAACTTGCCATTAGAAGAACAAAATGAATAATTATTTCGTACAATGACTGACTGGAAAAGAAGCAACGATCAGGCTGATAATATACTCATCAAAGAGATTAGAATTTTGAAATTAACTTTACTCTTTAAATAGTTAATATAACGAATTGATATAATGCAACATATTAAAAAGCTAGCCTATTTTTTATTACTCCTCTTATACCTTCCTTGTTTCGGACAAAGTAATGATGCAATAGATAAGCAGGTTGCCGAAAATAATGCAAAGGCAGAAGCCTACCTTGCCGAAAAGGGGAAGGAGAATGCTGCTGCCCAACTCTATAATCAGTCGGCCTACTTATTGCGCAGTGCAAACCGGTTGGAAGAAGCTGCCGGCTATTATCAAAAAGTACTCGATATTAACGTTTCTATGAGAAACCGACGTGGACAGATGATCTCACACAATAGTCTTTCCATGGTTTACCTCGAAGCAGAAAATTTTCCAAAAGCAGTCTATCATCTTAATAAGGAACTAGAGTTCAGAAAACAAATTAATAATAAGGCCGATATCATTAATGTATTGACCAACCTGGCAATGGCGGAAAATGAAATGTCGAGCTTCGACAGTGCCATTGAGAATATTGAGAAGGCAATAAGTCTCTCGAAAGAGTTAAACGACCTTGTTCTTCTCAAACAGTGTTATGGAGTTGCATACGATATTTATGAAAAACAGGGTAATTCAGCAAAATCGCATACTTATTTCGAGATGTATTCGGCACTCGACCGCAAGATTAAAGAACAAAAAATGGTTGAAATATCTGACGAAGCAGATCGCAAGGTAAATATTGCACAGTCTGAAAAAATACAAACACAGGAAAAGTTAAATCAGACCAGCGAAGAACTGGAGCACACAGTTACAACACTTCATCAGGTTGAAGAACTGACCCGCGAGCAGCAAATGGAAATTGAACTTAAAGAAGCAAAAATCAATGAGCAGAATGCCTTACTCAAAGCCGAACGGCTGCGGAGAAGATTCTGGATTATAGGATTTATAATATCTGTTTGCTTTATATTGATACTAGCCTTTATGATTATCCAGATATTTAAAGCTAACCGTAAGATTAATGCCCAGCGGCTTACTCTTGAAAAGCAGAACAAGGAAATCAGAGCGAGTATCCGTTATGCACAAACCATACAACAAGCAATGCTTCCGGCAACTACCGAGATCGAGAAATATTTCAATTCCTTTATTCTCTATATGCCAAAGGATATTGTATCGGGCGATTTCTACTGGATAACATCGAAACTGGAAGGTAAGAATACCATAGTATATTTTGCTGTTGTTGATTGTACAGGTCATGGAGTTCCGGGTGCTTTTATGTCGATGATTGGAAATCGGTTGTTAAATGAAATTGTCATGGAACGTAAAACAGATTCGCCGGCTGAAATTCTGAAATTGCTTAATACTATGGTACGTCAGGCATTGCGACAGGAAGAAACAGATAATAATGATGGTATGGATATGGCCCTTTGTAGATTTGAATTACATCCCGAAGGCACTCGTTTTCTTACTTTTGCAGGTGCAAAACGTCCGGCTTATATTATAAAAAATCGCGAAAATAAACTGATTACTCATAATGGCGACAGGAAATCGATAGGAGGTTATAACCTTTCGAAAAGGGCAATTAGCTTTACTAATTTCGAAGAAAAGCTGGAAAAAGGCGACATGATTTATTTATTTTCCGATGGAATTATTGATCAAAACGGACCTGAGCGTAAAAAATTTGGTCGGATACGAATTGAAGAAGCAATGATCGATTGTGCCAAGTTAAGACCGGAAGAGCAAAAGGTTATCTTTGAACAACGCTTAAGTGACTATATGAAAAATGAAGAACAACGTGACGATATTTCTTTCATTGGCTTAAAAATAATATAATATGCTCGACACTGATTTTTCAAATTCTATTATTTGCTATCATGGACCAATAAATATTGACCTTGTCTCATTTTTCAGTAACTATCTCAAGCAACATCTCAAAGCTAATACAATAGTAATTGGGCGTATTTATAAAGTATTGATTGAGCTAATTCAGAACGTATCCTACTATTCTGTCGATCAGTTCAACACTGAACGCAAGTTTGGATCAGGTATTGGATGGTTTCAACTTGATGAAGAAGAAAAGATATTTAAAATAACGACTAGAAATAAGATTTTAAAAGAACATGGACCTGTATTGCAGAAGAATAGTAATGAAATAAATTCGCTTGACGAAGAAAGTTTACGTGAACTTAAAAGAAGAACCAGAAGTCAAGCTAATATACGCGATATAGGGGCACATATAGGATTGATTCAAACAGGACTTATTACCGGAAATTCACTCGATCTTGAAATAGAACCTATTGATAAAATCTATTCATATTTTATGATAACGGCTAAAGTAAACAAAAGTTAAAACCAACGGAATATGAAAAATCTGATCATTGACACCATTTCGGATACACCGTATTATCCGGGAGTAAATTTCGATGCTGTGACTGGTATTTGCGAAATGACGGGAGAATCTTATATGGAGGAAGCCTATAAATTTTATGCACCTTTATTGAATTGGTTAAAGGAATATTCGCTGCAAGAAGGGAAAGATGTTACATTTAGTATAAAACTTACTTATTTCAATACCAACTCATCGCGTTTACTACTCGATATGTTTGATATTCTAAAGAAATCGAAGGATGCAGGTCACCAGGTTCAGATTAATTGGTATTTTGAGACAGATGATCCGGATATTAAAGACGAGATTGAAGATTTCGAAATTGAAACAGGATTGAAGATCAAACTTATTCCAGTGGAATAATTTTTTCCCTGACTCAGAAAGCTATAATGGGGAAGGATTACAGGGCAATATGATTTTTAGCTGTACTCAGAATATTACGAAAGGTTGGTTAAAAAATTTTTGCTGCGTATAGTTCCCGGTTCATTCGGGCGATATGAGAAAGTGATATTTCTTTCGGACATTCAACTTCGCAGGCTCCCGTGTTAGTACAGTTGCCAAATCCCAATTCATCCATTTTTGTCACCATCTTTTCTACACGTTCTTTTGCTTCAATTCGGCCCTGTGGAAGCATGGCGAATTGAGATACTTTAGCAGCAACAAAAAGCATAGCTGACGCATTTTTACAAGCTGCAACACAGGCACCACAGCCAATACAGGATGCAGCATCCATAGCTATTTCAGCATTATGCTTTAGAATTGGGATAGCATTTGCATCGGGTGTACCACCTGTATTTACTGAAATATAGCCGCCTGCCTGAATAATTTTATCGAATGCACTCCGATCGACAACCAGGTCTTTAATAACGGGGAAAGGCTTGGCTCTCCAAGGTTCTATAGTAATAGTATCACCGTCGCGGAATTTTCTCATATGCAACTGGCAGGTTGTAATGGCATCATCGGGGCCATGTGGTCTGCCATTAATATATAATCCACAAACACCACATATTCCTTCCCTGCAATCATGATCGAAGCATACAGGCTTCTCAAATTTATCGATAAGCTGTTGATTCAGGATGTCCAACATTTCGAGAAACGAGCAATCGGGAGAAATATCGCTTACCCTATAAGTTTCGAATCTACCTTTTGCCGTGGCATTATCCTGTCGCCAGATTCTGAGTCTAAAATCCATAGTTCAATTATTTCTTATAGTTTCGCGTTTGCACTTTAATATTCTCGTATGTAAGATCTTCTTTATGAAGCACAGGATCAGATTTTTCTCCTTTGTATTCCCAGGCGGCAACATACATATAATCTTTATCATTTCTTAGTGCTTCTCCTTCTTCGCTCTTGTATTCCTCTCTGAAATGACCCCCGCATGATTCCTCCCGTTGCAGAGCATCTCTTGCCATAAGTTCTCCGATTTCAATAAAATCAGCTACCCTTCCGGCTTTTTCCAGTTCAGGGTTGAGTTCATCTTTACTTCCAGGAATCCGGATCTTTTTCCAGAATTCTTCACGTATTGCTTTAAAGTCTTCTATCGATTGAGTCAGGTCCGCTTTATTTCGGGACATACCAACCGTATCCCAAAGTTTCAAACCAAAGCGGCTGTGAAAGCTATCAACACTTTCATCTCCCCTAACGCTTATTAACCGATCTATTCTCTCTAAAACTTCCTCTTCAGACTGCTTAAATTCAGGCAGATCTGTATTCATACGAGGCGTAAGGATCTCATCGGCCAGATAATTCTGAATGGTATAGGGTAAAACAAAGTAACCATCGGCCAAACCCTGCATAAGTGCCGAAGCCCCCAACCGGTTGGCTCCATGATCGGAAAAATTGGCTTCGCCAATAGCGAATAGTCCCGGAATGGTTGTCATTAATTCGTAGTCGACCCAGATTCCTCCCATGGTATAATGAATAGCCGGGTAAATCATCATAGGGGTTTCGTAGGGATTTTCATCTACAATTTTTTCATACATCTGAAATAGGTTTCCATAGCGCTCTTTAACTACGTGCTTTCCCAGCCGTTTTATCGAATCGGTAAAATCGAGATAAACAGACAACCCCGAACCCACTCCGAAACCAGCATCGCAACATTCCTTCGCAGCTCTTGAAGCTACATCGCGTGGTACCAGGTTACCAAAAGCCGGATACCTTCTTTCGAGATAGTAATCGCGATTTTCTTCGGCAATTTCAGTAGGTTTTAGTGTGCCATTCCGTATCGCTTCAGCATCTTCTTTTTTTCTGGGTACCCAAATACGACCGTCGTTACGCAAACTTTCACTCATCAGGGTCAGCTTCGACTGGTAACTACCATGTACCGGTAAGCAGGTGGGATGTATCTGCACAAATGCCGGATTAGCAAAAAAGGCACCTTTTTTATAAATCTGCCAGATGGCACTGCCATTCGATCCCATTGCATAAGTAGAAAGAAAGAAAGCATTCCCATAGCCACCCGATGCTATTACTACTGCATGGGCGAAATGCCTTTCAATTTTTCCGGTAATAAGATTTCGTGTTATTATCCCACGGGCTTTGCCATCAATAATAACCAGATTAAGCATTTCATGACGGGGATACAGTGTTATAGTTCCTTTATTCACCTGACGCATGAAAGCGCTATAGGCTCCCAATAGTAACTGTTGACCTGTTTGGCCACGGGCATAAAAAGTTCTTGACACTTGTGCTCCGCCGAATGAACGGTTATCAAGAAGGCCTCCATACTCGCGGGCAAAAGGTACCCCCTGAGCCACACACTGATCGATAATCAGATTGCTTACTTCAGCAAGCCGGTACACATTGGCTTCGCGCGAACGATAATCCCCGCCCTTAATAGTATCATAGAATAAGCGATAAATACTATCTCCATCGTTCTGATAATTCTTGGCCGCATTGATTCCTCCCTGTGCTGAAATACTATGAGCTCTGCGCGGACTATCCTGATAACAAAATGTTTTCACATTGAATCCCAATTCACCCAGACTGGCAGAAGCAGAGGCTCCAGCTAATCCTGTTCCTACGACAATGATATCGAGTTTACGTTTGTTGGCTGGATTTACCAGACACTGAGTGGCTTTATATTGAGTCCATTTATGTTCAAGAGGTCCCTCAGGTATTTTCGAATTAAGAATAGCCATATCAATTCTACTTAAAATAATATACTAATACCGGGATACTTATAAATCCCAACGTAATAAGAATGGTATATATCAGACCGATCCTTTTAATAACAGGCGTATAAACCGGATGATTCAGACCTAAGGTCTGAAAAGCAGACTGAAATCCATGATGCAGGTGAAAACCCAGGCCCAATAAAGCCACTACATAGATAATTACAACCCAGTCCATCTTAAAACGCGCTATTACCATCGATGCCAGATCGTGATAGTGTTTCCCTTTGTAAATCACATCACTTACTTCACCCAGAAATTTCGATTTAATATAAAAATCGAGTAAATGCAGCACCAGGAAAATAGTAAGAATTACAGCGGTGTGGAACATATATTTTGAAAAGAAAGAGCTCTGTGAATTATTGTTTTGCGAGTAATTTTTTGGTCGGGCCAACATATTCTGTATCGAAACAATTAAGCCATATATCATATGAATCAGAAAACCTCCGAAAAGAATAATTTCCATAAGCTTTATAAGCAGGTTGGAACTCATAAAATGTGCTGCTTTGTTGAAAGGTTCATGCGAATTCAGTAAAACAAGAAAATTAATACCAAGGTGAATCACCAGAAACACAATAAGAAAAAGTCCGGCCAGGGACATCAGTAGCTTTTTACCAATTGACGAAGTAAATAAGTTGCTCATTATTGGTGTTAGTTTATTTCGTTATTCGAATCATATTCAAATATATACTGATATACCTTATTTTGAAAGGTAAATTTCCTTACAGGATGAAGAATTAAAAATATGCCAAAAAACATAATATTTTCAGAATATTTGTCAGGTTTATTCAATTAATCCAATAACACAGGTGGGGTTTTATATGTTTGAAAGATATAATACCTGTTGGTTTTCGGATTTTTTCGATGCAAATCCTACCTTTGTTAAAATATCCTGAACATGAGATACCTGCCCATTGATAGCAATTTTTTTTCGGAGAACCGGAAAAATCTGGCTAAAAAATTGAAACCGGGCTCAATTGCCTTATTGTTTGCCAATTATCAGATGACCCGAAACGGAGATCAGTTTTTCCCATTCCGGCAACACTCCGATTTTTTTTATCTTACCGGAATTGAGCAGGAAAAATCGATACTGTTACTGGCTCCCGATGCCCCTTCCAATGGGCAAAAAGAAATACTTTTTATGCTGAAAAGCAATGAAAAACTGGAGACCTGGGAAGGACATAAACTATCGCCTGATGAGGCGCAGCGTATTTCAGGTATAAAAACTATTAAATATATCGATGATTTTGAGCTGATTTTTCATGCTTTAATGGCAAGCTCCGAAAATGTCTATTTTAACCTATCTGAGCTTGTTAAATTCATTCCGGAGGTAAAGTCGAACGATGAGGTAAATGCGGCTCAGATCAAAGAAAAATACCCTTTACACAACTATGAAAGGCTG
>CAZMVE010000063.1:0-17771 GCA_964569585.1 uncultured Bacteroidales bacterium | reverse complement strand
TTCGCCCGGATGGCGGAATAGGTAGACGCGCTGGTCTCAAAAACCAGTGGGCTTTGCCCATGCCGGTTCGATTCCGGCTCCGGGTACACACCTTAAGATCATAAATCCCTGTTTCAAATACTGAAACAGGGTTCTTTATAATTACTTCTCAACAATAAACCTTCCCTCTTATTTTGAGTTACAGTAATTATTATTATTCGTTGAATATTGAATTCCTGATTATTACACTCCCTAAAAAAAAGATCTGATTAGTTAAAAAAATTCCTACCAATTGGCAATCAGAAACTAGTTATACTATATTTTCTTATCTTTATTATTGTTGAAAAAATCAACTCATTTTTAGCAAATATTACCCTATATTTTATACCTGAAACTATTTATTATTAAAACACTTGTATGAATTTACGTATTATCCTTTCAATAATTCTATTGCATTTACTGCTGGGGCTTATTCCCTTTCCACTTAAGGCACAGCAGATTCAATACGAATTCAATTTTCAGCCTGTTAAGTTACGTGACAGTGAATTATCGAGTAAAGAGATTATGTGTCTGCTGCAGGACTCAAGGGGATTTATATGGATTGGTACAAAAGCCGGATTAAATGTATTCGACGGGTATTCTTATACAGTATATAAGCAGGACTCAAAAGACAGTCTTAGTCTTGGCGGTGATTATATAAAATCTGTATTTGAGGATAATACCAATAAAATCCTGTTAAATACAAACAATACTGTCGATATTTATGACCCGATCACAGGACACTTTTCCCATGTTGGCAGTAAAGCGGACGAATTGATAACTATCAATAATATTGGTTGGGTCCATGCTTTTCAAGTAGCTGATAAAACTATCTTTCTGGTTTCGGGGGATGAACTGTATATTTATGATCCCTTGACAGCAATTGCAACAGAATTAGATGTACTTCGGAAAATAAATTATGACGCAAGGTTCTTTGGTGACTATATTGTCTATACCGAAGATTCTTTAGGTACCGTTTGGATCCCTACCAGCAAGCAAATTGCAGGCTATAATAACCACACTAAGAGTACCTATTATTTAAATTTTGAAAATGATACAAATTTTCAGGGTGATGGGATCACGAGTATTTATAATCATAGTATAAACAAGCTTGGAATTTTTACTTCTGAAAATCATTTTTTATACGATATTACAACAAAAGAACTGGTTCAGGAAATATGCTACAATCTACCTTCAGGTATTTCCGGATATAATGAATTACGCGTACTAAAACAGGATGAAAATAATGTTGTATGGTTTACAAGCACTATGGAAAGCCGGTTAATTTTGTTCGATCCAGCCACACAAACTTTCTCTGATAAATTAATAACCAATGATAATGGCCAAAGCTATGGTCAGATACGCGAAATTTTTAAGGATCGCCAGAATATATGGTGGTTAGGAACTCCAAACGATGGTTTACTTTATTCATACTCGGATAATCTCAATACGTTTAAACATATCCTTTCCTATGCCGATGGATCCAAAAGCATTAATCACAATTCGATACGAGCCATATCAAAAGCTATAGATGGTACAATATGGATAGGCACTGACGGAGGCGGGCTGAATGTTTTTGATTCTTATAGTAATACTATGAAAATCTATATGCATAATCCCGATGATTCAACAAGTATTGCGAGTAATTCCATCCTGACAATATTTCAGGATTCATACGGACGAATGCTACTCGGAGGGTACAACACAGGATTAGCTGTATATAATTTTGCCAAAGATAATTTCCGGAATTTTCTTTCTGATGTATCGGATCCTTCCAGTTTATCGTATCACGATGTGCGAAGCATAACCGAAATTGATGACGGACAATACCTTATTGCTTTAAACGGTGGAAACGGAATTGAACTATTCGATATCTATTTACAACAAGTAAAGCATTTCAATTTCAATTCAAATATTCCGGGAGGAGATATTATCTCTCATTGGCTTCTAACAGTTTATAAGGATCCCCAAGGAGAAATCTGGTTTGGTGGTTATGGAGGATTGGGGAAGTTTGATCCTGTTTCCGGGAAATCTGTAAATTATGGTAGTGATGAAGATGACACAACAACATTAAGTAATTCATGGGGCTATTGTATATTTCGTGATTCTGACGGAATTCTTTGGGTTGGAACTTCATACGGATTAAATATGTTCAATGAGAAGACACAAACCTTTTCCCATTTCTTTGAGGCTGAAGGACTTCCCAGTAATATTATCTGCGGAATTATGGAAGATGCCCAGAAAAACCTTTGGATTAGTACAAATAATGGCATTTCTCGCCTGAATAAGGAAACAATGAAATTTTCCAATTATGATGCGAATGACGGACTTAAAGTTGAACAATTTATACAGGGATCTTATTACCAGGATGAAAATGGGCTAATATATTTTGGGGGCAACGGAGGACTGGTTATATTTAATCCTGATGATTTTATAACAAATGAATACATCCCTCCTGTTTACTTTACTGATTTCCAGTTAGCTTACAAATCAGTTGAACCGGGGAAAAAAGGATCACCCCTCAAAAAGCATATAGCATTTACCAAAAAAATTGTTCTTAGCCATAAACAAAATATGCTCACCTTCAACTATGTGGCATTGAATTATATGAGCCCACGAAAAAATCAATATGAATGTATGCTTGAAGGTTTGGATGATGAATGGCAAAATCTTGGTACACGACGTGAAGCCACCTATACCAACTTAAGTCCCGGGCGATATACATTTCATGTCAGAGCCTCGAATAACGATGGAATTTGGAACGAAGAAGGAACAAAAATTGATATAGTTATTACTCCTCCTTGGTGGAAGACCTGGTTGTTCAGGATCATTATATTTGGCATAATTGCATTTTTAGTTTATGGTGTTTTTAAAATAAGAATAGATGCAACAAAGCGTGATAAATTGCTCCTGCAAGATAGGATAGAAACTGGAGAAAATGCATTACAGAAGCAGCGCGATGAAATTGAACAACACAAAAAGGAAATCCTCGAAAAGGAAGAATCTGCCAAGGAAGTTAACTGGTATAATAAAGGTATGACTCAATTGAGCGAAATTGTCACAAAGTACAATAACGACCTGCCTACTATGTCCGGCAAACTGATGGCAGGTTTGGTTGATTACCTCGATGCAAATATTGGTGTTTTGTATTTGCTCGAAGAAGCCGAAAATCAGGAGAGTAAATTTGAGCTACTCGGAAGTTACGCTCTCGATAGCAAGCATTCAAGGAAAAATATTTCTACCGAAGAAGGCTACCTTGGAGCGTGTTATAAAGAAAAGAAAAAAATAATTGCCGATAACCTTCCTGAAAATTATGCAGTTATGGGTTCGGGATTAGGGAAAATCAGTCTTACACACCTGATCATTGTGCCTTTGCTGCTTGAAGAAAAACTTAACGGTGTTATTGAATTGGCTTCACTAAATAAGTTGCCCGAATATAAAATAGAACTTCTTGAAAAATTAGCAGAAAACCTTGCTTCATCAATAGAGATTGTGAAAGTCAATGAACAAATGAAACTAATGGTTGAACAGCTTAATTCACAAGCCGAAGAATTGAATGCCCAGAAAGAAGAGATGCATCAGAATTTGGAGGAGATGATGGCAACACAGGAAGAAATGTCAAGAATTAGTAAAAAAGATAAAGTTCAGGAACATGAATTAGCTGAAAAAACTAAAAAATTGACACAAACCGAATCGGAATTGAAAAGTTTAAAAAAGAAATACGATGAGCTGATAAAAAAATACGAGAAATTGAATAAAGCTTGAAAGAATTATTTTAGTTCGATACATTGCTTTACTATAGTATCGCCTTATTAGTTTCTCAGGATATTCCACTATCTTTGCTGCTTACATCCTAAATGGTTGCAAAAGTCATATCACAGTATATGAACAAACACAAAACAGTTAAACCTTATGGCGAAAAGCAGGATCAATTCGACCGAAGATATCTGGAAATGGCGCGTATCTGGGCAAAAAATTCATACTGCAAACGTCTGCAAGTGGGGGCCTTAATAGTTAAGGACCGGATGATAATTTCTGATGGGTATAATGGTACACCTGAAGGTTTTGAGAATATTTGTGAGGATGACAATTATAAAACCAAACCTTATGTGTTGCATGCCGAAGCCAATGCGATCACTAAAGTAGCTAAAAGCCATAATAGCAGTGATGGTGCTACACTATATATTACAACCTCACCCTGTTTGGAATGCGCCAAATTGATAATTCAATCGGGAATCAGGCGTGTGGTTTTCTGCGATAATTATCGCTCTGATGTGGGAATAAACTTATTAAAAAGAGCCAATATTGAAATTTTATATATTGATCTGGAATCATGACAAAATCTAAAAATACGATTCGCACTATTATAACTCCTATTTTATTTGCATTAGCAATAACAGCAGGAATTTTAATTGGTAGGTATTATCAATCGTCGCAACGTAACAGCATGTTCTATATTTATCCCCGAACGGATAAACTTACTAATGTCACCAATTATATCACACAGGAATATGTCGATCCGATTGATAAAAATGCGCTCATCGAAAAAACCATTCCAAAAATATTGGCTGAACTTGATCCTCATTCTCAATATTTACCGGCAAGTGAACTGGAAACTGTCAGTGAACCGCTTGAGGGTAACTTTAGTGGAATAGGAGTACAGTTTAATATGCTTAACGATACACTCTTGATAATAAAAACAATAGCCAATGGGCCATCTGAGAAAATGGGTATTCTGGCAGGTGACCGAATTCTGATTGTCGATGGCGATTCTGTTGCAGGGAAAAATATTCCCAGTGATTCTATTGTTAAAAAATTGAAAGGCCCGAAAGGTACAATGGTGAAAGTTGGTATTTTACGTGATCGGGTAGCCGATCTTTTGTATTTCGATATTACCCGTGACAATATTCCACTTTACAGTATGGATATTGCCTATATGATTCGTCCGGAAATCGGTTTCATCCGCCTGAATAATTTTTCACGAACCACTTTTGAAGAGTTTTCGGAAGGAATCATAAAACTCCTGGGACAAGGAATGCAAAGCCTGATACTGGACCTGCGAAGTAATGGAGGTGGGTATCTCGATCCGGCCGTTCGCATTGCGGATCAATTTCTTAATGGAGGTGAACTTATTGTTTATACCGAAGGGAACGCACGCGCACGACAGGAGTACCGTGCTTCGAAGGGTGGAATATGTAAGGATTTAGATGTTGTTGTACTTATAGATGAAGGTACTGCTTCCGCCAGTGAAATTCTGGCCGGAGCCTTGCAGGATAATGACCGTGGAGTTATAGTAGGTCGCAGATCATTTGGCAAGGGGCTGGTTCAGGAACAGAATATATTCCCCGACGGATCGGCTGTACGATTGACTATTGCACGATACTACACTCCCACCGGACGTTGCATCCAGAAACCCTATGAAAATGGTGATGATGATAATTACTATCTTGAGTTATCAAATCGTTATCTGCATGGAGAATTCTCCGAAAGAGACAGTATTCATTTCGATGACTCCTTGAAATATACAACTCCCGCGGGCAAGATTGTTCATGGTGGCGGTGGAATAATGCCCGATATATTTATACCTATTGATACCATCGGGGTGACCGATTATCTTGTTAATGTCCGTAATCGGGGCTTGATCTACAGGTTTGCGCTTCAATTTACAGAGCAAAACAGAAAAGGATTGGAAAAAACAACTTCCCTCGAAGAGATCAATAGATACCTTGACCGGAACAAAACCATGGATCAATTTATCAGCTTTGCATCTCAGAATAATGTACCACCAAATTATAAAGAAATTGCTATTTCAAAGGAACTTCTCAACGTGCAGCTATATGCTTATATTATCCGAAATATTTTCGATAGCCAGGGTTATTACCCTTCAATAGAAAAAATTGATAATACGTTATCGAAAGCTGTTGAGATTATTTCTGATCGGAATGCATATGTAAAAAAATAATCCCTCCTGCCAAATTAAGAATCAATAAAAACTATTTGACACCAGGTAAAATTTGCTATGCCGGTTAAGAATTTGCATTAATCATTTCTTTTTGCTTAAGAAGCTATTTTCCATTACTTTTGCGGACTTATAATAACTTTCCAATTAATACTTTATGGCTCAAGAAGATATCTTAAAAAAGATAATTGCTCATTGTAAAGAATATGGATTTATTTTTCCATCGAGCGAAATATACGACGGATTAAGTGCTGTATATGATTATGGCCAGAATGGTGTTGAATTGAAGAATAACATCAAGCAATATTGGTGGGATTCCATGACGCGGCTTAATGAAAATATAGTGGGAATTGATGCAGCTATTTTCATGCATCCCCGTACGTGGGAAGCTTCCGGTCATGTGAGTGCTTTCAACGACCCTCTTATCGATAACAAAGATTCCAAGAAACGATATCGTGCCGATGTGTTAATTGAAGAACACCTTGAAAAGCTTGAAGCTAAGATCCAGAAAGAAATTGAAAAAGCCGTCGGACGGTTCGGTAATTCTTTCGATGAGCAAAAGTTCAGAGAAACAAATCCCCGGGTGCTGGCAAACCAGACTAAAATAGATGCCATTAAATCCCGGTTCATTAAGGCATTGGAAAAAAACGATTTAGCAGAATTAAAGCATATAATAGAAGATGCTGAAATTGTATGCCCTGTATCGGGAACAAAAAACTGGACCGATGTACGTCAGTTTAATCTGATGTTCAGTACTCAACTGGGCTCAGTAACAGAAGATGCCAATACAATCTATCTGCGTCCCGAAACAGCCCAGGGAATTTTTGTTAATTATCTGAATGTGCAGAAAACCGGTCGTATGAAAATTCCTTTTGGAATAGTCCAAATAGGAAAGGCCTTCCGAAATGAAATTGTGGCCCGCCAGTTTATTTTCCGTATGCGCGAATTTGAACAGATGGAAATGCAATATTTTATCCAGCCGGGCACCGAAATGGATTGGTACAATCACTGGAAAGAAAAGCGTATGAAATGGCATAAGGCCCTGGGAATGGGCGATGAAAAATACCGTTTCCACGACCATGATAAGCTGGCACACTATGCCAATGCTGCTGCTGATATTGAATTCCAATTCCCGATGGGATTCCGCGAAGTAGAAGGGATACATTCACGAACAGATTTCGACCTGGGAAATCATGAAAAATTTTCCGGAAAGAAAATTCAATATTTCGATACAGAAGCCAATAAAAATTATGTCCCCTATGTAGTTGAAACTTCCATTGGCCTCGACCGTATGTTCCTTTCCATAGTCTCCAATGCCTATAGCGAAGAAATAATTGAAGAGACCGGCGAACCGCGTGTTATTATGAAAATACCTGCAGTTCTGGCTCCTGTAAAACTGGCTGTTTTCCCATTGCTCCGGAAAGACGGACTGCCCGAAAAAGCCCGTGAAATAATGGATAGAATAAAGTTAGATTTCAACTGTCAGTACGAGGAAAAGGATACTATCGGCAAGCGTTATCGCCGTCAGGACGCCATTGGGACACCATTCTGTATTACCATCGATCATCAGACAGAAAAAGATAATACGGTTACCATCCGGTACCGCGATACCATGATGCAAGAGCGTGTACCTGTTGAGAATATCGAAAAAATTATGGAAGATAAAGTGAGTATGAAGAAATTGCTAAGAGAATTGTAACTTGCAGATGCTAATTTCTTCATGCTATTATGTTATCTACTGAAACAGCAAATAAAAAAATCCTTATCATCACCTATTACTGGCCACCAGCGGGAGGACCAGGAGTTCAGCGCTGGCTGAAATTTACCAAATACCTGCCCGAATTTGGATTTAAACCCTATATTCTTACGGTCGATGAAAATTCAGCTTCCTACGCTATTACGGATAAATCGCTCTTCGATGAAATTTCTCAGGAATTAACTATATATCGCACACAAACCAAGGAACTTTTTAAGCTTTATCTGAAATTAACTAAAAAAAAGACTATTCCCTTCTCAGGTTTTGTCCATGAGGGGAAAACGGGTTTTAAAGAAAAGACTATCCGATTTATTCGTACCCATCTCTTCATCCCCGATCCCCGTAAAGGATGGAATCGTTACGCACTTAGAAAAGCCATAGAAATCATAAAGCAGGAAAGAATAACTTATATAGTTACAACAAGCCCACCGCATTCTACCCAGCTTATTGGACTGCAATTAAAAAAGATTTTTCCATCTATCACATGGATGGCCGATTTCCGTGACCCCTGGACACACATTTTCTATTTCGATCAGCTGAACCATACTTTATTATCGCGCCGGATACATAAAAACATGGAGAAAAATGTTATTTCCAGAGCTGATAAGGTTGTAGTAGTCAGTCGTTCTATGAAAAAAGATTTTTTAAAAGATCATAAGAAAGTTACCGAAGGTAAAATCTTCACAATCCCCAACGGTTACGATGAGGAAGATTTTACTGGCAATAAACCTCTTCCCGATGACGATTTTACAATCACGTATACCGGCACACTGGCCAGTAATTACAGGATCGACGCATTGATAAAGGCAGTTTCAGAGATAAATCGTACCACGAAGAAAAAAGTAAAACTCCGTTTTGTGGGTGAAATCTGCCAGGAATATCAAACACAATTACAGAAACAATTAGGCCCTGAACTCTATGAAGTTATTCCTCCTGTATCCCATAAACAGGCCATTGAGTATTTATTCCGTTCCCATATGTTACTGCTTGTAATTCCTGATGCTCTCAGGAATGAATCTATAATTACCGGAAAATTATTTGAATATATTGCAGCCAGAAAACTAATTTTAGGCATCGGTCCAGTCGAAGGTGATGCATCTGAAATATTACTGCAAACCAAGGCAGGAAAGATGATCGATTATAATAATATCGAAGCTATAAAAGCAGAAATTCTTCAAGTAATTCAAGATGTTCATCAGAACAAAATCCCGTTCCGATCAGAAAATATTGAATCTTTTAGTCGCAGAATGCTGACCTCGAAACTACTATCACTTCTTGGTAAATCCGGAACACCTCACCGAATGTCCGTTTGAATCGGTTTCAATTATTATCTTCAGACAGGGTTTCATCAGATTTTTGAAGAGAAATAATATTTTCACGTAACTTAAATATATTCTTCCATTTCTTCCAGGCTCCTCTTATCTTGTCAATTTCTACTTTTTCATAGAATCTAAGCCAGTAAAGAATTATTGGAAACATAGCCAATAAAATAATTTTCATGACTATACGCATATAAATAGCTATATCCAAAATTAAATACGAGAGAAGAAACAAAACAATGCCTAATAAAAATATTTCCAGAAATTTTTTCTCTTCAAACTTTATCTTTTCAACCTTTTTTGCAATTCGAGAATAAATAATAATTACCATTAAATGAGTAAAAGAAGTAGTAGCTGCGGCTCCAAAAACTCCCCAGTAGGGTATAATAAGAATATTTAAAATCAAATTTACTACTCCTGCAAATACAGAAACAGTTGCAGTTATTTTTGTCATTTTATGTTTATAAAGTGGCAGAGCAACAAACTGGCGTACCCCGGAAAAAATGACACCGAAAACTAATATCGGTATGACTTTATAGGCATTTATATAATCAGCATTATTTAATGAGAATATGGTTAGAATTTCACGACTAAAAAGAGTTAGCCCCAGGCTCATAAATACACTGAAATAAATAAAATAGGTTAAGGTTTTAGTATAAAAGCGACTTGTATCCGCTTTCTCCATATCCTTATAATACAATGGAGCAAAGGAAAACATAAAAGATTGTACAAGAAGTAATTTAATAATATTTGATATTTTATACGCCAACTGATACTCTCCGGTATCAGCCAGACTACCAAAATAAGCGAGGATATATCTGTCACTAAGGGTTAAAACCAGGCTTAACATGGTAGAAAATAATACCGGCGTCGAGAATTTAAGCATTTCTTTGAGCAAAGAAAATTCAATCTTTATTGAGATATTTTTAATAATATACGGAAGCAGAATAAGTGAAATAATTCCAGAACTAATTAACTGCGCATAGAAAATGCCTAGTAATTTCAACTTAAGAACTGATAAGAATAAAACAGTAAGTGAAACCACCAATACTAAATAAATAATATTGATCGTAGTCTGTTTCAGGGCCTTTTGCTGCACTCTCATTAATAAGAGCGGAAATTGCATGATGATTCGGGTAAAACAGCTTAGTACAAATACAATAATAATTAAATTACTAACCTGAACGGAGAATATTAGCTTATCACTATTTATGAGCAGAAAAGAGGCTCCCCCCATAAAAAATAAAGCAGAAAGCAAGAGAAATATAAAAGAAGTGAAAAACAATCCTTTTTGCCTTCCTTTGGCTTCTTTACTATAATACCATCTGGGCAGTGAAATATTCAGTCCCCAAACTGAAATTGCTACTAATATCTCAAAAATCACTTCAAATAAGGCAAAAAGTCCATATTCATCTAAGGTCATGTTCGATGCATACAGAGGCAAAAGAATGACGCCTGACATCTTTGCCATTATATTAGAAATACTATAAATAAAGGATTGTTTCGCGGTTAACTTGAGCTTGTTCAACATGAAAAAGTCACATTTAATCTTCCCTGGGTTGATAATTTCTATTAAATATCATAGTAAATGCCCAATAGGCATGGCCAAATTCTTTTTCTTTAAGCAATGCATAAATAGTCCTCAAAGGCCGTTTTGGAGTATGTTCCCATGCAAGATTGCAATTTATACAAGTTGGGTCATTACATCGAAAATTTTTCAGATCGGATTTTAATAACTCTATTTCAATATCATAAGTTTTCTTCATGTCTGTAATTATCGCTTCTGCTTTACCAATTTCCCCTTTGCTTATAACTGCATTTCTTTCAAAAAATAAGGAGATAAGATTATTAAAAACTCTTTTACATCCATTAGCCCAACATATCTTAAATTTTTTTAACTCTCCTCCATCCTTATAATATACCGATAGATGATACCTTTTTTGCTTTATTTTCATATCATCGAGTGCAACATGAGTAGTCCCGACTCCAACTACTTTTTCTAAACCCCCAATTCTTATATTCTTGCCCCCGCGAAAAATCATTTCTTTTAAGACATCGTACGGCCGACTATCAGGTGTATGCCTTTCCATTAAATCTTTTGCCAACGATCCGACTGCTGCAAATTTTTGAACTGGATGTGTACTTCTGCATACGTTAGGATGCTTTAATATCTCATTGGCAAATGCTCCAGCATAGGATTTTGTATCTTGAGTAACAATGTTCTTTTTAGCATCCCGATCTTTATGATACATGTTAACGAAAGCCTCCGTTACAATTGTCCCTTCTTCTCCCACAACCGCAATTAATGCATCAAGCAGAGTTTTTGCCCCACCATCTACCTGGCCTATAGATTTTAATGAAGCCTTAATATTTACTAAATCCCCTTTCTGAAGACCAAGTTTTTTTAGATCGCCAAGTATATCATCATATCTAATAAGCGGCTTAGTCATTTTTTCTTTTCTGCTTGTCTTAACTTTTCAATAACTTTTTCCGCTCTCTTTAGCATAGGAGGCCCAACCAGCTGACCATCGATGAGAGTAACGGCTGAACCCGAAGCTTTGCTTTCTTCTATTGCCTGTATTAGTTTTTTTGAGTTTTCAATCTCTTCTTTCGAAGGGAAAAATATTTCATTGGCAATATCGATCTGTGACGGATGAATTAACAATGAACCTGAAAATCCAAGTTCCTTAGCAAGACTGAATTCGCGTTTTAATCCTTCTATATCTCTTAAATTCAGGTACGGAGTATCTAATACTTCTATGCCCGCTGTTCTGGCAGCAATTACAATTAATGACCGGGGAACCAATAAACTCATGCCATGTTCCTTATGTAAACCATCCAGATCGGTTAAATAATCCTCACCTCCAAATGTAATGGCAGTTAGTCTATCAGAGGCTGTAGCTATTTCCAACGCATTCAGAATGCCTGATCCGGTTTCAATTAAAGGACACATTTTAAATTTTCCTACAGGGAAACCTTTATCCATTTCGATCTGGGTAAGCATCCTGTCGAAATAAAATACATCTCTCTCATTATTTACCTTAGGAAACATAATCCCTGTGGTATTCTTATTGATAGCACATTCCAAATCACGCGAAAGCATACCTGATTTGAAGGAGTTCACCCTTATATATATATCCTGCTTAAATGAATTATTATCTAAGAATATTTTTATATTCTTTCGTGATTCGTCTTTAAATCCGTAGGGGACAGAATCTTCAATATCAAGAATTAAAGCGTCAGCATTAAAACCAATCGCATTTTCAAGGAATTTCTCTTTATACCCTGGAACAAATATCATTGAACGTAGAGTAGCCATAATTACTTCGCTGATTTTTTGGGAACTAGTATTTTTCTTTCGAATGAGAGAATAATATCATTATTCTGATTTTGGGTGAAAGTCTTTATATGAACTACCCCCCGGTCCGGTTTACCGGAAGATTGTTTTTTATCGATTACTTCAGAAAATGCATATAGGGTATCGCCAATGAAAACAGGTGCAAGATGTTTAATATTCAAATATTCTAAATTAGCTATTGCCTTTGCACTAATATCCCTGACAGTGAGACCTACACTTAACGAAAACACCAGGGTTCCAACAACAAGTATCTTACCGAATTGTGTTGTTGAAGCATAATTCGCATCCAAATGTATTGGATGATGATTCATTGTTAATAATGAAAAAAGATGATTTTCTGCTTCTGTTATTGTTTTGCCTGGCCAGTGAGAGTATCTATCACCAATCACGAACTCTTCGAAATATCGCCCAAATGAATATGCTTTATCCTCTTTTTCTCCCATTGATATTGAATTATAGTCTAGAAGTGAAGCAAAAATACAACTAAAAATTAATTCTTGTGAATAATTAATCTCCCCAATAAAATACGTTCCATGTATGAGATAAATTAAATTTATCAGATATTAGATACATAGTTTTCAATTTTATTCAATAACCCTAGAATTGTTAAATCTGTTGATAAACTCAATGGCTTGTAAACTCTGTGGTTTGAAGGAAGATATTTCTTCCAGTAAACGATTATAGAATTCAGTGATTCCCGGATGGATATCTTCATCGAAATAATTGTTATGCCAGAGCAAAGAAAAAATGCCTTCGAATTTTTTTATTTCATCGATCAATTTCTTAATAATTTGTGTCGATTCATCGAAATTTAATGCACAGTAATCCAGTAGTGTACAATCCATAACGGTTAAGGGAATTTCCCAGAGCCCGGTCATTTGATCCTTCTCAAAATCATATAACCTGAAAGGGTAACAATAGGAATTTCTGAATCCCGGGTAGTCAAAAAAACCTAAAGTACAGTCTATCCTTACTCCCGCTTCTAATTGTACTCTTGTGCTTTCGGGATGTTCAAACAGTAGCCGGTGCTGCCGGCAACAAGAAACCGGAAATCCCGATATCTCTTTTAATTCATTAAGATGGCTTGAGGCAATTCTACTATCGGTTATACTTTCTGATGTTCCATGAATGCCGATTTCATGCCCCATACCCATAAGTAATTGGTAAAGTTTCAATAATCTTCTATCACTGAATGAATAGCTGGAATCTACATGCCTGACACCTTTATGCAAAAAAAAGTAATTGGCGTTGATATTAAGCCGTTTTTCAATCTCCAACAGAAATTTAAAGTTCCAATAAGGATTTTCTTTTGAGAACGGATTCATCCAATGGTACAGAGCTTTACATAATTCAGCAAAATTCTGCGATGGTTTTAAAGGTGATTTTACTCTGCCTGCAAGCTCTTTAATTTTATAGAGAATGTAGTTCAGCGTATATTTATCAATACGGTCCACATCATGCGAGAGAAAAAATCCAAAATTCTTAAAAGGTGAAGGCTTGGATTTAATTGCAACTTTCTGTTTTTTATTCCATTCATTTATGGCATCTGCTATTATTCTGAAATAGTAATTTACAAGTGGTTGTAAAACAAAACCGTATTTCTTCTGAATGGAAAAGTGATAGGAAAAACGGCCCAATTTATCGCGCCGGGAATCGGTATATTCCTGGTATCCGCTCAGCAGATAAAATATAGATTTGAGCAGATCATATCGGAAAATTAAATTGGAATTAACTACTTCACTTATTGGTTCATGCTTACTACTACAAAATAAAATAGGTAAGCCTTTGATTTCTTTAACTTTTATATCGTTCGCGGATAGTTGGAAAATAATTGAATTTTGATAATTCATTGCCCCTTCACCCTCCCTCAGAAAGACCATCTTTTCTCTGATTTCATCCGGGATATCAAAATGATGTCGAAGATGAAAAAGAACATACTCAATTTTATTCTGACTTAAATATCCTTTCATCAACCTCTATTTACTTTCTTTATAAATGGATAATAAACTCCTCGAAGTGCTTTCCCAATTATACTTGTTTATTACATATTTTGGACCGTTAAGCTTCGAAGTTTCAAGTTTCTCGCGGTTGGTTAATAATTCATTAACTGCATTATTAAAAGCTGAAGGTGAATCATGTTCATAGGTAATACCGGTTCCTGTCTCATTTAAAATCCGTACTATAGAATTACAATTGCTTGCAATTATAGGCTTCCCTGCATACATGTACTGGAAGATTTTATTAGGAGATGAATTATCTGTTTGTTCCGACTTCAAGTGAGGAATCAGGGCAATATCCGATTGGGACAAGAGGTCGGCAATTTCCTGTAAATTTTTCCAGCCAAAAAATGTAATCTTATCGGATACATCCATTTTTACAGCCAGCTTTTTCAGATTTTCTATATAGCTGCCCTTTCCGACAATCCACAATCGGATATTTGAAAATTTTTTATATAATTCCTGCATACCTGCAATAACGATCTGCAATCCGCGGTGAATGTTTATTCCTCCCGCATAAAACAATGTTATATAATTAATGTCTGGTGCATAGTTGCCTGTAACAAAGCGGTCAATCTGAATAGTATTCGGCACTACAATTATCTTTTTGTTTTTAATGCTCAGGGCCGCAATACGGTCACTCATCTCTTCCACAACTGTTATTATATAATCTGCATTTTGTAACCCCTCCAATTCATACTTGATCCACTGGTTGTTTGATGAGAGAATTCGTCCAAGCAAAGATTTAGTATGTGTAGCCTCACGTAACGCTGCCGGCCAGTTTTCATGCAAATCAACAATAAGTTTTACATTATATTCTTCTTTTATTTCAATCCCTATTTTTAATAGGGGTAAATCATGTATATGTACAGCATCAAATTCATGTTTTTCAATAACTCGTTTAATGAATCGTCTCCAGAAATTAAAATAGAACGGAAGTTTAAGCGCCCCAATACTTGACTTATAAGTTAATATTGAAATTTTTTTTCTATAAATAGTATATCCGTCCTTCTTCTCAATTAAGGGTCTATTTTTAAAAGTGTAGCATGCAATATACACTTCCATATTCTCTTTAATCAAACTGTATATTTCATTTTCGACTCTTGTGTCAGGTGGAAAATCGACTTCGAGCAACATCAATATTCTCATTCTATTATCTTCTGAAGTTTCTGAAAAGCTTCAAGTTTACGAATAACATTTTGAAAAGATTCATCCTGTAATACCTCTTGCCCACATTTGTAGGTTGAAAAACAGGTGAAAAATCATTATTAATTATTTTTTCAACACTTTCCCAAAGTAATTTATTTCTTATTTCAAGTGCATGTTTATATAACCCAGGAAAATTTCTGAATTTCTTGCTATTGATTTTTTCCTGAGTAATTATAGGTCCGGCATCTACTTTAGGGTTAATAAAATGGCAGGTTATACCTATATTCCCTCCTTCTAAGATGGACCAGCGCAATGCATCCCATCCTCTATAATCAGGCAACCATCCCGAATGACAATTGATTATTCCTCTGTTGAACTTTTTAATAACGTTTTCACTTATTATTCTGGCAGCACAAATTATGCCCAACTCAGGTTTTATTTTTTCTAGATATTTAATACTTTTTGCCCCATTATGATTTTCAACAATGACATATTCAACGGAATATTTATCACATATTTGTTCGGATGTCAATGATTTCTTCTTTCTATAAAAAACTTTCCTTGTATAAATCTTGATTATAAATAGTAATAACCTGAAATAGCCTTGTGTCCTGATATAGGTTTTTATCTCCAATCTTTTATTCCTGCGCTCAATAATAACAAGGGTTGGTTTTAATCCCCTCTCTAGCAAATATTCAACTGTACTATTCGAGAAATCGCCATCACGAACAAAAAATATTAGTCTGATTGCTTCCATTCTTCAACAATTTGTTTTATTGTCAAAAACTTTGCATCATATTGCTTGCAAATTTTAATAATGCGCCAAAGCAAGTCAAGCTTCCCAGAATACTTATATTGAGTATAATAATTATTATGCCATAAGAGGGTAAATATACCATGAAACTTAATACTTTCTTTTATCATATTATGCAATATATCAAAAGTATCATTCCCCTGAAGATTCATGTACTTTTCTTCATATACTGTTGCATCCATTAAAATAAGTGGAACTTCAAAAAACGAATAGGGTTTATTTTTTTTAAAGTTATAATATTGCGAAGGGAAACAAAATCCTGTTTTAAAACCAAAATGATCAGGATATGCAGCCGACATATCATAAGAAAGTTGACTTTCCTCAATTACATGAGAAGTAATTTCCTGATCCCAGCATAAAAAATGGAAGCGATTTCCTTTTACTTTTTCTTTATCGGGAAGGACCTTGTTTAACATGTTTATTTCAGATTGAAATTGATAATTTGATAGATAGCTCCCAAAACTTCCATGCAAACCGATTTCTGAACCATTATTTAATATATAAGCATATACTTTTTTAAGATTCTTTGTATTAAAAAAATAATCTGCATTATAATGTTTATTTATTTTACCTTTCTTCACAAGAAAGAAAAAAGTTGAAGTAATCGAATTAAATTTTTCTTCGCTGAGGATATCGTTGAAATTAAACCAATTATCCTTACTCAATATCCATTTTCTGAATTGTAATTTTAGAAAAGTTGAGAATTTCCATTTTTTCAACAAGTAGAACCCATCCTCGAGCCAGCCACTATTACATTTATCAATATCGTGTGTTAAACCTACCGAGAAACTTTCAGATTTAGTAATTAAATCAATTTTATAAGTATTTTTAACAGCTTCCTCAAGGATGCTGAAATAGTAATTTACTATTGGGAATTCAATTATACCATGCTTTTCTTGAAAACTGTCCGAATAAATAAACCTTCCTAAAAGGTCTCTTTTGGACTTAACAGATAATTCTATTATACCACTTATAAATAAAAAAACATTCTTGAAGAGATCAAATCCAATTATTGTCTGATTTTTTAAATATTGAATTGGCTTGTCACATTTACTTTCATAGAAAAGAGGCAGATTTTTACCTAATCGATTAATAATAAATGGCTTATCTAAAGGATTTTCAATTGAAATATTTGATTTTATTAATTTAATCCGGTTTTTTTTGGAATATCCTATATCCAAGTCTTTAATATCCAAGTTTGAATACATTCTGATAAAATGCTCAAGAACATATTTAGTTTTTTCCTCATCAATATGCATATGTATTGTAATGTTCCGAAAGTTAAGGTATAGTTGATATTTTCGATGTGGGATAATCCCTAACAAAGATATGTTAAAACACCGACAAAGTCCTATCAGTATTCGAAACGAACTCACAATATTAAATTATCTAATAATTAAT
>CAZMVE010000062.1:4269-17940 GCA_964569585.1 uncultured Bacteroidales bacterium | reverse complement strand
CTAATTTATTGATTATTTTTATATGTTTCAAGTGCATACCCCAGTTAATATTATTGCAGAATAATAAATTCTTTTCGTAGTTTGCGAAATTTAAAGACTTAGCAAATACTAAATCGATTCGGACTATGAAGTACTTATTTCAGATCCTATTTTTAATTCTATTTATACCTGTTATTAATTCACAGATTTTTATTCCTATAATTATTCCTACGGGAACATCAAATTATGTCCGGTATAATTGCGGAACAAATAATAAACAGGCGGGTGAGTATATGCAGCAGGGAATAGAGAGTTTGGAAACAAGTCTAGATGCTGCTCTGGCATATTTTAAGGGAGCTATAAAGGCGGATAGTTTGTTTTGCGATGCCTATGACAATACAGCCAATGTTTTTATCAGAAAAGAAAATTACGATAGTGCTATAAAATATATTGATCTTTCACTGGCTATTAATTCTGCCAATCGATGGGCCGGCAAAACAAAAATCCGACTCCATTTTGAGATGGGGGAATATGAAAAAGCTGGAGAATATGCCTATTCACAGCACTTAAAACAGGCCGATGAAGGAATATGGTTATACTACTTGGCAGAATCATTATTTCACAGGGATTTACTCGATAGTGCCAAATTCATTACGCTAAAAATGCAGGTAGCCATGCAGAAGCAGGAGCTTGAGTTAGCTACCGCAACGAGTATGTACTTACAGGGTAAGATTTTTTGCAAAATGAAAAAATATGAGTCGGCACAAAGAGCTCTGTTGCAGGCTAAAGAAAATTACCATAAAGATGCGGAGTTTAATTACTACTTAGGATTAACCTATCTGTATGGTGAGGAACCAAATCTGAAAAAGGCAAAGAAATATATTATTCGTGCTTTTAAAAAGAATTTTGAAATTCCTCCTGAAGTCAGTGAGATGTTGAATTTATAAGACTTTAAATAACATTTTAATTCTATATATTGCTTAGGAATAATTGAAAATGAGTATATCTGAAAATAATTGCCTTATGAACAGGATCAACCATCTTTTATTATGTTTAATTATTGCAATAGCAGCTACGCCGCTGAATGCTCAACTGATAAAACTCTCTGAGACCGATACTATTTTCCTTGCTCCCGAATCGGTTGCCTGGGATAGCGCTCATAATTGTTTATATGTATCCAACTATACTGCTCCGATTAAGGAAGGAACTTATTACGGGAACCATACTATTTCGAAAGTCAGCTTGAATGGAGAGATCATTAAAGCTGACTGGATTACGGGACTATCCTGTCCGACAGGAATTTGTATAGCCAATAATAAACTCTTTATTGTGGAGCGTTTTGGCGTGGTGGAATATGATCTTACCATGAACCGAATCAGCAATAAATACTATATTAAAACCACCGATTTTTTAAATGACATTACGGTTGATGATAAGGGAAGTTTATACGTAACAGTAAGTGGTACCAGCATAGTCTACAAAATAGAGGGGGGTAAAGTGGAGCGCTGGCTTGAAGATGAGCGAATCGCCAATCCGAACGGAATTCTTTTCGATAAAGATAAATTAATCATCGGAGTGATTAGCGATGGATATGTGAAGGTAATCGATGCGGAAACAAAAGAAATCCGGAAGCTGGCTTTCCTGGGGGAAGGTACGATCGATGGCATAAAGAAATGTCATGATGGGTATCTGGTTACACACTTTAATGGAAATTTATACCATATCAGTTCTTCAGGAGAAGTAAAGGAACTTCTAAATACCCATGACGAAGGGCTATTCCAAGCTGATTTTGAATATATCCCATCAAAGAACCTGATTGTAATTCCTGCTCTTTGGAACAACAAGCTACTTTTTTACAGCTATTTGACTACTGAGTAAATGTGGTGCTAAAGATTGTCTCATCCATCTATCCATTTTTCCAATCTTCCGGCATTCCATTTATTCAATTATAATCTTCTTCGGCATTTAAACATGGTAGGAGTTAAATTCCCATGATGAAATCGGTAAGATTTTTATCGTGAGGGAGATTGAGCTTTTTTCGAAGCCGGTAACGGCTTATCTCAACACTGCGGATGGAAATATTTTGCAGCGGGGCAATCTCTTTCGATGACAGGTTCATTCTCAGGAAAGCGCACATTCGCAGGTCTTTTGGTGTCAGCATCTTATATTTTTCCCTGAGCCGTAAAAAAAAGTTTTCATGTACCCGGTCGAAATGGGTTTCAAAGACATTCCAGCTTTGCCTATCGTCCAATTCGCGGTCGATTTTGCGAACCAGTCTGTTGAGTTCTTCTTTATCCAATCCCGAACCATTTTCAATAAGTTCCATCAACCGGATTTTCATATCGGTAAGAACCTGACTCTTGTGAATAATGTTCATAGTGGAATTGGCCAGTTCTTTACTTTTATGCACTACTTCCACCTGAAGCTTCTCATTTTTCATTCTGATAAGTTCTTGTTCCGTCAGGTGACTTTTTTCTTTCAATCGGATCTCACGCTGGATCATTTGCCGTTTCTGTTCCAGCAAGGCCCTTCTTTTTTGTCGCTGGACTCTTTTACTAATTATTTTAAAAGTGAAGAGAATAATCGATAGCAGGATTAAGGAAAAACCTGCGTAAGTATACCAGCGACGAAACCAAGGAGCATCGACTGTGAAAAGTACGTTTCTATATTCTCTCGAATTTGTAAATGGGTCCTCAATAATGATGGTGAGTTTATATTTTCCTTCCTTTAGGTTAGAAAGAATAATTTCCGGCTCACCGGGTGTCCCTTTCCAGCTTGTTTCATTCAGTCTATATTGAATACTTATTTGATGTGATGAACTGTAAACAGGCAGCGCGTACTTTATGCGTAAGTTGTTGAATTTGTAAGGTATTTTATCAGGAAGCGTAATATGGGCAGCCATCGGATCGAACATTATTGCATCATACTGGGTCTGGAATTTATGAGTATTGAATTTTTCAAATCTGGTAAATTGAAAGGGGACTATTGTTGACAGGTAGGGTACTGTTTCCAGATTGACAATTGAAAATCCATCTTCAATACCAATCAGAATTTGCTCGTCACTTAAGAAAGTAATACTTTCAAAAGCTGTCAGAAAATTATCATTCAGCGAGGGCGCAAGTTGCTGGTTGTATTGAAAGAGGGAATCACTTAAAATATCCAGCCTGCCCAGCACTCCGTTTTGAAATATCCATATGGTATGTTCCTGACTTTCGATCATCTTGGCAACGGGATCATGACTTTCCAAAAAGCGATTCCACCTGATGGATGAATAAAAGGTATCCCTTAATTCTTCGTACTCATAAATACCATTCCGCGTACCTGCTATCAGTTCTCCTCTGATATCGAATAGTTCATTGTTGAGTTCGGAAGGTAATCCCTGCTTAGGTCCGTACAGCTTAACTTCCTCAATGGCGTAATTATTCTGGTTGATCCTGAGCCTGTATATTCCATTATATCCATGACTTATCCATAAATTGTCGGAGCTGTCAAAAAACATGACGCGCGACGATTCATTGAAACCATTCAACATTCCCCGAAATACATACTGTATACCCGATTTTTGAATAAGACCGATTCCACCATAAGTACCAATAAGTAATTTATCGGAATCCCAGGGAATGGGGAGGAACATCCAGATACCCTGGATCTCACCTATCTTCCTGACTTCTTTATGGGTTAAAATGTAGGCTCCCGAATGATGAGCACACAACAACTTGTTGCCGTCGGCAAAAAAACTCCAGGTTTGTCCGTTCAGCTTGGCGAGGGGTTCAATTAGGCCAGGTTGTTGAGTCGGGTATATAAACACTCCCTGGTTGGTTCCAAGGTATAAATTATTATGGAGCATTATGCTGCAATAACCAGAACCGAATCCACCGGGTTGCCTCAGATAACTTACATTCGAATGGGTTTCTATATAGTCGATCCCATTGTCCAGTCCGAGCCAGAGATTTTCTTCTGAATCGAACGCCATGGAAAGGATGGTATTATTCTGCAAGCCATTAACTTTATTGATTGCCTGAACTATTTGGCCGGAAGGATTGATTATTATTATACCCTGCTGAATAGTACCGATATATAAATTACCGGAATTGTCCCTAGTCATGCAGTAGAAACTATTCTCACGCAGAAATTCACTGATTTCTCGGTTCCACTCGTTCAAACTCCCAGAGTCCCATATATATACCCCTTTTTGCTGTGAAAAAAGCAGGAGTTTATTATCCGGTAAAATCTGAATATCCCAGATTTCCAAATGGTTAATCTGGCCACTGCCCGGAAGTGATATCAGCTGCATGGATTCAAGTTTTTTCAAACCTGTATCTTTGTCCTGTACAATAAGCTGACTGTTAACCATAAAAGAGAAAATGAATTCGTTATCCGGATGCAATGCCGTGATGTATTCACCTTCAGTATTAAAAACCAGGAGATGTGTCCGCGATTGAAAATAAATGTATTTTTCGATGATATGAATCTTCCAGATGTCCCCAAATTGACCTTCCTCTGAAGGAACTTTAGTTTTCCACGAAACATATCGATAGTTGCCTAATGAATCGCGTATCACAATACCAAGCTCATCAAATGCTCCGGCAAGAATTTTTCCCGGAGGCCCGGCCTTAAGCGAACGGACGATCGAAAGATTCGGAACCGATGTAAGTTGCCAGTCGGTCCCGTTAAATATCAATATCCCGTTATTATTACCAAAATACATTACGCCGAATTCATCCTGGGCGATAGCCCAGTTCTGATTACCTGCATGGTATTCATTGCGGGTGAAATTTTTTATGGAAGGGATGCCCTCAATGGCATAATGTACATTGACCGTAATAACAGGCAATAGGCTGATAAGAATTAATTTTCTTAATCCGGTTTTATAAAGTTTATTTAAGTGTACCACTTTATAATTGGAGTGAGTTTTATAATCTAAACATAGGCTTTCATTCTCTTTTCATTTTTAAGAGTGTAAAGACTATGTTGAGAAAAGCACATATCAAAAATAAAATATAAACTTACTCAATAAGCTATTTTAAGAACTAAACTTAATTTTACTGTTGAGTTATTGTATAGGAGTGTAAATAAATTGTAGAAGCTATGTTGTGGAATTAAATTTGGGAAAGGAAGAGTTAGCTGCTACATTGCATCGTATATCTACTAAAATAATTGTATGAGGAAGAATAGTAAGTTTTTCACTGGTAAAGGGATCTTACTGATACTTGGTCTGATGATGATCCAATCAGTTGTTTACGGCCAGCCTGACCATGCACGTCTGGTATGGTTTGATGAGTTTACTGCTGATGGTTCACCCGATGCAGCGAAATGGGGATACGATCTGGGGGGGGACGGATGGGGTAATGATGAGTTACAGTATTATACCGACAGACCCGAAAATGTCATAGTTGAGAACGGAAAGCTGATAATCACTGCCCTGAAGGAGAGTTATGGCGGGATGGAGTATACATCGACACGTCTGATAACAAAGCAAAAAGGCGACTGGCTCTATGGCAGGATTGAAGTAAAAGCTAAATTGCCTGAAGGTACGGGAACCTGGCCTGCAATATGGATGTTACCTACCGACTGGGAATATGGAGGTTGGCCGGCAAGTGGTGAAATTGATATCATGGAACATGTGGGTTTTGATATGGGAAATGTACATGGAACGATTCATACCGAAGCCTATAACCACTCATTAGGTACGCAAAAGGGCGATAATATTATTATTCCGGATGTTCATACAGCTTTTCATGTTTACGCAATTGAGTGGGTTGAAGATGCCATCTATTTCTTTGCCGATGATGAACTCTTTTTTACCTTTACTAATAATCATACAGACTATACTACCTGGCCATTCGACAAACGATTTCACCTGCTGCTTAATATTGCTATCGGAGGAAGCTGGGGAGGTCAGCAGGGTGTTGACGATGAAATTTTTCCACAAACTCTCGAAATCGATTATGTACGCGTATACAAACTGTTTCGTCAGTATTCCATACAGGGACCTTCAGAAATCGAACCTAATCAGGAAAACATTTCATTTAGTATCTATAACTTTGAAGGCGCTAATTATACCTGGACTTTTCCTGAAGGCGTTAGTATCACTGACGGACAGGGAACGGCAAATGTAACTGTAAATTGGGGAGAGCATAGAGGAACTGTAAATGTTTTACAGACCTACGAAGGGGTCAGCTATACAAGTGTGTTGGATGTTGAAATAGTTGTGGAACCTGGCGATGGACCACTTATTATCAATAGTAATGAAGATGAAATAGGAACCTGGATTGCAGAACCGGGTCAGGGTAATAAAATTGAAATGGAGTATGAAGAATAATCTGATACTTTCGGGATTTCTTTTTATATTGATACTTTCCGGTTGCAGGAAAGATAAATCGCCGGTTATTGTTCATTCAGGATTAACAAGGATAGTTTATAATATTTCCCAAACCGGAGAAATGCCCCATATTACCTTCCAATTTGACAATACTTACGATCTTACCGGCAATACCTTTTGTATCATCACTTTAATAACTAACGAACAATCTGCTTCGTTAAATCTAGGCATTATGTTACAGGATAATGAGGGAAACCAGACCGATGCTTCTCCTTTTATCATTACTGATAAAAGGTTTATTAAAGACGATAAATCGCATACCTATTCCTATAATTTCGAAAATAGATTGGGATCATCGACAAGCAGCACTGGTGAAATAAATTTGCGCGAAGTAAAAAAGGTATTGATTTATATTAATGCCGGAAACACGGGTGTCATATCCGAAGGGCGTTTCTGGTTGGATAAGCTGCAATTTGATAATTTGTAATGCTGTATATTTTTACGGATTGACTATTTTGAATATTTCCGAATTACTTAATTAAAGGGGATTGTAGCTATTATTTAGTAAATTTGAGAGTTCAAAATCATTAAAATCCGGATTATGATTCCATTGTTTCATCGATGTCCTGAAACAGGAAGGGTTGTTGGCTTGAATAAGCCACAAGGAGTAGCTGTTGTTCTATTCTTTATTGTGGGTATTGCTTCGATAATTTGGTTTTTAATCAGGGTGATCCCTAAACCCAGCAGGATTACTTATCCCTGCATGAAAGCAACCATGCCGGTGGCATATTCCTTTATCATATATCTGTTATCCATTACGGGTTCAGTGCTGTTTTTCAGAAAGGCTGTCAATACTTTTCGAAAACGTCAGTTTTACTATGGCGCCGTTATTATATGTGCAGCCTTATTTTTTGGAGCCTATGCACTGATCCATTCCCGGTCGGAGATTCTGGCTGATACGGGTCCAACAGAAAAATTCAGCGATCCCCTTGGTCCTAATGCCCCTATTGGAGAAGCTAAGGGAATCGTTCCGGGTAGGGTAGTGTGGATTTGGGATCCCGATGCCACCAACGAAAATTGTACCAATAGTAGTCATGACGACGCCTACTGGCTGGAAAGCAACTGTGACCAGAATGTAGTAGACGCCATGTTTTCAGACGGTATCAAATCAGTTTGCGGAGAAGCAAGCGATGCAGAAGCATGGGATGCCATTTTCCTGTATTTTAATATCAATCACGGGAAAGGCGATATTGGTTATTCTGCCGATGAAACGATCTTCATTAAAATAAATGCCGTAACTGCCTGGAGTGGTGCTGCCCCCGATGGTGTAATGCCTCCATACCTTGGAATTGAATTCGATACTTCACCACAAACCATACTCTCAATGCTGCGGCAATTGATAAACGTTGCAGGTGTCCCTGAGGAAAAGATTTATGTTGGCGACCCACTATGTGATGTCTGGAATACCCTTTACGATAAGTTCTATGCAGAATTCCCCAATGTAAAGTATGTCTCGAAAAGAAATATTCCGGGAAGAACTCTTCTTCACGCGAGTACCAGTGGAATTCATTATTCCGATCATGGAACTGTGATGACCGAGATTACCAGCCATAATTTTTATACCGAAATGGTAGATGCCGATTATATGATCAATATACCCTCGCTGAAAGGACACCGCTGGGCAGGTATTACACTCTTTGCCAAGAATCATTTCGGTTCAAATACAAGCGATCATTCCTGGGAATTGCACAAAGGATTAATGAAACCTGATGATGATCCTCTAAGGGAAGGGTATAACCTTTACCGTGTTCAGGTCGATTTAATGGCCTGTCAGTACCTGGGAGGTAAGACCTTACTTTTTGCTGTCGACGGACTTTGGGCCACTTCGTACGAACATCAGAAACCCCAGAAGTTCCAAACTGCACCTTTCAATAACGACTGGTGTTCTTCTGTCTTGTTCTCACTTGACCCTGTAGCCATCGAATCGGTTTGTCTTGATATAATGCAGAAAGAATTTACCGAAGAAGATATTGATGACGATAATGATACTCCGGATCGGTATACATATGTACAGTGGGACGGGATTGATGATTACCTGCATCAGGCGGCGAACTCCGATTGGTGGCCGGATGATTTTACCTACGACCCTGATCAGACAGGATCGCCAATACCCAGCCTGGGAGTGCATGAACACTGGAACAATGTGAACGATATGCTTTACACCGGAAATTTCGGGACAGCCGAAGGCATTGAACTGGTGAGGATTTTTAATGGATCTGTAATCAACAGTCTATCCAATCCTAAGCTTGACCTGCATTGTGAAATATACCCTAATCCCTCTAATGGCAGAACCACATTATCGTTTGAATTGCCGGAGGCAGCTTATATTTCTGTTGAGGTTCTTTCATTGAATGGAAGGTTGGTTCAACATTCTTATGCCGGCGATTGTTTGGCGGGAACAAATCAGATAAGCATTGCGATGGAGGATCTTGCTAAAGGTACTTACCTGTGTGTAATAAAAATGGGTAAAGGAGCCGGAGAGACTGTTTATACTGAAAAGTTGATTAAGAATTAATTTTTAGTAGCGGTTTCCGAAGTATTCAGAAGACTAACTGACCTCTGAAGGACAACTGATTTTGATCGGCTTGAAGAAACTCAAAGAGATAGCTGTTGGTTTCTTCTAATGGATACCGTAGTATTTTCACGACGGTAGCGAAAGGAATTTCACGTATAAAATTCACGATGATCTCTTTGCAGGAATGGGCATTTAAAAATTCAAGATCGAATGTATCGAACATCCAGTCGATATATCGTGTAGTTGTCAGGTGTTCGTTCAGGTCGATATCGCTGTATCTGACTTGTCTCATGAAATTTCCTCCCTGTAATTCAGGAGTATTTAGAACCGGCACATGCGAATCAATAGCATGCCTGATATGCTCCGGATTGAAAATATGATGATCGGCCTGAAATAGTTTTGGCCTTTTGGACTTCAAATCGATGATCATAAACTCAGAAGTTCCTTCTGCTATTTTCTTCCGGTCAGTGTCCAATGCTTCAAAATCTCTTTGGTAAAATACACGATGAATGCCTTTAGGCCAGGTTGTCATAATAAGCTTTTCATTCCAGAGAGGTGTCTGGTAAAGTTTCACATGAAGGCGAAAAACCATCCAGACAGTTCCATTCTCATGTAAAAAATCCATGCCGAAGCCCAGGGCTTGCGCATGATGCCAGGCAGTCTGGATAAACATATTTATCAGCGAACTGACATTTAACTTTTTCTTGAAATCGGTATCGGCAGATGTAATAGTGTAAGTTTCCTCTAAGGTTTCCGGTATTCTACTCTTCATGGTTGAATTGTCAGCAATTGTATGTGTAATGAATTTTTATTTGAATAGTAAACGGAGTATTATTCCGATGATTGTGAAATGTATTAACTGATATTATGCCCAAAAGCATTAAAGACTTCTTCCAGATAGGTTTTCGAAACCGGCAGATCCACAGGCAGAGGCGCATCAAGTTCAATGTGAAGGCCATCCTTTTCACGGCGGATTATCTTAACTTTTTCAAAATTTACAATATACGAACGGTGACAACGTACCAATGGAAATTCAGCATGATCATCTTCTATAAGTTTGAGCGATGAACGGAGCATATATTTTGCCTGATTCTCTTTATTGATGTAGACAATATTAACATAGTTGTCGGCAGCTTGTAAATATAGCAGATCGGAAAATTTAATAGAAAGACGCATAGTACCTTTTTCATCATTAAAAACAATCATTTCCCTGTTCTCAACCAATGCAGTACTTCCCTCTTTCAATTGCTGTAAGATTTTATTTTTATCGATCCAGGAGAAGTACAACCAGGAAATAGAGTAAGGTAATAGCAGTACAAGTGTCGTATTCTGAATGGAGACTTTATAAGCTGCCAGGAACGATCGTGTATCGGCAAGGAAAATTCGTTCGTAAAGGGCATAAAACATCGACATACAAAATATCTCCACTGCGATCCATACAAAATACTGTATAAGAGTAATACGGCCTATTCTGATAGTAACCTGATACAATATGATCCGGCTCATAACAACTACAAGTACACCGGTCAGAATGATAATACTGGAAGATATAAGCAGCAATAAATCGAGATTCTTGATTTTGATAGTAGCAGCATTATTCAGTATCCAGCTGTTAACTTCGAAAGGTGAATAAAGATTAACAAATATCAGGGCAAAAGCTGCGGTAAATAAAATTAACCGGACAATGTTCTTTTTCTCGGTAATGTAGGAAGGTGTTTTCTGGTTTATATCCATGAAAAGGCAATAGGGTTAAGCAAATGTAGGAAATAAAATTACATGGGTGGTTAAGTTCGATCAAAAAGGAATTTTTACACATCTACCCCTATATATGAAATTTCACCCCAAAATAGAGGATTTTAACCTTATCAACAATCGATAAACCCTTTTATATCGGTGAATTTAAAAATCTGTTATTGCTTTGTTGATAATATAAGAGCAGGTAATAACCTGTTCGATGAATAAATAGAGTTTAACGGTTTGTAAGAAGGCTGTAAATTGGCGGTCAACCATTTACGGCCTTTTTCTATGATTTCCATTAATGAGGACAGGCTTTATGAGGCAGATTCCCGTTTTGGCCGCAAAAAAAGTGTAAATAAAGAAAACCTGTTAAACAGATAGTACACCAGCCATCCGATCAGAGAGCCCAGGAGGGCACCTCCCAAAATATCGCCCGGGTAGTGAACGCCAAGATAAATACGGCTATAGGAAACCAACGAGGCCCAAAACAGCATAATTATTACGAAAAGTCTTTTTCTTATCAATAAACTCATAAAAACAGCCAGGGCAAAAGAGTTAGCAGCATGATTCGATACAAAACCATAGGCTCCGCCACGATAACTGTTCACAATATGTATCAGGTGCTGAATTTCGTTATTATGGCTGGGACGCAGCCGCTCGAATACTTCTTTAAATGCTTTGACAGCCAGCTGATCGGCTAATGTTATTGTAAGAATCACGGCAACAACAATAGAGATGCTTTGCCATTTGTACCGGTTAATAATATAGCCCAGCAACACGAGATAAAAGGGTACCCATTCGATCTTGCCCGATACGAACCACATGATTTGATCCCAGAAGGGTGAATGGTGACCGTTCAGCCACAAGAAAAGATCAGTATCAAGATTGATGAGCCAGTCGAGCATAATAGTTTATGTTAAGTGTTTCCAGAGTAGATTCTTAAGTTTTTCGGTATTCTCCTGTTGAATGGCAGAAACAAATATCCAGGGCACAGCAGGCAGATCGGAAGCAATTTCCTTTCTTAATTCCTCATCGAGCAGATCGGCTTTTGTAATGGCAAGCACTTTTTTCTTATCGAGTAGTTCGGGATTGTATTTTTCGAGCTCGTTCAGCAAAACACGGTATTCCTTTTTAATATCAGGACTATCGGCAGGGATCAGGAAAAGCAGTGTTGAATTTCGTTCGATGTGGCGCAAAAATCGGATCCCGAGTCCTTTTCCTTCCGATGCTCCCTCAATAATGCCGGGTATATCGGCCATTACAAACGACAAATTATCGTGGTAGCTGACAATACCGACGCTTGGTTCCAGCGTGGTAAAAGCATAATCGGCTATTTTAGGTTTGGCTGCCGACAATACCGAAAGAAGAGTGGATTTACCGGCATTAGGAAGGCCTACGAGACCGACATCGGCAAGTACTTTCAGTTCGAAGATCAGGTAGGCTTCAATGGCCGGTTCTCCCGGCTGGGCAAAATGGGGAGTCTGATGAGTGGCCGATTTGAAGTGAACATTTCCAAGTCCTCCCCGGCCTCCGGGAAGCAGGGTCTTCAACTCATTGTGCCGTGTTACTTCAGCAAGGACCTCTCCGGTCTCTTCATTCATAATAACGGTGCCCAGGGGTACCTCTATTGTCATATCTTCGCCACTGGCTCCCGATTTCATATTCGAGCTGCCCGATTGACCGTTACCTGCATATATGTGCTTCTTAAAACGCAAATGTAGCAGCGTCCAGAGGTTACTGTTTCCTTTAAGGTAAATATTTCCTCCACGGCCCCCATCACCGCCGTCAGGGCCGCCCTTGGGAATAAATTTTGCCCGGTGAAGGTGCGCCGAACCGGCTCCACCTTTACCCGAGCGGCAAAATAGTTTTATATAATCGACGAAATTCGAGTCAGGCATATTATTTGAATAACCCTTTGTAGTGGTTTTGTATACTTAAGCCAGGGAGTCGATAGCCTGGCACAGACGGCCGAAGATATCATCGATGCTTCCCATACCCTGTATTCCCTTATACTTATCCTGCGCCTCATAGTAGTCTTTTACAGGAGTGGTTTCGCTGCTGTATACTTTGATCCGGTTCTCGATAATCGACTGATCCTGATCATCGGTCCTGCCCGATTCTTTACCGCGGAGTAACAAGCGTTTGATCAGTTCTCCCTTTTCAACTTCGAGTGCCAGCATGGTGGTAATGGGAGTACCTTTTTTGTTCAGCATTTCGTCGAGGGCAGCAGCCTGGGCCGTTGTACGAGGAAAACCGTCGAAGATAAAACCTTTTGCCCTGGCATTACTGTCGATCTTTCCCTCGATCATTCCAATCACTACGGCATCGGGTACAAGTTCCCCCTTCTCCATAAACTTCTTGGCTTCAAGTCCTAATTTACTTTGGGCCTTCAGTTCCGAACGCAAAATATCACCAGTCGACAGATGAACCAGTTGATATTGTTCCAGTAGTTTTGCAGCCTGTGTTCCTTTTCCTGCTCCCGGAGGGCCAAATAATACGATATTTAACATATTGATTTATTTAAAAATGAGTAATAAAGATCAAGACTCAGGCTTGGCTCATTCGGCAATTCGCCCTTTTGTCTTAACCGGTAACTATTTCTTTTCCTGAAGATACTATTGTTTTTCATCATACTTAACAATACCCGCATTTCTTTCTTCTCTCCCTCAGCCTGTATCATTCAACCACCGTGTAGATCCCGTTCAGATTTCTTCCCAGCCCGTCGTAATCGAGACCATAACCCACCACAAAGGTATTCGGAATACGGAAACCCGTATAATCGATCTTGCGATTGTATTCATAAGCATCGGGTTTAAACAGCAGGGCGACGGTTTTTATTTCTGCCGGCTGCAGCTCCCCGATCTGTTCGATCAGGGTATTAATAGTATTCCCCGAATCGACAATATCTTCAATGATGACCACGGTTTTGTCTGTAAGCACTTCATTAATTCCAATGAGCCGGTTCAGGTGGCCCGTATTCTCTGTGCCCTCATAGGAAGCTAATTTCACAAAAGAAATACGGCAGGCGATCCGGATCTTTTTCATCAGATCGGAAGCA
>CAZMVE010000062.1:0-4169 GCA_964569585.1 uncultured Bacteroidales bacterium | reverse complement strand
TTTCACAAAAGAAATACGGCAGGCGATCCGGATCTTTTTCATCAGATCGGAAGCAAACATGAACGATCCGTTCAGCACCGCAATAAAAACAACTTCACTGCCCTCCAGGTCCTTGTTTAGCTGACTTGCGAGTGTATTAACTGCTGCAACAATCTTTCCGGAAGAAATATGTAAGCGGAATTTCTTATCGTGTATTGTTATGCTTTCCATTATCTTTGCCACCGTGCTGCGAAATTAAGAAAAAGGGGGGAAGAATAAATTGAAAAAAGTTTTAAATTGCCTTGTCTGACAGTCAGTAGAAGAAATACAATTTGATAACCGAATAATTCGACCCGATATGACACCACAAGTAAGCATCATCATGGGAAGTACATCCGACCTGCCGGTAATGAAAAAGGCGACCGATATCCTGAACGAGATGAAAATTCCTTTTGAGATCAATGCCCTGTCGGCACACCGCACGCCGGATGAGGTGGAAAAGTTTGCTAAAAATGCCGAAGGAAGGGGAATACAGGTAATTGTTGCGGCAGCCGGTATGGCCGCTCATCTTCCCGGTGTGATAGCTTCCATGACCCGGATTCCTGTGATTGGCGTTCCCATAAAAGCCAGCCTCAACGGACTGGATGCCCTCCTTGCTATTGTGCAGATGCCTCCCGGAGTTCCCGTAGCCACGGTGGGTATTGACGGCGCCCGGAATGCCGGCATACTGGCGGCACAAATACTGGCTACGGCCGATAGGGAACTGGCAGCGCGCCTGGCGGAATTCAAGGAAAACCTGAAGAAAGAAATTGTACAGGCCAACGAGGAACTGAAGCAGGTAAAGTACGAGTTTAAGACCAACTAGCAGCAGCTAAGTGATGAGGTGTCAGAAATCGAATGTTGGTTGATTATTTCTTGTAAAGCATACTACCTACCTCCTCTCAATTCCAAAGGAAAACCACTTCGACTTCGCTCAGTGTGACATTTTACATAAGGTCAGGCTGAGTGCAGCGCCATTGGCAAGCCTTTGGCGGCCGATGGGAGTCGAAGCCTTTTTCCACCAGCTTACTGGTATTCACACGACAGCAGCTTAATTTTTTATACAAAAAATTCTCTTAGTTCTTGCATAATTGGCGCATATTTAGTTACTTGGGCTATAGAGGAACAGGACTTGTTGATGTTAGGGGTAAGCGATAAAATATGCGTAACTGGATATTCTGCATACTATTTATTTCTTCAATGATGCCGGCATTTAGCCAGCAGGTTCCATACAGTGATGCATCTGCTTTGGCACTTTCGGGTACCGATATTTGCTATTCAGGAGCCTGGTATGGCATGCGTAATCCTTCCCTGCTTGCGTTGCAACAGACAGCAATGGCAGGTATCAATTATCACAACCGATACTTAATTGCCGGACTGGGTTCCCAGTCGGTTTATGGTACATTCCCGTTTCATGGCTGGTGGGGTTGCTCCGTGAACTACTTCGGTACAAAAGCCCTGAACGAAAGCAGCTTTTCGCTTTCATATGGGAGAAATATTTTCCGGTGGCTCGATGCCGGAATCACAATGAACGGTCACCGGCTTGCAGTGGAAACACTTTCTGAAAGGTCTTTCAGTATTACCGGAGATATCGGACTTGTCGTAAAACCTGTGGAAGGAGTTTTAGCGGGTATCCATTTGATCAATCCGAACCGGTCGGGGTACGCCAATTCCGGGCAGAATTATTTGCCGGCTGAACTCAATATCGGACTGGCCTGGTCGGAGGCAGGGAATTTCTACCTGGCTGCTCAGCTGCACTGGCAGGACTATTCTGAATTGTATCTTTCGCTGGGGGCCGAATACCGAATCGGGAAATTACTGGCCCTGAGGGCAGGATTGAAAACAGGTTCTGTAAGCAGTTACTCCTACGGACTGGCATTCGGCTTTAAGAAGATCACTTTTTCAGCTGGATTTGAACAACATACCTGTCTGGGGATGTCCTCGGCAGTTACATTAATCTATAAATTCTCCTCTCATGAGAGCCAGCATTAACTGCATTTATTTCCTGTTTTTCTTTTTGTTTCTGAAAAACAGCCATGCACAGGAGCCGACTCCGGTTCAACAGGAATATATAGGTCAGGTAATTGAAACCCTGGCGGAACAAAATGAGAATTCCGAGGATGTCTCTGTCGTGTTTGACGACCTGCTGAATTACGCTCACGAGCCCCTGAATCTGAATACGGCTTCAGAGGAGGAGTTGGCAGAACTACATGTGTTAAGTGCTTTTCAAATTGCAGTGCTTATCGATTATCGTAAAACCCAGGGCTATTTGCTAACCATTTATGAATTGCTCTACATTCCGGGTTACCGGCAAGAGGAAATCGATTTGATCGGCCCTTTTGTTACCTGTGCAGAACCCATAAAGCGATATTCGGGGTTCAGGGGATTTCATCCTTTTGTAAAGCAGCAGACAATTGTCCGGTATCAGAGGATATTGGAGCAGCAGAAAGGATACATTCCTCTTTCCGATTCTGTTCTGGCCCTTGAACCTGATAAAACACGCTACCTGGGTAGCCCGGATAAGTTATACTTCCGTTACAGACTCGATATGGGAGGAAGAGTGCGGGCAGGTATTCTCATGGAAAAGGATGCGGGAGAGGAATTTTTCAGAGGGAATAAGCGTACCGGATTTGATTTTTATACCGGCTACATCGACTATAAAAACAATAAAGGAATGGTTCATCGGTTTTTGCTCGGCGATTATCATGTACAGATGGGTCAGGGTTTGCTCGCATGGAGTTCTTTTTCTTACGGAAAGTCCTCCTATGTTTCCGATATATGCCGGAGAAGGGAAGTGATAAAGGCTAATTCTTCCGCCGAAGAAAATCACTTTTTTCGCGGATCGGCTATTACGCTGGGTAAGGAACATTTATCGCTTACGGCTTTTGCATCCATCCATGAGGTGGATGCTGCGGTTGTATCGGATACTATTTTGCACGAAGATTATTTTACCGGATTCACTACCTCCGGATACCATGCCACACCTTCTGACCTGGAAAAGGAGAACAGTGTCCGACTTTTATCTGCAGGTGTTAGTCTGGCTTATACCGGCGATCGTTTTAAGCTGGGGTTGAATGGAATTTCAGTGCAAACCGAAAAGTATCTGAAGGAACAGGATCAACTCTATAAAGCCTTTTATTTTTCAGGAAACAGGAACTCCGGAATCTCAATGGATTACCGATACCTGGGTAAAAGGATGCAGTTTTTTGGTGAGGTGGCATATTCCAACGAAGCGGTGGCGCTTATCAACGGAATGTTTATTTTTCTCAGACCGAACCTGAATCTGGGTATTCTTCACAGGCATTACGATAAAGCCTACTATTCGTTTTGGGCTGATGCGTTCAGGGAGAACAGCATGGTGGCCAATGAAGACGGATTCTATTTGGGGCTGGAGGGGAATTTTTCAGGAAACCGGTTCCGTCTCTATTCCGATATTTTTTCATTTCCATGGCTTCGCTACCGGGTGAATACACCCTCCGAAGGTTATGAAGTGTTTGGAGAGTGGAAAAAAACATTTAGCAGGGTCGTCATCTACATTCGCTACAAGCGACAGGAAAAACCGATCAATTATATCATTGAGAATAACCTGTATGAAGTGCTGCCCCAGATCAAAGAACAATACCGTTTGAACAGCACCGTTCCATTAGGGTCCAACCTGGCATTACAGAACAGGGTTGAGGTCAGCAGGGCAGGTTTCAGGGACGATACCCTCCGGGCGGGATTCCTGGTGTTTCAGGATATTATGCTGAGGGAATTACCTGTCCCCCTTGATATCAGCCTGCGAATAGCCTACTTCAATACCGACGATTACGATACACGGATCTATGCTTACGAGCGAGATCTGCTTTATGCGGCCACCAGCCAGATGCATTATGAGAAGGGATGGAGGTATATGCTGCTGCTCAAATGGAAGCCTGCCGAGTACATCAGTTTCTGGCTCAAGATAGGCCAGACCCTCTATCCCGGACAGGAAACTGTAGGCAGCAGTTTATCGGAAATACAGGTCAACCACCGCACGGAAGTTAAGCTGCAGATGATAGTGAAGTTATAAGAATTGATGTTGGCTGAATTCCGCGTCAGATTTTCAAATCTCCTGATCCATCCCGGCGCGTGACGCGGGAATATAGTTGACTTTCTTGTTCTACAAATAT
>CAZMVE010000061.1:9675-18234 GCA_964569585.1 uncultured Bacteroidales bacterium | reverse complement strand
AAAAACGGACTGGACGATGTACTTGAATATTGCCACTCTTTTAATCTGACAGATAAAATTCCTGTTCTCGAAGATTTCTATCTGACCCAACTTTAAGTAGTGAAATTAAATCCGATCTGGTACAATCTCATTTACTGATCAAAATTGCATGGATTTTTTTATAACCGGGGACTTAAAATATTCCTATCGGCAATCATTTCAACTGCAATCTGAAGTTGTTAGTAATTTGTAAAAAGATATTTTTTAAAACGAATATTAATAAAGTGGATATTTTTGTATTTTTATCGCTCATTTTCCATTTGTTATTTAATTAACAAATGAATTTCGAATTTCTTTATTAATATTGCCAACAGCTGGAAAATAAACATAACAGAAAAACTTAACAACATGAAAAAGCACAATTTTAATGCGGGACCTTCCATTATTCCCGAGCAGGTTAAAGAATTAACAGCCAAAGGTGTACTGAATCTTGATGGCATTGGATTATCAGTAATGGAAATATCCCATCGGTCAAAAGAATTTTCAGCAATAATTGAAGAGGCTGCTTCCCTTATCCGTGAACTTTTAGTTGTGCCCGACTCACATTCTGTTATATTCACTCATGGAGGCGCCAGTCTTAACTTTTGTATGGTTCCCTACAATTTAATGCAAAAAAAAGCTACTTATCTCGATACAGGTTCATGGTCGTCGAAAGCAATAAAAGAAGCTAAATTGTTTGGAGAGGTTGAAGTTGTTGCCTCTTCGAAGGACAAGAACTATACCTATATACCAAAGGGATATACAATTCCTGCCGATGCCGATTATTTTCATATTACAACGAATAATACGATTTTCGGTACTGAAATAAAGAAGGACATCGATTCGCCTGTTCCGCTTATAGCCGACGCTTCTTCCGACATTCTCAGCCGACCCATGGATGTTTCGAAATACGCATTGATCTATGGAGGGGCTCAGAAAAATGTTGGCCCGGCCGGTGTGGCTTTTGGGATAATACGTAAAGATATCCTGGGTAAGGTCGATCGCCCGATTCCCAGTATGCTCGATTTCAATACCTATATTGATACTGGTTCTTTATTTAATACACCTTCTTGTCTTGCTGTTTACGGATGCCTTTTAATGCTTAGGTGGTTAAAAGACCTGGGAGGTGTAAATGCTATTTATAAAATGAACCTCGAGAAAGCCCGGATTCTGTACGACGAAATAAACAGAAATAAAATTTTTAAATCGACAATCGCCGCCGAAGAAGATCGATCGATTATGAATGTTACATTTGTAATGGCCGATGAGTACAAGGAAAAGGAAGCTTATTTTCTTCAGTATGCCATTTCACAAGGAATGATTGGTATTAAAGGACATCGCTCTGTTGGAGGTTTTCGTGCTTCGATCTATAATGCGGTTCCTATTGAAAGTGTAAAAGCACTTATCACAGCCATGAAGGAATTTGAGGCCAAAGTTTAATATACATCTAACCTGGAAGGAATATGACAAAATTACTTTTAGCAACCGAAAAACCCTTTGCACCTCTTGCAGTTGAGGGTATTCAGAAAATATGCGACGACGCAGGCTTCGAATTGGTAAAGCTGGAAAAATATACTTCACACGATCAACTAGTAGCAGCTGTTGCAGCTGTTGATGCTATTATTTTCAGGAGTGATAGTATTGATAAGACTGTTATCGATGCCGGGAAAAATCTTAAGATTGTTGTGCGCGCAGGTGCCGGATACGATAATGTAGATTTGGATGCAGCAACGGCAAAAGGTGTTTGTGTGATGAATACACCTGGTCAGAATTCAAATGCTGTGGCTGAACTTGGTATTGGTATGATGATTTACCTGAACAGGAACGGATATAACGGAATGGCAGGAACCGAGCTTCGCGGTAAAACTTTAGGATTTCATGCTTATGGCAATATCAGCAAAGTTATGGCCCACATTGGTAAAGGACTTGGGATGACATTAGCAGCACACGATCCCTATGTCGACAGGATTTTAATAGAAAACGACGGTGTAAAATGCGAACCAAGGGTTGAAGATTTATACAGAAATTGCCAGTATATCACCACAAATTTGCCTGCCAATAATGAAACAAAGGCCTGTATAAGTTATAAACTGCTTTCACTAATGCCGAAAGGGGCAACTATAGTAAACACAGCCAGAAAAGAAATCATCGATGAAACCGCATTATTGAAAATTTTTGAGGATCGTCCTGATTTCAGGTATATCGCAGATATTGCTCCTGACTGTAAGGATATAATTGCTGAAAAATATCCCAACAGATATTTTTGGACTCCTAAGAAAATGGGTGCTCAGACTGCCGAAGCAAATATAAATGCAGGTTTGGCTGCCGCCAAGCAAATTGTCGGATATATTAAAAATGGCGACAACACATTTAAAGTAAATTAGCTTTTCAATAAAATTATAAATACAGATGGCAATTGTAAAACCCTTCAAAGGATATCGACCCGAGAAGGAGTTGGTAGACCGTATTGCTTCCATGCCTTATGATGTGCTTAATTCCGCCGAAGCAAAAGTTGAAGCAGAGGGTAATCCCTATTCATTTCTTCATGTTGTAAAACCAGAGATAGACCTGCCGGTTGATGTGGACCATTATTCGGAAATTGTTTATAATACAGGAAAAAATACACTAAAGCGAATGATTGCTGAAGGTATTTTTAAGCAGGATAAGCAAGCCATGTATTACATATATGCTCAAACCCTATGGAACAAAACTCAATATGGTTTGGTAGGCTGTGCAAGTGTACAAGATTATCTGAATAATAGTATTAGAAAACACGAACTGACACGTCCCGATAAGGAGGAGGACCGGAAAAATCATATACGGATTACTAATTTTAATGCCGAACCTGTTTTCTTCGCATACCCTGATAATGCAACTATCAATTCTATAGTTGATAGAATTATAAGCAAAAAGCCCGAGTATGATTTTTTAACACTTGACGGGGTTAAGCATACTCTGTGGCTTGTTCTGGAAATAGCTGATATTCAAACCATCGAAAATGTTTTTCGCGATGAAATTCCATTTACTTATGTTGCCGATGGTCATCATCGAACAGCAGCAGCGGCACATGTTGGTGAGGAGTTGAGGAAACAAAATTCACAACATAAAGGAAATGAGGAATATAATTATTTTCTGGCGGTTCATTTTCCTGCCAGTCAATTGACAATAATTGATTATAACCGGGTTGTAAAAGATTTGAATGGTTATACCCAGGAAGAATTCATTGATAAGGTTTCAGAATATTTTCAGATAAAAAAGATAGGAACTTCAATCTATAAACCTTTAAAAGTACACGAATTCGCCATGTATGTTGAGAAGAATTGGTATGCACTGAATGCAAACTCCGCATCATTTAACGATGATGATCCGATTGGTTGTCTCGATGTGACAGTTCTTTCAAAAACCATTCTGGAACCCATTCTGGATATAAAAGATCTGCGTAAATCGGATCGCATTGATTTTGTCGGAGGTATCAGAGGACTTGGAGAATTACAGAGAAGAGTTGATAGTGGTGAAATGGCTGTTGCCTTTGCCTTGTTTCCTGTTTCCATGCAGCAATTGATAAATATTGCGGATACAGGAAATATAATGCCGCCTAAAACTACCTGGTTCGAACCTAAACTGCGCAGTGGACTGGTAGTTCATGAGCTTAAATAAAATCCTGAACTTATTCAGCTTCGTTTAATTTCGCAATTAAATAACTTTTAATTTATAATTATTTCTTATTCTTATATTTCAGATTAACATAAATTCAGGTCAATATAGCAGGTACAGTCTATGAATTGAATATTTTTAAATGAATGTAATATTTATTAAATTAAAAACCTGCTCTAAAACATATTTTTTTCTATCTTAGCGCCCGTTTAATTTTTCGATTGAGGGGGTTTTAACTTAAAGATTAACACGATTTTTTAAAATAATTACAAAATAGTATTAAAACATATACCTGAATTAGTTGCTAGCACAATGATGGTTGATAGGAGAATAGTCAGATTAGTAATTAAATAAAAAACAATATTTTAATACATATAGCCATCGAGTTAACATAAGTAATAAAAAATTTCAAAAACAATGAATGTGGACCAACGTATCTTAAGCCAGGAGAATCTTAAAAAACTGGAATATTTGAATAATCCTAAAGTTTTAAAGGTTGTCGAAGAATTTACAAATCTGCTCAAGCCTTCTAAAGTCACTGTGGTTACGGATACACAGGAAGATATCGATTATGTTCGAAGGAAGGCGATAGAAATCGGCGAGGAGAGTAAGCTGGCTATGGAAGGGCATACTATTCATTACGATTCTTATTTTGATCAGGCAAGAGATAAAGCCAATACTTCCGTACTGGTTACTCCCGAGATGAAGATGAGTAAAGTGGTAAAGACAAAACCGAGAGAAGAAGGTATAAAAGAAGTTACAGAAATAATGGATGGAGCTATGTCCGGTAAAGAGGTACTGGTTCGTTTTTTCTGTCTCGGGCCACTTGATTCAAAATTTTCAATTTGCGCTCTTCAGATTACCGATTCTTTTTATGTAGGACATAGTGAAGATATTCTTTACCGGTCAGGCTTCGAAGAATTTAAGAAACTCAATGGATCAGACGATTTCTTTTACCTGGTGCATTCGGCAGGTGAATTAGACGAGAGGGGGAATACTCTGCATATCGATAAAAGAAGGATATACATGGATCTGAAAGCAAACAGGGTACTTACCGTCAATAACCAATATGCCGGAAATAGTCTGGGATTAAAGAAATTAGCACTTCGTCTGGCTATATACAAAGCAAATAATGAAGACTGGCTGACTGAACATATGTTTATTATGGGGATTAAACCCCACGGTAAAAAAAGAATATCCTACTTTACCGGTGCATTTCCCAGTGCCTGCGGCAAGACTTCCACGGCTATGGTTCCCGGACAAACGATTGTCGGCGATGACATTGCCTACCTGAGAGTCTGGGATGACGGAACATGTCATGCTGTTAATATTGAGCAGGGAATTTTTGGAATTATTACTGATGTGAACCCGAAAGATGATCCCTTCATTTATGAAGTACTGACTACGCCTCGTGAATTAATATTTTCCAATGTTTTAATTAATAAGGCAAGAGCTTACTGGCTGAATATGGGTCAGGAACTTCCCAGCGAGGGGAAGAACCATTTCAGTGAACACTGGAAGCTTGGCGATAAAGATAAGGATGGTAAAGAGGTTGGACATGCTCACAAAAATTCCAGATACACGGTCAGGATCAATGAGTTATCGAATGTCGATCCAAACCTTCATAATCCGGATGGAGTGCCTATCAGTGGTGTAATTTACGGTGGCCGTGATTCCGATACTTCTGTACCTGTTTTTCAGAGTTTAAACTGGGAACATGGAGTGTATATCGGTGCTACTATAGAATCTGAGACGACTGCAGCTACTCTTGGTAAGGAAGGTGTAAGAGCATTCAGCCCTATGGCAAATTTAGACTTCCTTGTAGTACAATTGGGAAAATATATCGAAAACCATATAAGATTCGGGAAAAAACTCAAAAATGTTCCTCTGATTTTTGCTACCAATTATTTTATTAAAGAGAATGGTGAGTTTCTTAGCGAAAAAGTCGATAAAAAAGTATGGCTTATCTGGATGGAGGGAAGAGTGCATGGTGAATATGATGCCATTGAAACACCAATTGGCTATATACCAAAATACGAAGATTTGCAGCAATTATTTAAGCAGATATTCAACAGAGACTATTCGAAAGAGCTGTATGAAAAACAATTCTCTATAAGGATAACTAAATTCCTGGAAAAAATTGACAGAATGAAGAATATATACAAAGAAGAGAAAGATATCCCACCAGTGTTTTTCAATATAATGAACGACCAAAAAGAAAATCTCCTAGCCTTTAAGAAAAAATACGGAAAAGATGTAGTGAATCCATTCCTGATTGCCTGACAAGCTATTTTCAGGTACCGATACAGGATAAATAATATTGATATACTTAATAATAGTCTAAAGTTGTATTAATTGCAGAATGACTTCATCTGAAGACAGAATAATAATAACTGGCTGTAACAGAAGTTTAAATTTTTAAGTTATTGAATAAGAAGCATTTAATTTTTCATCCGGGTATTTTAATCTAATTTTATTTTTATAATTAATTATTTCCTATAAATTTGTACCGCTTCATTAATGAGTTCTTTGGCTATGTCATTGATAATCAAAATTTTACTTATCTTATTAGCTTACCTGATCGGTTCTATCCCTTCATCAGTCTGGATTGGAAAATACTTTTACGATGTTGATGTTAGAGAGCATGGAAGCGGTAATGCAGGTTTTACGAATACTGTCCGGGTTTTAGGATGGAAAGCGGGTTTACCTGTATTTCTGATCGATATACTTAAAGGGTACCTGGCCGTTTCCACAGTCAGGTTATTTAATCTGTATATCCCCGGAACTGAAGATTTCGTAAATTATCAGCTAATTCTTGGCGCATGTGCCGTGATGGGTCATATTTTCCCAATATATGTCGGATTTAAAGGAGGAAAGGGAGTAGCCACTCTGTTGGGTCTGCTCTTAGCGATACAACCACAACCTACCTTAATCTGCATTGGTATTTTTGCAATATTCTTTTTCACTACCCGCTATGTATCCCTAAGCTCAATGATAGCGGGTATTTCATTCCCTATTCTTATCATTTTTGTATTTAAAACAACCATTTCCTCACTGGTTATCTTCTCTATGATTGTTTCAATCCTTCTGTTACTGACACATCAGAAAAATATTGAACGACTGCTCAACAGGGAAGAGTCGCGGACCCGCATAGTCAGGCGGCGCAATAAAGAATAAATTACTACTATTATTTCTGGGTCGGATAGAAATGTACATCTCGTTGAGGGAAGGGTATTCTAACTTTATTTTTGCGGAATCCGGCATCAATCATAAAACGAAGATCACTTTTTACATCTTCAACTCTGAAGGTTTCATTGGTATAAAAAAGAAGCTGGAAATTTAACGAAGAATCACTAAAATCATTGAAACGAACCAGTGGTGCAGGATTATTTACGATGGATTTGTGTTTTGAAGCGCAATCGAGAAGAATTTCCTTAACAAGCAACACATCGGAACCATAAGCTACGCCTACTTCAACAGAAAAACGTGTTTTCTTTTCCATGTGGCTCCAATTGATCACAATATCATTGATCAGCTTAGAATTAGGAACGATCAGAATAATATTATCGCGTGTTTCAAGCTTTGAGGTTCGCATATTGATCTGTTTTACCCGGCTAACTTCCCCTGCCTGAGTCTGAACAATATCGCCTACTTTAAGGGATCCTTCAACAATCAGTGTGATACCTGAAATAAAGTCCTGAAAGATCTGCTGTAAACCAAGGCCCAGTCCGACCAGTAATGCAGCAGAACTGGCGAGAAAAATAGTGATTTTAATACCTATGGTATCTAACGAAAGAATAATAGCAAAGGTCCATAGGATATATTTTATAATAAGAAAAATCGCTTGACTTGTACCTAAATCGATACGATCACGCTTCTCCTGTCGCCGGAAAATTCTTCGGATGATGCGCAATATTACCCAGACCGAGATCAGTATCAATAATGTGATCAGAAGATGATAGACTGAAAGTGAGTATTTCTCAGTGTGAATCAATTCGTATCCTAAAAATTTCTCCAGCTTCATAATTTCCCGGTTATTATTCAAAGTGTTTTTTAAGAATATTCCATAATTCCTGTTCCCCAACTCCCGATATCAATTCTCCATGCTCTGCTATGGAAATTTCACCTCTTTCTTCAGAAATTATAATTACAAAAGCATCCGTATTTTCACTGATCCCCAAACCCGCTCTGTGTCGCATGCCATAATAGGAAGGTAACTCAGTTTTATAGGTGAATGGAAGAACACAACGGGCAGCTGTTATAAGATCGCTATCAATGATTACGGCTCCATCGTGTAAGGGGCCGTTTTTAAGAAAAATAGATTCTAATAAACGGCTTGAAGTTTTGGCATGCAATACATCTCCTGTTTCAGCATATAATTTTAGCGACGATTGACGCTCAATAACAATAAGCGCTCCGGTATAAGTTTTCGCCATGTCGACACATGCTTTATGAATGGAGGCTATCTTGACTCTTTCGAGCAGGGTATCATCGCGACGTAAAATATTCTGAAGAGAAAATTTTCTGTCCGGGAAATATTTGGTTCCTACAAAAATCAGAAATCGACGGATTTCCTGCTGGAATAAAATGATCAGTGCTATGGCCCCACCTCCGATGATTCCTCCCAGAATAGTGGAGAGAAGCTTCATTTTCAACATATTGACAATAACATACAACAACCATATACCAATGACAGCAATAAAAATATTGAATGCTACGGTCCCTCGTATAAGAACATAAACCTGGTACATCAGGAATGCAACCAGCAGTATGTCAATTACATCAATTATGCGTATCTGTATGAACAATGTCGGCATTAATAGTAGCAAATTTGAATTTAAAGATAATCATTCCCTGTGTTGAAAGGTATAATTTTCACCTTCTGCG
>CAZMVE010000061.1:0-9575 GCA_964569585.1 uncultured Bacteroidales bacterium | reverse complement strand
CAGTTGAGCTTCCTCAAGATATTTTCCGCCATCATAAAACGAATCGGGAGTTACGTTCAATATTCCTGCAATTTTCGGAATATCAAGATCTAAATAATTTCCTCCTATGTTAAGTAATCGTTTTTTTTGAAAAAATGTATCTTTATCCATCAAAATCAGCCTGAATTGCTTATCGTAAAAGTAATGATTACGAAGCATACTAGCTATCATGATTGTTAACATTTTCATTTCATGGGATTTATTGTTATTGAAGGTCTCGACGGATCAGGAAAATCAACTCAAATAAAACTTATTGAGGAATATTTTCTAAAAGAAAACCTTAAAACGAAGTTTGTACATTTTCCGAGAACCGATTCGGTTATCTGGGGCGAATTGATCAGCCGGTTTCTTCGTGGCGAATTAGGTGATATCGATACGGTAAATCCTTACCTGATAGCACTTATTTATGCCGGCGACCGAAAAGATTTTGCCCTGAATATACTTCAATGGATGGAGGAAGGTTATATGGTAATTGCCGATCGTTACCTATATTCGAACATCGCCTTTCAATGTGCAAAGATTTCCGATAATACCGAGAAAGAGAAACTGTCCAAATGGATTAAGCACCTGGAATATGAGTACTATCGGATTCCGGTACCTGATCTGAATTTATTTTTAAATGTTCCCTTTTATTTCACTCAAAAAAGTCTGGGGAAACGCCGTTATGGTACCGATCGTACCTACCTGAACGGAGGAGTCGATATTCATGAAGCTGATCTTTCTTTTCAGGAGCAGGTGCGTGATATTTATCTTTGGCAGGTCAGAGATAATGAAGATTTTGAACTAATTGATTGTGGCGATAAAAAAGGGAACATGCTTTTACCTTTCAATATCTCAGAGTTGATTATTGAAAAGATTAAACAAAAATTTTTCAAACCATGATTATCAGATATGGCAGAAATATTGCCCGGTTCATTATTGGAGCTGTTTTTATTTTTTCCGGTTTTGTAAAAGCCATCGATCCCTGGGGTTCGGCATTTAAATTTTATGATTATTTCGAAGCTTTTGGCATGGATTTCCTAATGCCTTTGACCCTTGTATTTGCTATTATCCTCAGCACTTCTGAATTACTGATAGGGCTGAACCTGTTTTTTAAAATCAGGATGAAGGAGACTGCATGGGCACTTTTTATTTTTATGGCATACTTTACCATTCTTACACTGATTTTAGCCATTACAAATCCTGTCACCGACTGCGGTTGTTTTGGCGATGCCCTGATCTTGACCAACTGGCAAACATTCTTCAAAAATCTGATTTTTATGGTCCCCACCCTTATTGTTTTTCAGCAAAGAAAATTGTATGAAAAGGGTTTTTCTTCTGTTGTCGAATGGTCGACTAGCGGGTTTCTTGCTATAGTAGTTGTATTGCTCTCGGTATATTGTTTACGGAATCTTCCGCTGATGGATTTTCGTCCCTATAAGATTGGAGCCAATATTCCCCAATTAATGGAAATACCTGACGGCATGCCGACTGATGAATATGAAACGGTAATGATCTATGAGAAAAATGGAATTCAAAAAGAATTTACACTCAACTCACCGGAAAAACCCTGGAGCGATACTACCTGGAAATGGATTGAAACCAGGAACAATCTCATCAGCAAGGGTTATGTGCCTCCCATACACGATTTTTCCTTAGTCTCGCCTGATGGTGAAGATATTACCGGTAATCTGCTTTCCGATCCGGCTTATTCCTTTCTTATTGTATCCAACAATGTGAAAAAAATAAACCCGAAAGGATTAAAAATAATAAATGAATTTGCTTCCCGGGCTCTGGAGGAAGGTTACAGGGTCTATGGCATGACGTCCTCAACTCAGCAGGTTATAGAAGAGGCAACCAGCCAGGTTCAGTTGGCTTTCACTTTTTATACCACCGATGAAATTACCCTGAAAACAATAATTCGCAGCAATCCCGGTTTACTATTGATCAAGGAGGGGATTGTACTCGAGAAATGGCACTTCAGAAATGTTCCCTTATTGGAAAATCTTCAGACTTACGGTGCGCTCTCATATTCACTGGTAAACCTGCATAAAGAACGATCGGATGGGATTGCTTATATTGTAATACTACTGATCGGATTTATGGGTTTACTCCTGAATCACTTTCGTTCCGGCAGATAAATATTTTCAGGATTTTCTTCTGAAGGATTTACGTAGTAAACTGAGAATTTCTACCGGTGATTTTACTTAACAAGCCATTCTTTAGCTTCCTTCAAAGTCTTGAAAGGTTTCATCTGTTTTTTCCCAAGGAGTCGGTTAAATGCGTTCAGCATGATCAATCTTGTGGGTCTGTTCATGCCTACAATGGCTCTTTTAATCACATAGTTCTGAGTCTGTTTTGCAAGTTGTCTGGCTTCTTTTAAAAAATTGGGAGTCTGGAAGGCACCTTCGAAGTTGATCAGTGCTAAAATCCCTTCCGGGAAGCCGGTAATAACCTCAGCAGCTTTTCTGAAGATACTGATCATTTCCTTTTCATCGGTACAACCCTGGTAATCGACAAGGATAATATCCTTACCCTTGTAAACAATTTTGCTTACATCAGGCATGATGTTGGTTTGGATTGATCAATGATTAAATTACGAAGAATTCTCGGGTTAAAAAATACTTAATTGATGTTACCTGTTCTGATAAATTGATTATTTGTTAATTTCGCGGGCATTGGCGTAGTATTAATAAAAAACGAAAATATAAGATGAGAAAAAAAATTGTTGCCGGCAACTGGAAAATGAACACTTCGCTCAAAGCAGGTCTTGAGCTGGCCAAAAGCGTAAATGGGAAAGTCGAAAAAACTGATGTTACAATTATATTGTGCACTCCTTTTATCCATCTGGCTGAGGTAAAAAAGGTAATCAATAAACCGGCTTTGTTTCTGGGCGCGCAAAACTGTGCCGATAAAGAGAGCGGAGCCTATACAGGTGAGGTGTCTGCCGAAATGATTAAATCGACAGGTGCAACTCATGTTATTCTCGGACATTCCGAACGCAGAGCCTATTATGGAGAAACCGACGAACTTCTGGCGGTTAAGGTGAAGCTTGCCCTGAAAAATGAATTAATTCCGATTTTTTGTATAGGTGAGGTGCTGCAGGAAAGAGAATCGGGCAAGCATTTCGATGTTGTGAAAAGTCAGCTTGAAAAGGGACTTTTTCATCTTACTCCTGAAGATTTTGGTAAAATAGTAATTGCCTACGAACCTGTATGGGCCATTGGTACCGGTAAAACAGCGACTCCCGACCAGGCACAGGAAATACATAAAGTGATACGCGACAGTATTAAAGCCAAATATGGTGATACAATCGCGGCCAACTGCTCTATATTGTACGGCGGTAGCTGCAAACCTTCGAATGCTGCCGAGCTGTTTGCAAATCCCGATGTAGACGGGGGCCTGATTGGTGGTGCAGCCTTAAACGCTGAAGATTTTATGGGCATAGTAAATGCCTATTAAATACTATTATTGTTTGTGCATAAAACGATCCCGGCATTGTTCCGTGATCGTTTTTTTTTACTCAATTTTACGCATCTGTGGGTATGGCATATAAGGCAATTCATATATATCTTGATCCCTTAACCCAGGAATTTTCTGAATTTCTGATAGCGTTGCTCGACCTGTACGAATTTGAGGGGATCCATGAGAGGGAAAATATTATCGATTCCTATATTACTTTTGAAAACTTCAATCTCGAATCGCTGGAGGAGATTCAATCCTCTCTTCTCGCCATGGATTGTCGAATGAGCTGGGAAGTTGAAGTTATTGCCGATCAAAATTGGAACAAAGTATGGGAAAGTAATTTTGAACCGGTGCTCATTGATACACGCTGTGCCATACGGGCCCCCTTCCATCCTGAATATAAGGAGGTCACCTATACAATTACTATTGAACCCAAAATGGCTTTTGGCACAGGCCATCATCAAACATCCCGTTTGATGATAGAACAGATGCTGCAACTGGAATTCAGGAATATGAAAGTGCTCGATATGGGTTGCGGAACAGGCGTATTGGGAATTCTTGCCTCCCTAATGGGAGCCTCTGAAGTGGTTTCCATCGATTTCGATAACTGGGCCTACCAGAGTACGGTGGAAAATGCCACCAAAAACCATATTAAAAATCTTGCCGCCATTGAGGGTGATAAAAATTCTATCCCTTCCACGACCTTCGATATAATTCTGGCAAATATCAACCGGAATACGCTGTTGGAGCAAATGAAGGAGTATGCGCAACATACTCATCAGAAAAGTCTTTTAATAGTAAGTGGAATTCTGGAAGATGATTTTAACTCAATTGAGGAGAAGGCGGATAAAGCACAATTTCAATTGCTGAAATCTAATTCTTTGGATAATTGGATTATGATGATGTTTGAAAGGAAATAGTTATTTTTATAAAAGCGTGTTATACAAAAACGGTAACTATAGCTCGTTTTTAATACAATAGCTTAAGCAGTATTTCATTTGAATAACTACTGTATAATGTTTAGAACAACTGGTATAACATATCTCTTACTTATTCTTTTTATTGCACTGCCAGGCAATTTCGCAAGGGCACAGCGAAACGAGATATTTAGCGGTGAGCCGACAAAATATATTGAAGAACTGTCGGTGTTTATGACCAATTTGCCTGAGCAATATGAAGATGTTCTGGAAAACTTTATCGATGCATGGGAGAAAGACAGTTTGTTCGATGATACAGAACGACAGAATATCATAAAGATCAGCCAGCTTTTAGTAGCGAGAAAAGCCCGTCCCTATCCTCATTTTTATAAATTAATAGTTTGCATGCTGGCTTTCGAAGAGTATAACCGGTCGCCTCAGAATTATACCAACTGGATCGATGGGTTTATCGATATGCTGGAAAAAAAGAAGACCAAAACTCTTGAATTTGATAATCTGCTGGAGGTAACGAATGTACTCCTTCGCGAGAACTGTTTATATCAGTCGAGCTCAACCATTTGGAAGGCAAGCAATCCCAACTACCGGATTGAAAATCGGAAGCAACTCACAGTTGTATTCGATAAAACGGACTTAATCTGCTATTCCAAGCGCGACAGCATACAGTTGTTTCAAACCAGGGGAATTTTATATCCTGTTGAAAATATTTGGAAAGGAGAAACGGGTTTGGTTACCTGGGAGAGGGGAGGATATAGCCGGAATGAAGTTTTTGCCCATCTGGAAGAATATCAGATCGATTTAACCAAATCGGATTATACAGCCGAGGATGTAACCTTTACCAATAAATTCTATTTCGACGAACCACTAAAGGGGATCCTGGTAGATAAAGTCAAATACATTACAGATCCGGAGGATGCCACGTATCCGAAATTCGATTCGTACACCAAGAAATTTGTTATCCATAATTTGTACGAGAATATCGATTACGAAGGGGGACTATCCATGCAGGGAGCAAAACTTGTGGGTACAGGCACCCAGGAAAATAACGCGCGTTTGAAGATATTCAGACACGATACGCTAGTACTCACAGCCTCATCGATTTATTTCGGATTCAGGGCCGACAGGATATCGAGTCAGCAAACTGCCATAAATATTAAGTTGAGGCAGGATTCCATTTATCATCCCAATTTATCTTTTACCTACCGGGTAAAGAACCGGGAACTTACACTGCTTAAAACCGACAACTATTCATCACAGGGGCCCTACTTTAATTCGTACCATAAACTCGATATGAATTTCGATCAGCTTAGCTGGCGCATGGACCAGGATGTCATGCGTTTTACAGCACCCCGTGGGACTGCCATAGGGAACGCCTATTTTGAATCGGTAAATTATTTCAACTATAACAAGTTTATGAACATGATGATGCTTGACACGGAGCATCCGCTGTACGTTCTGAAAAAATTTGCATCCATCTATGGCAGCGATGAATTCCCTATCCAGGCGTATGCCGATTATCTTCGCATGCCCATGCATCAGGTGCAGCATCAGATGATGAGGATGGCCTTTGGTGGTTTTGTTTTTTATGATATGAATAACGAAACCGTTACTCTCAAACCGCGGTTGTATGACTATCTGGCGGCAAGCATAAATAAGATCGATTACGACGTTATTGGATTTGAATCGCATGTTCAGGCCCCATTGGAAAATGCCATATATAATATTCAGACAAACGACCTTATCATTAACGGAATACCTGAAATTCACCTGAGCGACTCACAAAATGTTTGGATTTATCCGAAATACAGCAGAATAGTCCTGAAAAATAACCGTAATTTTCAGTTCGATGGCGTTGTTGAAGCGGGTCTGCTGACCTTTTTTGGTAACAATTTTTTCTTTAATTACGATTCTTTTAAAATTAATCTTCAGAATGTCGATTCGCTTAAGATTGATTATCTGAGCGACCGTACCGACGGTTATGGCTTTCCGATCATTGAACATGTCAATAGCCAGCTTCAGCGTATTACCGGCGAAGTTCTGCTCGATGAGCCAGACAATAAATCGGGACGGGAGAGTTATCCGGAGTATCCGATTTTTAAAAGTAGAGAACACTCCTATGTATTCTATGAAAGGCCGGATATTCAGGGAGGTGTCTATGAGTCGGACGATTTCTACTTTAGGGTTGAACCCTTTGAAATGGATAGTCTTGATAATTTCAACTACCGCGACCTGAATTTTAAGGGTGAGTTTGTTTCGGCAGGAATTTTTCCTTCCTTCGATAAGGAACTGAGTTTGCAGCCGGATAATTCGTTAGGATTTCGAAAAATGACACCTGACGAGGGTTATCCTGTTTACAATGGGAAAGGGACATACTTTAATGAAATGTGGCTCTCCAACAGGGGCCTGAGAGGTGATGGAAAACTTGAATACCTCACTTCTACCACCTGGTCGGACGATTTTATTTTCTACCCCGATTCTATGAATACACAATCGTCCCGGTATGAGATAGCCAGGAAAACCACTGAAACGCAATATCCGGGAGTAAAATCGGTAAACAATTATATTCACTGGATGCCCTATGCCGATCTGATGCATGTAAAGAAAACCGATACGGATTTCAATATGTTCAACGATTCTACTTTCCTGAGCGGTACACTTAATCTGAGTCCTACCGGACTTTCCGGCAGTGGCAGAATGAACCTGAGCAATGCTGATATGCGTTCCAATGAGTTTACCTACCTGGCTGATGATATTCACTCCGATACAGCCGACTTCTTCTTAAAATCACTTCACGCCGAAGGATTCACTGTCCTTACCGAAAATGTGAGCGCCAATATTAACTATCAGCAACGCAAGGGTTGGATTAAATCGAACGAAGAATATACACTGGTCGAATTTCCCGATAATAAATACATAAGCTATCTCGATAACTTTATCTGGGATATGGATAAAAAGGAACTGGCGATGGGTTCGGCCACAGCTTCAACCGAGGTCGATTATACCGATGAAGACAGCGAACCCGAGGGCCCCCGGTACATTTCAGTGCATCACGATCAGGATTCATTGAGTTTTGTAGCTCCGCTGGCCAGTTATAACTACGAAAAAAACGAGATCAATGCCATGGGCGTTAAGTTTATCGAAGTGGCCGATGCCCGCATATACCCCTTTGAGGGAGAAGTTACCGTGGAGCGCGATGCTAAGATGAGGACCCTGGAAAAGGCATGGATCAGGACGGATACGCTTACCAAATATCATACTATCCATTCTTCCACGGTTAACATTACAGGGCGGAATTATTATTCGGGCTTTGGTAATTACGACTATGTGGATGAAAACGATGAGGTTCAACTGATCCACTTCAACGAGATCAAAGTAGATTCAGGGAAGCACACCGTGGCAAGTGGCGAAATATTTGAAGCAGCGAATTTCCGGCTCAGCCCGGTGTTCCTGTTCCAGGGAAGGGCTTTTTTACGGGCGCCGGACTCATTGCTGACCTTCAAAGGCGGAGTGAAAATCGAGCACAATTGCGATCAGCTTTTGCCTTACTGGTTATATTTCCAGACTGCTATCGATCCAGATAACATCTATATTCCCCTGCTTGAACAACCCGTCGATATTAACCGTTCGAAGATATATACCGGTATATATATGTACTACGATTCGGTTCATATCTATCCGGCCTTCCTGACCGGGCATAAGAGTTACAGCGACCGGACCCTTATCACATCACACGGTTTTCTTTACTATGACAGGGTGGCTCAGATGTTCAAGATCGGATCGAAAGAGAAGATCAATGATTTTATGCTGCCCGAAAATTATTTGAACCTGCACCGGGAAGATTGCCGCATATACGGGGAGGGCCATATCGATCTGGGTGAAAATCTGGGACAGGTGAAGCTGAATGCTTATGGAAATGTGAAGCATGAGCTTATCACCAACGAAACCACCCTGGATATTGTGCTTTCTGTCGATTTCTTTCTTTCGGAACCCATGGTCCAGCTGATGGCCTATGAAATTGACAGTGCGCAGGGACTGGAACCGGTCGATCTGAACCGCCTGGTGTGGAAGAAAACAATGAATGCCTTGGTGGGTGCCGAAGAAGCCAAGAAACTGACCGATGAACTTACTTTGTTTGGGACCATTAAGCAATTGCCTCCCGAGTTGAAACACCGGTTTGTTTTCAGCGATCTGAAGCTGAAATGGAACGATGCCACCAATTCCTATCAATCGGTGGGTAAAATAGGCATTGCCAGTATCGACGATGTCCAGATCAATAAAATGGTGGATGGCTACATGGAACTGCAGATCAAGCGCAGCGGCGATATTTTCGATTTCTACCTCGAGATCGACCGCCGTACCTTTTACTACTTCGGATACACACGTGGCGTGATGCAAACGCTCTCGGGCAACCGTGAATACGTGGAAACCATTATGAATATGAAACCCCGCGACCGGAAGATGAAGGTGCCGCGCGGCGAGACCTCCTATATCTATATGATTTCCACCGCCCGGAAAAAGGATATTTTCTATCAGAAATACCGCAATGCTCTTGAAGGAATTCCGGGGGAAGAGAGTGAGGAATAGGGTTATGGATTTACGTCATGGCAAATCCCGCAGAAGGAGGGGATGAAGTCATCTTGCTCAGTTAATAGCTAAAAGAAAATAGACATACTCCCCCGTTTCCCTTTGAAGACCGTTAGGTTAAGGATTTAAGAGCAGCGATTAACCCTGCCTGTCGGCAGACAGGGATTTTAGAGTTGAGAAGCAATGAGTACAATTAAAAATCATCATTCGTTGATCGATATTCGTTATTCAGTTTTTAATTTATTTGCTCCGATAGAATAGTAATCAGATTGAGCTATATTCCAGCCCCCTGAATTTGAAATGAGCACGGAAAATTGTAATTTGCATTGTCTATAAATAATTTTACATGGCACTGTTTACGAAGTAGTTGTGCTACGCATTTACCTGAGAATGGAGTTGATTTGCGTTATATACACGAAATTCCGGGACACAGGAGTAGTAAAACCACAGAAATATATACCCATGTATCGAATAAAAGCCTGGCGATAATAAAAAGCCCAATAGATGATTTGGATAGTTAGAAGTCAAAAATTACATTTGATTAGAAAAAATAAAGAACGACTCAATTATGAA
>CAZMVE010000060.1:16037-18344 GCA_964569585.1 uncultured Bacteroidales bacterium | reverse complement strand
GTGTATGCTTTCATCTTACAGTATAATTATTTAATTTTTTTAATACTCTGGTTTCTGCAAAGGGTTTTTTCCGGGCAGGTTGCAAAAGTAAAATAATTTTTTAATCTCGTCGAATTAAGCAGGTGATTTTTACCTTCTTATTTATTTTACAACCTTCGAAAAAGCAGAGAATAATTTACCCGATACTAGGCAAAGAAATATAGCTTATAGTAATTGATTAAAATCAATATTGGGGTCAAGGGTAAAAAATCAGGATTTTAACTATTGGATTTTTCAGCCTCCAATAGCAGCCATTGTACGGTTAAATGAACGACAACTCGAATCTCCCATCTGATTAATAAGAGAGTTTCCCCCATGCTGACGTTGTTTCTCCTCTATCGCCATCTGGATAGTTTCTTTCAGTTTTTTTTCATCGTGCATGGCAGGACGAAGATCATATTCCTTCAAACCAAAAAGGCAATTTTTGATTTTTCCGTCGGCTGTAACACGAATACGATTACAGGTATTACAGAACGGATGTGTAAGGGTCGCTATAATCCCGAACCGGCCGGGGGCATCTTTAACCCGGAACATATCAGCGGTGGCATTATTTTCCTTTTCGAGTTTTTCCACCTTATAATTTGAACGTATAAGATCGAGTATTTCCTGATAGGAATAATTCCGGTACAGGTTCCATTGGTTATCACGGAAGGGCATGAATTCAATAAAACGGATCTCGACAGGATATTTCCGGGTCAGGTTAACAAAATCAATTATCTCATCATGATTACTATCCCTGATGACCACCATATTAATTTTTAAAGCTATCCTGTTCGAAATGGCAAGCCTGATGTTTTTAAGTGTCTGTTGAAAAGCATTACGCTGATTTATCGAGGCAAACCTTTCCTTGCGGAGTGTATCGAGACTGATATTAACTGATGTGAATGTGTCGGCAATTAAATCGAGGTGTTTATGAATCAGAGTTCCGTTTGTGGTAAGGAAGAGAGGAATGTTGTGACGGGCAACGCGGTTGGCGATTTCAGGAAATTCTTTTCGGGCAAGAGCTTCACCTCCGGTAAGCCGGATTTTATTTACTCCCATGGATATAAAAACAGAACACAGAAAATCGATTTCTTCGATAGTAAGTATATTTTTTACGGGCATAAAAACGGGATCCGTTGGCATGCAATAACTACAACGCAGGTTACACCGGTCGGTAATTGAAAGTCGCAGGTAATTGTGAACCCGTCCAAAACTATCCTGTAAATATTTCTCTTTCGTTATTTCTGATTTTCTTTCCATACCTGCGTTCCATTACTCATAATTTCTTTACCGAAAATCGGGCAGCGACCTTTAACTTCATTTACAATATACTCCAGAGCCAGGAAACATTCCTTTCGATGTGCTCCATTCACCACAACAAAGAAACAGGCTTTACCGGTTTCCACTTTCCCAAGGCTATGCCAAACTTCTGCACTTTGAATACCAAATTTTTCTTTACTTTCATTAATAATTTCTATAACAGTTATCCCGGCTATTTCCTTTTGCGCCGTGAATTCAATATATGTAACTGTCACATCACCCTTCCTGTCAGGCCGGACCCGTCCAACGAAAAATGCTTGCGCACCGGTTTCTGCCTTTGCGGCAGATACTGCTGCTTCAATAAAACGTTCGGGGAATGTACCTTCAATAAACATTACCTTTTATTATTATCCTCCTGAAAAAGGAGGCATACATTCAATTTGCATTCCTTCAGCCAGTAGCTGACTACCTGTGCATTTCTCAGCATTGCTGAAAAATATAAGAGGAATCCGGCTTAAAAGAGGATATTGGCCGACAAGTGTTTGTTCCAGCACAGATAGTGTGCTGGCCGGATTAATGCTGATCTCTTCCTCATCGCACCCCGATGTTTCAGTCAACTTACCATAATATCGGATCCTAACTTTCATCATCTTTTCAAAAACAACATTTTTCCAGTTCTTTTTTAAGTAATGCACGGCATTTTTTATCAATCCGGCGAAACTCGAAAATCATTTTTTTACCTTTTTCAGTCAGCATTGTACCTCCGCCGCCTGCTCCGCCTGAGCTACACATCAATACAGGATCGTCGGAAAGAGTGTTAATAGTGCTTACCATTTGCCAGGCCCGCTTATACGACATTCCCAACGCTTTAGCGGCTTTGTTTATCGAACCTTCACGATCGATGTTTTCGAGCAGCTGAATACGCCCATGTCCCAGAAAAGGCCGACCATTTTTAGCAATCCAGATACGGTTATCAATTTCAATTTTATTCATGCGTTGTTTCCGATTGGAAATAACGAAAGTAAT
>CAZMVE010000060.1:0-15937 GCA_964569585.1 uncultured Bacteroidales bacterium | reverse complement strand
TACGACTTCTATGCACTGAATTCAACAGCTACCTATCATACCCAACCGGTTCCCATTGATTTGCTTCGTGAAACAATACCGGTAAATCATCCTTGGTATAAATCATATCTGCTGAAAGAAAGGGATAAAATTTGTGGCTACGCGTTTTTTGCCCGGTACAAGAACAGGTCAGCTTACGACCGCACTTCCGAAGTAACTGTGTACCTGAAACCTGAATATACCGGAAGAGGTATTGGAAAAATTGTTCTGCGTCGATTAGAGGATGATGCGGGTAAAACAGGAGTAATTAAAGTGTTGGTCGGAATTGTATCTGCCGATAATATCAACAGCATAAAACTTTTCGAGAAAGCCGATTACAAAAAGTGCGCCCACTTTAAGCAGGTAGGTGAAAAATTTGGAAAGATACTGGATGTGGTGGCATATCAGAAAATATTGTGATGTTTGGTTAAGAATCCTATTATACTCTCCACTTCCCCCTTCCTATTTTAGGGAGGGTTCAGAAATTTAGTTTCATTTAATTCCTTGCAGCTCCTTACGTATATAAAGAATTATTTTCCAACGGTCTTCGGGCCGGACAATGGTGGCATGCTCCGACATTACACCATAGCCATAAGTGATGGTGTGGAATATTTCGCCGTCAGGAATAGAGTCGACTTTCCGGTTAATAAGGGATGCCGGGGGATAAGGATAAAGTCCGCTGGTGAACAAATGTCCTTTTCCATCGCCCAGGGGGCCATGACAATCAAAACATACTCTTTCAAACATGACTTTTCCACGTGCCAGGTCATCTTTGGTGTAACCAAAGGGATTTTTAAATTCGCGGCCTGCGAGGGTTCTATCTTCCAGGTCCTTTGTATAGGGCAGCGGGATGTGTCCCCGGGCAATACTTCCCTCCGGGGGTTCACGCAGCGTTACATTATCAGAAAAATTCGGGTTTTCAGAATAGGTCTCAAAAGCTCTGGAATCGACCATATCAGGGAAATAGGTATATCCGGTGCTGTTGTTATCGCGGTCGCATGCCACCGAAAATAAAATAAATGGGATCAGAATTACCACCGGATTATATTTTAGTACACGTCTCATAGGCAAAACACATTAATAGTTGGTATGGTATTCCAAACTTTCTTTGAAGAACGGATGATTTTCAGGCACCAGGTTCGCTTTGGCGAGTACCCTGAATACAATCCAAAGGAACAGTCCCAGGTAGCCAAGTGTCATCCCGATTTCGATAAAGCCTATTTTTGATGAGGCTCCTGCCGAGCCTGGCATAACCATCAAGTAAAAGTCGATCCAGTGTCCGGCCAGCACAACAACAGCCGTAAAAGCCAACACAATGGGGATGCGTTTTGAGTTTCTGGTCATCAATGCAAGGAAAGGAACAAAGAAATTAACACCTACATTGATAAAGAACAGCGTATTAAATCCTTCCAGCCGCTCTACAAAATATACTGTCTCCTCGGGGATGTTGCCGTACCAGATCAGCATATACTGCGAAAACCAGAGATAAGCCCATAAAATGCTGAAGGCAAAGAGGTATTTGCCCAGGTCGTGCAGATGTTCTTTGTTAACATGGGGCATGTAGCCGGAAGCGCGAAGCACCAGCACAATCAGAATGATCATGGCTGTGCCGCTAACCAACAGACCGGAAAAAACATACCAGCCGTAGAGTGTGCTAAACCAGTGTGGATCGATCGACATCAGCCAGTCCCAGGCAGCCATGGAACTGGTGATGGCAAAGAAAACGATAAAAATTCCTGCAATGGTATTTGTTTTCCTGAAATATTTCAGATCGGCGTTAGCGTCCTGCCGGAGAGAATTGTTCCGCCACCAGCGGGTTAGGAAAATCCAACCGCCCAGGTAAAACAGGGTGCGAATGCTGAAAAAGGGTATATTCAGATAAGCTTTTTTCAGTTCGAGAATTGTATCACCGGGTTCGGGATGTGTCCAGTGAAAGATATGATGCAGGTTGAACCACATTCCAATAAGAACGATCAGCATGAGGGCCAATCCAACCGGAAGAAACATGGCCATAGCTTCGGGGATCCGCTGAATACTGGTTTGCCATCCGGATGTACCCAGAGAGTGAATAGCAAGAAATACCATACCGGCAAGTGAAATGAAAATAATATAAACCGTATTCATATGGAAATTGGTCCAGAAGCGCATGCCGTGATCATGCGAGAAGAACAGTGAAGCCACTACCGAAGCTAATCCGATAACGATCAGTATCAGCAGTGGAATTTTATACCGGATGGTAAAGTTGAATTTTGTATTCATCAGTAATTTTTTGATAATTCAACATCGGCCTTTAATGTAATACCTCTGGCTCCTGTTCCATTCAAAACACTTTTTACTCCCTCTATATTCTTATCCGATGTATTACCTTTGAGGCCCACAAGCACAACAAACCTGTCGTCGGTTATTTTTTCATCATGAATAAACGGATGGGCTCCCGGTCCCATCTTCGACCGGATCAGGAAGGCAAATACCATGGCGAATGCCGCAAACAAAACGGTCATTTCAAAAGTCACCGGGATAAAGGAAGGCAGAGAGAAGAAAGGTTTTCCGCCTATATTCAGGGGATAATCCTTCACGAATACCCAGGCTTGAAATCCAAGTCCGCAGGCCGCTCCAATGGCACCGCCGATAAAGCCTACGCGGGCAATCCATGAACGCCGGTAGCCCAGCAGCTTATCGAGGCCATGAACCGGGAAAGGTGTGAGTACATCGAGTATCTCTATGCCTTTTTCTTTCAGGACTTTAAGGCTCCCGACCAGTTTTTCATCATAGTCGTAATAGGCTTTTATATACTTGGGTTGTGCCATAAGCTAGAGTTAATTGTGTTTATCCAGGTGTTTTTTATTTGAACTTTTCAGAATACTTTTCACCTCGGAAATAGCAATTACCGGGAAGAAACGGACAAAGAGCAAAAACAGGCTGAAGAAAATACCCAGTGTACCAACGAATATGGCTATCTCGAAAATAGTAGGTTTGTACATCGACCAGCTTGAGGGCAAATAATCGCGGTGCAGCGAAGTGACAACAATAACGAAACGTTCGAACCACATGCCTATATTAATAAAAATAGAAAGGACGAAGGTAAAGATCACACTCCTGCGGAGTTTCCTGAACCAGAGCAATTGGGGTGAAATTACATTGCAGCTCATCATGATCCAGTAGGCCCAGGCATACGGGCCCAGTGCCCGGTTATAAAAGGCGAACCGTTCATAAATGACTCCGGAATACCAGGCCATGAAAAGCTCGGTTATATAAGCGATACCTACAATAGAGCCCGTTGCAATGATGATCTTGTTCATTGATTCGATATGATTTACCGTAATGTATTCAGTCAGGTTCATGGTTTTTCGGGCCACGATCATTAGTGTCAGTACCATGGCAAAACCGGAAAATACGGCCCCCGAGACAAAGTAGGGAGGGAAAATGGTAGTATGCCAACCCGGAATTACCGAGGTAGCAAAATCGAAACTAACAATGGAATGGACCGAAAGTACAAGAGGCGCTGCAAGGCCTGCAAGGATGAGGCTCATCGATTCATGGCGCGACCAATGACGCGCTGAACCAGTCCATCCGAAACTCAGGAACCTGTAAACGGGTTTCAGTATTTTAATTTTCACTTTATCGCGCAGGGTAGCAATATCGGGAAGAAGACCCATATACCAGAAAAGAAGGGAGACTAAAAAATAAGTAGAAATGGCAAATACATCCCATAGAAGAGGAGAGTTGAAGTTGACCCAGAGTCCGCGCGTGTTCGGATAGGGCATGATGAAATATCCCAGCGGAAGACGTCCCATGTGGATCAGGGGGAAAACTCCTGCGCACATTACAGCGAAAATAGTCATTGCCTCGGCAGAGCGGTTAATACTGGTACGCCACTTTTGCCTGAAAAGAAGGAGAATCGCAGAAATAAACGTACCTGCATGCCCGATCCCGATCCACCAGACCAGGTTGGTAATGGACCATCCCCAACCTATGGTGCGGTTAACCCCCCATAGGCCTATTCCTTTCCAGATGGTCATGGACATGGCAAAGATCCCGATAACTGCAGCAATGGATGAAACGGTAAATCCTATAAACCAGAATATAGTCGGTTTTTGCGAAACCGGTGCAGTGATATCGTCAGTGATCTTCTTATAATCCTTATTACCCTGAATCAGGGATTCTCTTATGGGAGAAACGTACATGGTCAACTGATATTTTTTACTTTAATATTATATACTGTTTTCGTTTTTATCTTCACGGTTATAAATTTTTGTCAGGTAGCCCAGCGACGGAAGCGTGTGAAGTTCTTCCAGCAGATGGTAATTCCTCGGATCTTTGAACAAATGCGATACACGGCTTTCAGTATCATTCAGATCTCCGAAAACAATGGCTTCGGCCGGACATGCCTGTTGACAGGCAGTTTTGATTTCACCATCTTTCAGCACCCTGTTTTCTACTTTGGCATTGAGCTTTTTCTCCTGGATGCGCTGTACACAAAGCGAGCATTTTTCTATCACCCCTTTGGCACGTACCGTAACATCCGGATTCAGTACCATTCGTCTCAGATCGATTGTCATGCCTGAAGGATCCACCGTATTGTTCTTAAAGGAGTCGGCGGTGGTGTAATCGAACCAGTTAAAACGACGCACCTTATACGGGCAGTTGTTGTTACAATACCGGGTACCGATACACCGGTTATAGGCCATCTGGTTAAGGCCCTCGTCGCTATGATTGGTGGCAGCTACCGGGCATACATTTTCGCAGGGGGCATTATCACAATGCTGGCACATTACCGGCTGACGATAGGTGTTGGGGTTATCCGGATTGCCTTCATAGTATCTGTCGATCCGTATCCAGTGCATCTCATGGGCTCGCAGCACTTCTTTCTTTCCTACAACAGGCACATTATTTTCTGCCGAACAGGCAATCACACAGGCGCTGCATCCGGTACATTTGTTCAGGTCGATGGCCATACCCCAGTGATGTCCGGGGAAATTTTGTTTTTCGTACAGCGAAGTGTGATATTTTTCAATTTCTGCATGCATTTCATTACCTGCCGAAGGATCTTTAAGGTATTCGTTAAGCGATGCTCCATGCACAATGGCCCTGCCTTCCATGGAATGATGTGTCTGCGTTTGGGCTAGGGGAGAAAACCCACCGGTTTTTTTAAGACTTATCCTGGCGCTGCTATAAAGCCTGTTTCCCTTGTGGAATTGAATAAATCCCGTAACATTTTGACCTACACCTTCGGCTACTTTTCCGGCACGAGTTCGTCCGTAACCCAGAGCAGCTGATAGTGTTCCTTTTGTCTGACCTGGCTGGACAAGCACAGGAAGGGTAACTTTATCATTCAGGCTAACCAGATCGCCGGTTTTCAAATCCTGAGCCGAAGCATCGACAGGCGAAATGCAGAGGTAGTTGTCCCATACAGCGCGTGTAACAGGATCGGGCAATTCCTGTAACCAGGGATTATTCGCATGTTTACCACTGCCAACGCCGACTTTTTCATATAGATTCAGTTCGAATTCCTCTGAAGATTCAGGAAAATCACCAAAGTCCTCCGTAAGGTTATGCCGGGGCATTGAAACGGATTTGATTGCCTTAACCGTATTTGATTCATAAATTCCATCGTGTACGCAAGAATTCCAGAAAGCGGTAAAATTGCTTGTTGCACTTTTCTTATAATAATTCTTTTCCCAGTGGTTTTTCAGATAATCATAATAATTCATGTTGTTCCCCGACCATTTCAGCATACTATCCTGAGCCTGACGCGTATTAAAAATAGGACGTATGACAGGTTGTGTCAGCGATAATTTTCCGGGCTTTATCTTAGCATCGTTCCACGATTCCAGGTAGTGATGATCGGGGCAGATGAAATCTGAAATTTCAGCTGTTTCATTTCTATCGGATGTTAACGAAACCACCAGTTCACAATCTTGCAGTTCCTCTTTCAGCTCATTCGCCATCGGAAAGTTGTAGACAGGATTTACATCATAAAAAATTACAGCTCTGGGGGCATTGTTTTTTAGTGATCCGACGAAGCTGACCATTTCCTGGTCCTTTCCTTTCCGGTGGAGCATTGGATTATTCAGGTCGATAGTATGGTCATAGTTGGCGAGCAGGGCATTCAGTTCATTCACAATAAGCTGGATATCCGGATCGTTAGACCCGGAAACAATGAGTGATCTTCCATGAAACCTGATCAGCTCTTTTGCCAGTTCATCGGTAGCTACAGACGATTCAGGGCATGGATAAGTATTCAGTCTGGTGCCATTGGCAACTGCATTGTATAAATTGGCCAGAATAATTTTTTCTTCGGAGGTCTTTATCGGAATGCGAATATCGGCATTACTACCCGTTAGCGACAATCCGGATTCAAAATGGATATGTTTCAACAGTATCTTCTTGCCATTGGTGAGGCTTCGGGATCTTGCATATTGCCGGGTAAATTCAACAGGGGCAAGCCAGGTACCTAAAAAATCGGCCCCGAAACTAACTATTACCTTTGCCTTATCGAAATGGTAGGAAGGTACAGCACGGATGCCGAAAGATTTCTTGTTGGCTTCGAGCATTCCGGATGCCGAAATGGCATCGTACTGAATATGGTGTACTGTGGGAAAAGTGTTGGAGAACTCCTTAATCACTTCGAGAGTTGCAGGACTTATAATGGTCGGTGTCAGTAATGTGATTTCTTTTCCCTGGCCTGATATTCTTTTTAGCTTTTCAACGATTCTGTTATCGATATTGTCCCAGCTGGTTTCCTCATTATTAATAGTAGGGAATTTATAGCGGGCATCGTCGTATAAATTCAAAACCGATGCCTGAACTCTGGCACTGGTTCCTCCCTGAGTGACTGAAGACAATTCGTTTCCTTCGATCTTTATCGGGCGGCCATCACGAACTTTTACCAGGATACTACAATAATCCTGCCCGTCGAAGAAAGTTGATGCGTAGTAACTGGCTATGCCGGGAGTTATTTCTTCAGGTAGGATAAGGTACGGGATCGCTTTACGTAAAGGTTGTTCGCAACTGGCTGCTACAGCTGCCGACGCTATGCTGAAACCAAATATTTTAAGAAAATCGCGGCGCGATGTTGATGACTGAAAAGTTGTATCGTCGAAATAATCCTCCAGTGTATTATCTGTCGTCTTTGTCCGGTTAGCATGTAAAACTGGGTTGACAGAGTTTAGTGTATTTTCATCCAGACTTGTCCAAATTTTCTTCATACCGACAATTAGTTGCGTCCTATTCAATTAATAATGACATTTCATACAATTAGTGCCACCGATATCCTTCACTAGCACAGAATCGATAATACCTTCTTTCAGTTTGTTATGATATTCCTCGAACAGATTTGAATAGTATGTATTGTTTTCGAAATCAACCTTTCGTGTACGGTGACAATCGAGGCACCATCCCATCGAAAGCTCGGAATACTGATAGATTACATCCATTTCTTCAATCGGGCCATGGCATTCGACACATTCAAGCTTACCCGCATTCACATGCTGGGCATGACTAAAAAACACATGATCGGGCAGATTATGCACCCTTATCCATTCAATAGGAGTCATTGTTTCCATTGTCGCATGGATTTTTGCGATCTCAAATTTCCCCGATCGGGTGCCTTCCCGCACAAGAGTATGACAGTTCAGGCATAGACCGGCGGGGGGAATACCGGCACTTTCGCTTCGCTCTGCCAGGTTATGGCAATATTCGCAGTCGATTTGGTTGTTCCCGGCATGTACTTTATGGGAGAATTTTATAGGTTGCAGGGGAGCATAGAGTTCCTGCCTGCCAATATTAATGGCTTCCATCACGACAACACGCAATATGTATACAGAGGCAGCCAGGATTAACAGGAGATGGACCAGTTTATAGGGTATTTTGTGCGTAAAGAGCAAATCGACAGTGGCTGCAATCCCTATAATATTTATAAGTATAAACAATAAAAGATGGGTTCGTTTGGGCTTTGTGGGAGGATCACCTTCGAGTTTTAATTTTTCGAGATATGCCTGTAAGAGTATGGCCTGTTCTTCGCTGATCTCATATCCTTTATGAACTTCCATCATCTTTATACCGATAGGATTGTTAACAACACCGATCAGGTTTTCGACATTTTTTTCTGCGAAGGTATTGGCAATATCATAGCTTGAAGGATTCCAGTTGAGGGTGTCAGTATAAGATAAAAAATGACAGTCGGCACAGGCCATAACACCCTTACCAATGGGGATCAATCCGTAAAACAATCGTTCGGCTTTTTTAAGTTCAAAATTCCCGATATGATATATAGTATCGGAAGTGCTGACTGATATGCCTTTATCGTTATCTTTTTCAGATGCATGGGAGTAATTAACCAGGCAGACAGATAATAAAACAAGCAGGATATTTTTTTTTCTGAGGAAGGGGATAACTATTTCTTCTATCATAGGAATAAAATTGACATCTGAATTTTAAACCTGAAAAATTCTCATTGATTGGATATAGCAAATATAATTTTTATTAAGCATGACTTTAGATAATAGACACAACTTACAACTAATTTGAATTGAATTTAAATCAATCGATAATAAAATTAGGGAAAAAGGCTAATAATACCAATCGAATAAGTTAGTTAAACACTATTTGAAATAAGAAATTATTTAGAATAGTCGTTTAGTGGTAGAGATGTATAAATCCTTGCTGACTATATCGTTGGGCAGGATCACCTTCAACTGCTTCAAGAATATAGTAATATACACCCGTATTTAATTCGGTACCGGTGTTAGATTTGCCATTCCAGTTAATGATAGGTGAAGTTTGAGAGAAAACCGGTAATCCGTATCGGTTGAAGACCTGAAATTCTAATATAATATTGATATTTTTCGGATCGATTATATAATAGTCATCATACCCGGGAAGGAAAACATTAGGTATCTGAACGCTCTCATAGATCCAGATTGAACTTTCTTCATATCGCGACGAGCAACCATACGAATCTTCAATGCGAAGCACAACCCGATAATTACCGGTATCGAGAGTTACCGAATCGATGGCAATTTCCTGATTATTAATATTGACAGTATAGTCGTGGCTTCGTTCGTCGTCACTCGTTAATTTATAGTAACGCCAGAAATAATAATAAGTCGCGGCGGGATCGGTAATCTGGTCAATAGGAATAAAGCGGTAATTATTCCCGGGGGCGTATTCTTCATATTGGAAAACTGATCGTACTGTGCGGTGAACGGTAATATAATCTGTTTTTACAACTGCGGACTGGGTATGGCCGTTAATCACCATGGCTATGGTATACAGGCCTTCAACTTCATAAATAACCGTATCAGGATCGATAGCAGACACGGAATCTCTGATGCCGAAATGCCAGTCTATACGGCTTATGGTATCCATATCAACAGTGGCAGGGTCGATTGAAAATTTTACACGAAAAGGGTTGCATCCTTCGGTTACATCAGCCGTAAAATCCGGCTGTGCCATCCCGCCGGAGAATAAGAATGACAGGAAAAGAAATGGAATTATTACCCGTAAATAGTTCATACACTCTGTTCGTAGGGTAAATATAGAACACTACGCTTGTTGCTAGTGAATATTTTTAGTCAATTTTTTAACAACCTTGAAATTATTAAAGAACTCTTTGGCAAATACCCGTATTACAGTATAAGTAGGTATGGCCAGAATCATACCTGCAATACCGGCTAGTGAGCCGGCTATCAGAAGCAATATAAATATTTCGAGAGGATGAGCATTTACACTGTTTGAAAAAATCAGGGGTTGAAAAACAAAATTGTCGATAAGCTGAACAATAACAAATACTATTGCCATCCAGCCCACAAGAGGCATAAGCTGGGTATAAAAATCCATTTCGAGGTGGGTGGCTATGCCTAGTAAAATACCAATACTACTTCCAATCAATGGCCCGATATAAGGAATAACATTGAAGAGTGCTGCTATTAGTGCGATCAATAAGCTATGACGAAAACCGACTCCTGCCAGGGTTTGTCCGATGGCCACCAGGGTGAAAATCCCAAATATCTGCCCGAATATACCGATGAAATAACGCCTAAGCAGGTGACGGGTCGAATTCATTGCATGTTTGAAAGCTTTCACATGCTTGTCGGGTACAGCTATCAGCATACCCTCGGCAAAAAGGTGTTCGTCACGCAGAAAGAAGAAAGTAATAAACGAGATGGAGAAAAAAGCGACAAAAATATTTCCCAATATGGCTGCAAAAGAACTGAAAATGGAGGAAAGGAACGAGACATTAAAATAGTCGATCGCTTTTTCAGTAAGAAAACTCTCAATAGTAAAATTTTCAGTTTCTCCCAGATGATACTGTTCAACAAGACTTTCAATACGCTTAATGGGCTCTTCAAGCGAAACCAGAAGTTGCTGGGGATCGAGCGATGACAGATTATTGACTTCCACGGCCAGTAACGGAATGAATATCCAGAGAAACAAAGCAACAATACCCCAGATTAAAAGCATGGAGAGTAAAGCGCGTAGGGAAATAGGGATCCGGAATTTCCCGAGACGGACCCTGCCTAGCAATTCTACCATAGGTCGCCCGATAAGTGCCAGAACGGCAGAAATAAGTATATAGGCTACTATGTTCAGAAAGTACCAGACTATTAAAGCACCAAGAATAACTCCAATACCAATAAGAATATAACGGAGTGTAGTATTCATAAAACAGAAATTTAGTAAATAGTTTCTGTATCCTTGATTTGTAAAAATCGCAATAAAGATAATGTTCTTCGTTGAAATATTTTTTCAGATGAATCATTCAATGTTATATAATTAGTGAAAATGGCTTTGACTCTGTTCAGCCTGACCCTATATGAGATGTCACACTGAGCACCTGTCTGTCGGTAGACAGGGAGTCGAAGTAGTCTTCCTGGGTATATGAGACTCTAATAACAAGAGATTGAAAATTGCATTGTTAAAATCATTTTGATTAAAAATACCCGGAAATCCGGCAGATGAAATTACAGAATCATAATTTTGCTAACTGAAGTCATGGGAATATGAAGCAATATTTGGAGTTATTACAACACGTAATTGATAAGGGAGAGCACCGAAAGGATCGCACAGGAACAGGCACAAAAAGTGTTTTTGGCTACCAGATGAGGTTTAACCTTGAGGAGGGATTTCCCCTGGTAACCACAAAAAAACTTCACCTGAAATCGATTATTTATGAGCTCCTTTGGTTTCTAAAAGGGGAGACCAATATTCAGTTTTTAAAGGAGAACAGTGTCCGTATCTGGAACGAATGGGCCGATGCTGAGGGGGAACTTGGTCCCGTGTATGGATACCAATGGCGCTCCTGGACTAATGATGAAGGACTGTCGACTGACCAGATCAGTCAGGTGATCGAGGCTATTAAGAAAACACCCGAGTCGCGCAGGCTTATTGTAAGTGCATGGAATGTAGGCGATCTGGATAAAATGGCATTGCCTCCCTGTCACGTATTGTTCCAGTTTTACGTGTCGGGCGATAGGTTGTCCTGTCAGCTTTATCAGCGGAGTGCCGATATTTTTCTGGGCGTGCCTTTCAATATTGCATCCTACTCCCTGCTCCTTATGATGGTGGCACAAGCAGTAGGATTAAGACCCTACGAATTTGTTCACACGCTGGGCGATGCACATATTTATTTAAACCATATTGAACAGGTAAAGCAACAACTTACGCGCAAACCCCGGCAACTTCCACGGATGCAATTAAATACTTCCGTGAAGAATATTTTTGATTTTAACTATGAGGATTTCACCCTATCGGGCTATGATCCTCATCCTCATATTAAAGGAGAAATATCGGTGTAGTTATGATTATTTCAATGATAGCGGCTATCGGTATAAAGCGTGAGATTGGCTATAAAAACGATCTGCTCTGGCATATTCCTGCCGATCTGAAACGTTTTAAAACCTTAACTTCGGGCCACACGGTTATTATGGGCAGAAGGACATTTGAGTCGATTGACAGTAAACCCCTTCCCAAAAGAAGAAACATTATCATTACATCGCAGAAGGAATATTTTGTCCGGGGAATTGAAATTGTGCATTCTATTGAAGAGGCAGTTGAACTTGTCGGTGCTGACGGCGAAGTATTCATACTGGGAGGAGCTACAATTTATAAGCAATTCCTGCCCTGTGCCGATAAAATGTATCTCACCATTGTAAAGAAGGAATACAGGGCTGATACCTATTTCCCTGAGTATGAAACTGACCAGTGGGAAATTATTGAACAGTCAGATATAAAGGATGATCAGATAGCCGGTGTCGAATATTCCTTTCTGACCCTTTCCAAAATAAAATAGACTTTTGTAGATTTACCCCTGACTAAACTTAAAAAAATACTCTATGCAACGAAAATTCTTCACATTCGCATTGCTGTCTCTCATTTTTGCCGGCATGGCAGCACAGGAAAACAAGGTAGCTGACAAATGGTTCAATGAAGACGAAACGGCTCACATCCGCATTTTTAAAGCTACAAATGGGAAATTTTATGGAAAAATCGAATGGTTAAAAGAGGATCCTGACAGGCTTGATGTAAATAATCCTGATGAGAATAAGCAAAAAGAACCTCTCCTTGGGCTAATGATTCTTGAGGGTTTCAGTTATGAGGCTGAAAAAAATCAGTGGAACGAAGGTACAATTTATGATCCCGACAATGGAAAGACTTATGATTGTTACATGTGGTTCGATGAGGATCCGGATGTTCTATCTATAAAGGGCTATGTGCTGGGAATGAAGTTTATTGGACGGGAAACCAAGTGGAAAAGAGTTAAAGAATAGCTCATATTTTAACCGGAAATTTCTGCAACTCGTACAAAAAAAACGATCATTAATCAATATTAATTAACAGAATAGCGGTTTAAGCGTAAAGTATATCGAAACAATCGGTTACCGATAAGAAATTATGCTATGAAAAACCTGATCTACTTTCTGTTAATACTCATTGGCTTTAGTTCCTGTACCCACTCGCGGGTGGTAATTACGGATAATGAAATACCTGAAGAAGTATTTTATCTTTCCGATCAGCTCAAACCCTATACCGGTGAATGTGTGATTTATTATACAAACTGTGAGATTGTTAAGGAGGAAATGAGCTTTAAAAATGGCCTTTTGCATGGTACGATGACAGGTTACTATATGAACGGAACTATTCGCCGGCAGGGAGATTTTGTAAACGGAAAGCTGGAAGGAAAATGGGAAAGCTGGTATCAGAATGGTAAAAAGCAATACACAGTTTACTTTAGTAACGATACGCTGAACGGAAAATACATTGGATGGTATGCTACCGGTGTGGTGAAGGAAAAAGGATTATATGCACAGAATAAACCCGAAGGACATTGGATTGAGTATGATGAAGCAGGAATGATTATAAGTAACGAACAATACGAAAATAAGTAAGGCGATATAAATTAAACTAAACAGATTAAGCACAAGAAAACGAAAGGGAACCAAACGGTTCCCTTTCTTGGTTATAAAAAGAGCGTTTTTAATAAGTGCGCACTGAAATAGTGTACTTTCTCTTTGAATTTTGCCAGATAGATCGCATAAATCAAGTAAAATGATAGCCTTTCTCAGAATAGGAATATTCATTCCACTGGTTGTTGTACAAGGCTGCCAGCTTTTTTATTCCAGATCGCTGTAAGATGGGAACGGCATAAGTCAAGCCTTTAAGGATTTCTTCCGGTGTATGTGCATCGGAGCTGATTATGACAGGTATTTCATTTTCAGCCAGCCTGCGGATGATCCATTCGCCGGGATATAGATCTGTTTGACCATAACGGTAATAGCCCCGGGTATTTATTTCGACAATGCAAGCGTGTTTTTTTAAGGTTTTAATAGTAAGCTCTACCTGATTTTTGTACCAGCTTTCGTTTTCTTTAAAGAAGTCAGCCCTTGTATTGAACATTTTAATCTTATCCATGTGGCCGATAATATCGGGGCGATCCTCCTCGATCATCTGCCGGGTATTTTCCCAGAAACGGGTAACCGCTTTGCGGATATCGTTGTTAAACAATTCTTTCAACCCCGATTCAAATAACTCCCTGGAAGTATCGATGTTCCAGTATTCCCCGGTGGCAAGTCTTTCCAGGTAATGTATGGAACCAATAAAATAATCCAGCGTGGTATTTTTCATCAGATGCCGTGTACGCCCTGCTATGCCTGGAATAAAGTCGATCTCCATACCCGAGTAAATCTGGAGCTGCGACCCGTATTTTTCTTTTATCGCCTGAATATTGGTTAAATACTCATTCAGTCTGCCATCAGGCATATTCCAGTCGGAACGGAAAGGTACAGGGGCATGGGAAGAGTATCCGTAGGCTGACAATCCCAGCCTTACGGCTTCTTTAATATAGGATTCGGGATTTTCTGCACCATCGCAGAAGAAGGAATGACTGTGATAATTTGCCCAGGAGATCATTGTTCTACTCTTTCTGGCGAAAATAGTGAAAAGAAAAGAAGTAATTGTATAGCAGATATTCCTTTTGGATGTAATGATGACAAACTCTTATCACTGAATAAAACTTCAACTAGGTATCAGAATATTACTTTACCGGGAGCTGTTTAATTTATTCTGTTTTCATAACCATTTCATCGGGTGCCTTTTAAATAAATTTTATTAACAATTGATACTTCAACAATAGTAACTATATACCACCAACTTCATTATTTTCCGGTTGATAACTTCACTGTTTTGGGGTATCGGGCAGATCAGAAATTTCTTTAAATTGTACAAAAGAACTTGGTTATATGATAATCATCGGTCAGATTTCAGATAAGGAAGCATACGAACAGCAATTTGAGTTGGCTTTTGGTGAAAAGCAACATTTTCAGCCCCACCATTTTATTGAGCGATTGGCAAAGGCATGGGTAATAAGCCGTCAAAAGGAGAATGTTTTTTCGCAATTTCATTATGGCATGATACCTTTCTGGTCGCGCAAGCCTGTGGTGCATTTCGAATCGCCGGTCGAAGGATCGGTGAATCCGGGGGCCGAAAGACTTAAAAAACGTATTATTATTCATCCTTCTTATCGCAGGCCTATTAGGGAAAACCGTTGCCTTATACCGGTCGATTACTTCATAGTACCTAACGACGAAGGTGATCCCTTCCTGCTGTTTTCTCATTCATCAAAGACTTTTGCGCTGGCAGGTATTTACGATAGCTGGAAAGAAGATTACTACCAGAAAGAATTTTACCAGGGATTTTCAATTCTTACCACTCCGTCGGCAGATGAATTCCGGAGGGTAGGCATAAACCGGCTGCCCCTTGTGCTATCGGAAAAGGTATATAACCGCTGGCTCAACCCCGATACTCCGCTGGCTGAAATTACAAGACTCCTGGAGATCTCCGGGGAGAAGAATTTGAACGGATATCCCATTAGCAGGATCCTATACCAGCAAGGGCATAACAGCATTGAGATTTGCAAACCAGCAGGCGGTATGTTTCGCGAAGCGCCACAGGATATAGGCAAAATTGTCACCTTTCTCCGTTCCTTCCGGTTCAGCCGGGGAACCACACACTCACACCAAAACCTGGAGCAACGCTCCTGGTGGGAATAAATAAATATACGTACTACTACCATTCACCCGTTTGTTGTGAAAGAACCTTTGTTAAAGTAAAATTTAACATTTTATAAGATTTTTTTCTGCCTTCAACTATCGGATGTTGTCTATTTTTAAGGCATGAATGAAATAAAGGCCATTTTATTCGACCTTGATGATACACTGCTTGTAGAGAAAAATTCAGCCCGGGATTCATTTATTGAAACCATCAGCAGCATTAATTCGGGAACTGATAAAGAAGAATTTGTCGGGATTATTAAGGAGGAAGCCCGGAAACTGTGGTATGAATTACCCACCATCGATTACTGCCTGAAGGTGGGTATCAGCTCGTGGGAGGCATTGTGGGCCGACTTCGACGGAGAGGATGA
>CAZMVE010000059.1:16047-19176 GCA_964569585.1 uncultured Bacteroidales bacterium | reverse complement strand
AAATATCAACAGTATTCTTGAGGATAGTCAGGGGCGTTTATGGTTGGGATCATTCGATTTAGGGATCAATGTCATTGATCCGGTCAATCATAATGACAAAATATTCTTTAATAATCCTGATGATCCGGAATCATTGGGTTATGGAACTGTATTTGCCCTTTTTGAGGATAGTAAAAAAAACATATGGACCGGGGCTTATCTTGGGTATTTACAGCGATACGATCCACAAAATGACAAGTTTATTTCCTACCCATTTGAACCGGAAAAGGGAAACCAAAGTCCGGGCAGGGATGTCAGGTCAATTGCAGAAGATAGTGACGGTATTCTCTGGATTATACCACATAGCCTGGGGATGAGCAGCCTGGACCCCCGTACTGGAGAATTTAAACATTTCCGACGTGATGAAACAAAACTGCCCAATACAATTGCTGACGACTGGCCATTTCAGCTTATTCTTGATCATGACGGTATTATATGGATTGCATCACCATCGGGATTATCAAGGTTCAACAGGGAAAGTGAGGAATTTCATAATTATTACCATAATCCTCAGGATAGTTTTAGTCTGTGTAACAGTTTTGTTACAACACTATTTGAAGACACTAATTATAATCTTTGGATAGGCACCAAATTTGGCTTGGATTATCTTGACAGAACAACCGATAAGTTTTATCATTTTTATGTTGAAGACGGGTTACCGAGCAATCAGATTAAAAGTATTCTTGAACATAAACCCGGAGAGTTATGGATTAGTACAGGATATGGTTTATCCAGAATGCGGTACGATAAGGATAAAGTTTCAGGGGAGATAACAGCTGAATTTCGTAATTATGATGAATCGGATAATCTGCAGGATGTTTTTTTCTGGGAATGTTCGGCCTGTAAAACTTACGACGGTCAACTTATTTTTGGCGGTGAGAAAGGAATTGTTATGTTCAATCCCGATGAAATTACTGATAATACCAGAATCCCGGATTTGTATCTGACAAGTTTCGAACTGTTCAACAAACCAGTTGCTATCGGCGATTATGATAGTCTACTAACCCGGAATATAAATAGTACAAAAACTATTAAACTGAAGTATAATCAAAATTTCTTCACTTTCAAATTTATCGCTATCAACTATATATCGAACGAGAAAAACCAATACAAATATATACTTGAAGGATTTGATGCGGACTGGATCGATGCGGGATCAAAAAGGGAGGCATCATACACTAATGTTAATCCGGGCCGGTATATTTTCCGTGTTAAAGCTTCGAACAATGATGGTTACTGGAATGAGGAAGGGATTTCTGTCGATATCCTGATTTCACCGCCTTTCTGGGGTAGATGGTGGTTTTGGATTCTGATCGTTTTTGCATTCATAACACTGATTGTGACTTATTATTTAGATAGATTACGGAATCTTAAGAATCAGAATGTTATTCTGGAGAAACGGGTTAAAGAACGTACGATAGAATTATCAAGTCTGAATGCAAGGATCATCGATCAGAACGGAATGCTTGCCAATCAGAACACAAACATCGAAAAAGCGTACGAAGAACTTAGTAACTATCGAAATAAGCTCGAAGAACTGGTTGATGAAAGGACTAAAGAATTGACGGTTGCAAAAGAGAAGGCAGAAGAATCCGATCAACTGAAATCTTCGTTTTTAGCAAATTTATCGCACGAAATTCGTACTCCCTTAAATTCCATAATCGGGTTTAGTGGATTATTGCTCGATCAGGATTCTACACCTGAAGAAAAGTTTACTTTTAAAGAAATCATTGAAGGGAGTAATAATATACTACTTAATTTAATAAATGATATTATCGACTTTTCAAAAATAGAATCCGGGCATCTTGAAATCATACTGAGTGATATAAGCCTCGGAAGCATTTTGGATGACATATATAAAGTATTTAGCCTGGAGATTAAAAAACAATCGCTTGAGATCAATAAAAAACTCGATTTTCAGGTTAATATTGATAATAAATTAAGGTCTATGGTGCTTACAACAGATGAAATGCGTCTTAAACAGATTTTGTCTAACCTTATTAGCAATGCCATAAAATTCACTCATAAAGGATCAATAGAAGTGGGATGCGAACTGCTGCAAGAGGAGAACAAATTAAAATTTTATGTTAAAGACACCGGAATAGGTATCAAACCTGAACATCAGCATATTATTTTTGAACGATTCAGGAAGGTCGAAGAAGAGGGTGATTATCTCTATCGTGGTGCCGGATTAGGATTATCAATATCGCAGGAACTGGCAAAACATTTGGGAGGTGAAATTAAAGTCATATCGAAAGAGGGAAACGGTTCGGTCTTTCAATTTATATTGCCTGTTAAAGCTACTCCTCAGAAAGATGAAACACTTCCTGAATCTAAATCGGTAAATAGGGGTATTCCGGACCTGAAAGATGAAATAATTTTAGTTGGTGAAGACGATTATTCAAATTTTGTGTATCTGGAAAAACTCCTCCTGAAAACAAGAGCAACGGTAATGCACGCGAAAGATGGAAAGGAAGTTATTGATCAGTATAAGGCAACTCCGGGAATCAAATTAATACTGTTGGATATCAAAATGCCTCATTTAAATGGTATTGAGGCGCTTGCAGAACTAAAAAAACTGGATATACAAATTCCGGTTATTGCCCAGACTGCCTATGCTTTTGCAGACGAGATCAGAAAAATTAAAGCCAAAGGATTTACAGATTATATAGCTAAGCCCATTAATGCCAATGATCTGTTCACGTTGATAAATAGGTACATGTCCGTTATGCTTCCGAAGTAAATTCTATTTGCATTCCGGCTAGGTGATTTATTAAAAATCTTTTGTAAAAAATCAGGAAAAGTATATTTTTGGCCACACATGAAAAGTTAAGTCATGAGTATTCTAATTAATAAAAACTCTAAAATCCTCATCCAGGGTTTCACCGGGAGCGAAGGCACTTTTCATGCTGAGCAAATGATGGCCTATGGAACCCAAGTTGTAGGAGGTGTAACTCCGGGCAAAGGTGGCCAGCAGCATCTGGGGGAACCAGTATTTAATACAGTTCGGGAAGCCGTAGTAAAAACTGGGGCTAAAGTTTCGCTGATATTTGTTCCACCTGCTTTTGCCGCGGATGCAATTATTGAAGC
>CAZMVE010000059.1:7563-15947 GCA_964569585.1 uncultured Bacteroidales bacterium | reverse complement strand
ATTCCTTTGAAATATTAAACTTTCTTTACTTAATTTGCTCGCAAATAATATTTAATTCTTATGAAACTACTTGACGGACAAACTGCAATTGTGACGGGAGCTGCCCGTGGCATTGGAAGAGCCATAGCCCTTCGATTTGCACAGGAAGGCGCAAACATTGCCTTTACCGATTTAAGACTTGATGAAAATACCGAATCACTGGTTAAAGAAATTGAAACTTTGGGAGGCAAAGGAAAAGCTTATGCTTCGGATGCCAGTAAATTCGAAGAATCACAAAAGGTGGTTGACGAAATAGTTAAAGAATTTGGAACTGTTGATATTCTGGTAAATAATGCAGGCATCACTATGGATACACTGCTTATGCGTATGTCGGAACAGCAATGGGATACTGTTATCAATGTAAACCTGAAATCGGTATTTAATTTCACCAAGGCCGTACAGTCTATCATGCTTAAAAACAGGAGGGGTTCTGTTGTCAATCTAAGTTCTGTAGTCGGTGTTCATGGTAATATGGGTCAGGCAAATTACTCGGCCTCCAAGGCCGGTATAATAGGATTCACAAAATCGATAGCACAGGAACTTGGATCGCGCAATATTCGTTGTAATGCTGTGGCTCCGGGATTCATTATCACGGAAATGACAGCTAAATTAAGTGAAGAACAACGCAAAGCATGGGAAAATTTTATTCCAATGAAGCGGGGAGGAACTCCGGAAGAAGTTGCTAATGTTTGTCTTTTCCTTGCTTCCGATTTGGCATCTTATGTAAGCGGACAGGTAATAAGTATCTGTGGAGCTATGAAAACCTGATGAAAATAAAGATTTATTTATAGTATTAGGTGTGCATGCATCAGGCAGCACACCTTTTTTTATCGCTTAACTTTAATGTAAGATATAATTCCGCATATTTATTAATTTTGGCTTTTCTAAAACAATTCAGATGATAGTTCTCTTTACGATATATCAAACCCTCCTGTATTCTCTTCTATTCTTCAGGAGTATATGGGAGCATCATCTAACCTGTAAGTATAATGCTCCGTTCATATTGATAATGAGCATTATTATTTTCAATTTCTTTCTCGAACGCATTTTATCCGTGCTCAACTCTTCGCGTTACGATAGTAAATTACCTGAAGAAGTTAAGGATGTTTATGATAATGAACAATACTATAAATCGCAGGAGTATAAAAAAGTGAATGAACGTTTTTCTTTGTTAACAAGTACATTTAGTTTTTTACTCATCCTGAGCATTCTTATTTTCCATGTATTTGGTTATTTCGACCAGATGGCCCGTTCGGTAACTTCAAATCCTATTCTGGTAGCTTTATTGTTTTTTGCCATTATAATGCTGGCCTCCGATATAGTAAATACACCATTTGCTTTATACGACACTTTTGTTATCGAGGAGAAATTTGGTTTTAATAAAACCTCGCTTGGTACATTTTTCCTTGATAAACTGAAAGGGTGGTTTCTGGCGGCAGTAATAGGGGGTGGTGTAACTGCACTCATCATCTGGATTTATCTGCTTACTAAGGAAATGTTCTGGATTTATGCATGGATTGCTGTTACCGGGATAATGATCTTTATCAATATGTTTTCTTCGACATTAATTGTACCTTTATTTAATAAGCAAACTCCTTTGGAAGATGGCCCCTTAAAAGATGCTATTCAATCCTTTTGTGAAAAAGTAGGGTTTAATCTTGGAAATGTATTTGTAATTGACGGATCGAAGCGTTCAACAAAATCGAATGCTTATTTTACAGGAATTGGCTCGAAAAAACGAATTGTACTTTATGATACGCTGATCAACGATCTTTCTAAGAACGAAATTGTTGCCGTTCTGGCACATGAAATCGGACATTATAAGAAAAAACACTCGCTGACGAACATTTTGCTTGGCGTTATTCAGACAGGAATTACACTCTATGTATTCTCATTATTTACAGTTAATCCGATGCTCTCCTGGGCACTGGGAGCCAAGGTACATAGCATACATATGGTGATACTTGCTTTTGGTATTATATACAGCCCGATATCAACGGTAGTTGGTCTGGCACTGAATCAATTATCCAGATCGTACGAATACCAGGCGGATCAATATGCGAAAAAATATAGCAATTCTGATGACCTGATTGCAGCGCTTAAGAAGCTCTCCTCTAAAAGTCTGAGCAATCTTACACCGCACCCGGCATACGTTTTTTTCCACTATTCGCATCCTACACTTCTGCAACGTATTAGGGCACTGAAAAAATAATAGTTTCCACAGTGAATTATTATATACTGACTGATCCAGAATAAATCATTATGAATTGCAGTTGTTTTAATTTTACAAGGATTTTTCAATTATTGCATTAAAGAATGAAAGCAGACATAATTACAATCGGAGATGAAATACTGATAGGGCAGATTATCGATTCCAACTCGACTTTTCTTGCAGCACAATTAACGCAGTTGGGATTTTTTGTCAGAAGAACCGTATCAATAGGTGATGATGCCGATTCAATTATCACTGCTTTAAATGATTCTGTTCAAAATTCGGATTTGATCGTACTTACAGGAGGATTAGGACCCACGAATGATGATATTACGAAAGACACGCTTACCCGTTTTTTTCATGGCAACTATATACTGCATGAAGCCTCATTAAATATAATTTCACAATTCTTTGCCATACGTGGCAGAGAAATGACAGAGAGAAATCGTAGGCAAGCAGAGGTACCTGATACATGCGAACCGCTGTTAAACAGAATTGGAACAGCACCGGGAATGCTATTCAGAAAAGAAAATAAAATTATTGTTTCTCTTCCGGGAGTTCCTTTTGAAATGAAGGCATTATTTGAAAATGAAGTTAAGCCACGAATTCTTCAACATTATACGCTTCTGGTGCATCTTCAGAAAACAATTTTAACTATAGGGCTCTCGGAATCAGATATAGCCGATCGTCTTGATCAATTCGAAAATGAACTGGATAAGGAATTAAAACTTGCTTACTTGCCTTCACCAGGATTACTTCGTTTAAGGCTCTCAATATCAGGTGATAATAAAGATCATCTTAATAAAAAATTGAATGAGAAAAGTAACAAGATTGTTGCTATGCTTGGAGGACAAAATGTATTTGGATACGATGATGATTCTCTGCCGAAAGTAATTGGAGAAATATTGCGAAAATACAGCTATCAACTTTCCGTTGCAGAGAGTTGCACCGGAGGTAGCATTGCCCATCTCATCACATCGGCTCCGGGAGCATCGGTATATTTCAGGGGCGGCATAGTAGCCTATTCGAATGAAATCAAACAGAGCATGCTGCGCGTGGACCAGAATACTTTGGAAAAGTTTGGGGCTGTTAGTTGCGAAGTAGTGGAACAAATGGCATTAGGGGCCAGAAAATTTATGAATACCGACTTTTCTCTTGCAACTTCTGGTATAGCCGGACCCAACGGAGGTTCATCGGAAAAACCTGTTGGTACCACTTGGATTGCTGTTGCTGCACCGGATAAAGTTATATCACGACGGTTTTTATTCGGCGATAATCGGGAAAGAAACATAATAAGAACTTCTCTAACAGCTTTGAATATGCTAAGAAATGTTACACTGAAATACATAAAAAATAGTATATGAATTGCTTGATAATTTGAAATTATTTAGCGTTCTTTGCGAACTGTTTTTTGAAAACAAAAAAATTGAGGAAAAAATGTCACGGATTTGTCAGATAACCGGGAAAAAGATGATGGTAGGGAATAATGTTTCTCACTCAAAAAGGAGGACAAAAAGAAGATTTCTGCCCAACCTGTTCGACAAGAGGTATTTTTTACCGGAGGAGAATCGCTGGATCAATATCAGGGTTTCAGCAGCCGGAATGAGGGATATAAATAAGAAAGGACTGAAAAAGGCGCTTGAAGATGCCAAGAGTAAGGGATTTTTAACTTCGTACTAATATTGTAAAACATGGCAAAGAAAGGAAACAGGGTACAGGTTATTTTAGAGTGCACAGAACATAAAAATTCTGGAATGCCAGGTACTTCGCGTTATATTACTACCAAGAATCGAAAGAATACTCCCGATAGACTGGAGCGCAAAAAATATAATCCAATTCTTAAGAAAGTTACTGTACATCGGGAAATTAAATAATTAGAGTATGGCAAAAAAAGTAGTAGCATCATTAAAGACCGGCGAAGGTAGATTATTTGTCCGTTGCATTAAAATGGTCAAATCTGAAAAATCCGGTGCTTATGCCTTTCAGGAAGAAATGATACATAACGATCATATAAAAGATTTTTTTACGAAGTAACCGGATATTTAAAAATTATCTCGAACTTATAAGCCTTTCTACTAAAGAAGGCTTTTTTTATTCGATAAAAAAGCTTTAGGATTAATTTTACTCGCTGAGCATGGCCAAATTTCCTTTTTTCACAAAAGAAAATAAAGAAAACCTTGACAAAGGACTTGAGAAAACCAAGGAATCGGTTTTCAGGAAACTTTCGCGTGCTGTTGTCGGAAAAGCTTCTATCGATGATGAAGTATTGGACAATCTTGAGGAGGTCCTGGTTACTTCAGATGTGGGCGTGGAAACAACACTTCGGATCATTGAACGAATCGAAAAAAGAGTTTTTAAAGATAAGTATTTGAATACTAATGAACTGAATGTAATCCTTAAAGAAGAAATTATCGGACTTCTTGCCGAGAATAATCTTGAAGATATTACCGGATTTGAATCCCCTCTGCCTGCTAAACCCTATGTAATTATGGTGGTTGGCGTGAATGGAGTTGGAAAAACAACAACAATCGGTAAATTGGCCCATCATTATAAAAAAGCCGGAAAATCTGTCTTGCTAGGAGCAGCTGATACTTTCAGGGCCGCTGCTGTCGATCAGCTTACGATATGGGCCGAAAGGGTTGATGTTCCCATAGTAAAACAAAAAATGGGATCCGATCCGGCCAGCGTAGCTTTCGATACCCTAAACTCAGCTAAAACTCATAATGCTGATGTAGTAATTATTGACACAGCCGGCCGACTGCATAATAAGCTGAACCTGATGAATGAGCTCTCGAAGATTAAGCGGGTTATGGAAAAAGTTATTTCTGACGCACCTCATGAAGTATTACTTATTCTTGACGGATCGACGGGGCAAAACGCTTTTGAACAAGCAAAGCAATTTACTCTGGCCACGCAAGTTAATGCACTGGCTATTACCAAACTTGACGGGACTGCCAAAGGAGGAGTCGTTCTTGGAATATCCGATCAGTTTAAAATTCCTGTAAAATATATAGGTATCGGCGAAAAGCTTGAACACCTACAACTTTTTGACAGAGAAGTATTTGTCGATTCTCTTTTTTCTTAGTAATATTCCGTGTTGATCAAAATCCCATTTTCTTCCCGGAACATTACCTTAAAGTTCCTGTTTTACTGGGTGAAACGAGCAAACAATTGTTTCAATTCTAGCTTACAATCTGGCATGAAAACAAAACCGGACAAACATTTGATCAATATAGTAACACTGGGTTGTTCAAAAAATCTTGTTGACTCCGAAAAGCTGATGAAACAATTCGAAGCTAATGACTTACGATTTGTACATAACGATAATTCATCAGGAGCAGATACGGTTGTTATCAATACCTGCGGTTTTATTAAGGATGCCAAGGAAGAATCAGTGGATACCATTCTACAGTTTGCCAAAGCCAAAGAACGGGGAGATATCCGGAGTTTATATGTGATGGGTTGCCTTTCAGAACGGTATAAAACTGATCTGGAAAAGGAAATTAACGAAGTGGATCAGTATTTCGGTACCAATAATATTCAGGATATCGTAAGAACCTTAGGTTATAATTATAGACAAGATTTAGTTGGGGAACGAATTCTCACTACTCCATCGCATTATGCTTACCTGAAGATTTCAGAAGGCTGTGATAGACAGTGTTCGTTTTGTGCCATTCCAATTATGCGTGGAAAACATCGGTCAAGACCTATGGAGGATATCATTGTTGAAGCACGAAATCTTATTAATCAGGGAGTTAAGGAATTAATTCTTATTGCTCAGGATCTAAGTTATTACGGAGTAGATATTTACAGAAAACAGAAACTACCTGAATTAATGCTCCAACTTGTCAATATCGAAAATCTGGAATGGATACGCCTTCACTATGCCTATCCTGCATCTTTTCCCAGGGAAGTACTTGATATTATGAAACATCATAACACGCTGTGTGACTACCTCGATATTCCTTTTCAACATATAAGCAATCCTGTATTGAAAAAAATGCGCAGAGGTATTACTCAACAGCAGACCTATAAATTAATACAAACCATCAGAGAATCGATTCCTAACATTACTCTCCGGACCACTTTAATGGTAGGTCACCCAGGAGAGGGACCCCGTGAGTTTGAAGAACTGGTGGAATTCGTGCAAAAAGTCCGGTTCAACCGGCTGGGAGTATTCGCCTATAGTGAGGAAGAAGATACTTATGGGGCGCGTAATTTCTCTGATTCTATTCCTGAAGAGATCAAGCATGAACGTATGGAAAAGATAATGAGTGTACAACGTGAGATATCCTGTGAATTAAACCAACTTAAAGTTGGGACCACGCTTCAAGTAATTATAGACAGAGTGGAAAACGAATATTTTATAGGACGAACTGAGGGTGATTCCCCCGAAGTAGATAATGAAGTTATAATACGAAGTAGAAATAATCTTACTGTTGGAGAATTTTATAATGCAACTATAACAGGAGCTGATGATTTCGATCTTGAGGCTGTTGTTTGAAATACTTTAGATTCCTATCCTCTAACAGAAACTTACATTTCATCAAAGCATTCCTAATTGAGAAGGATATATATTATGCTTAATAATAATTCCATTCGCTGTTTATATTTTCTAAAGGATACCAGGTTATCCTTGAATGAATTTGTTCAAATATGATATACTATCCTGTAATAGCAGTACTTTCAAAGAAAACCTTTATAAATTGGAATCTGTTTAAAATAACTACTTTCACTTTGAATTCGATAACCAAACGCAACAGTTGAAAGGAGTGGGATAAAGACGATATATCCTGGTTTTTATTTCAGATAATAATAATTCTGTGTGTTGATTTTAATATTAAATTATTGAAAACCAGATACTTTAATACATAGACACTAAAATATAAATAAAACTTTCATATACGACTATGGTTATAAAATTAAAATTACTTCACACTTCGCAATCTTCTCAATCGGCCTGTAAACTTTACCAGTCGTGATCAGATAGGGGATACCTTATTCTTCATTATGTCTAATCCTATGAAATCAAAGTAGTTTTAAAATTGATCCTACTGTTGCTTTTCTTGTAGTCGTAAAAGTGCTTCGATGAAATAATACTCACCATAAATAATAGGTACATCAACTTCACTATTTTCAGGAAAACTTCCTACACTATGCTTCATTGCAAAATAATAATTATGACCAGGTCGCACTAAATATTTTTTACTGCTTAAGGTATTCATTATTTTAATGGCAACGGCGAGGTATTGTTTATTTTGTGTGTACTCTTCCAGTTCGATCAGAGCAGAAGCAAGTATTGCGGCAGCCGATGCGTCCTTAATTTTTTTCAAGTGATGGGATGCGAAATAATCCCAGGGTGGAATGCCATCATCAGGTAATTGGCTTATTATATAGTCTGCAATATGTTGTGCCTGAATTAGATAAACAGAATCTCTAGTGTATCTGAAACATAGTGTAAAGCCATACAGGCCCCAGGATTGACCGCGTGCCCATGCACTGTTATCGGAAAATCCCTGATGGGTCTGTTTCCCGATTACCCAGCCTGTTAAGGTATCATAATCAACAACATGAAAACAACTGAAATCGGGACGGAAATGATTTTTTAGTGTAGTATTAGCATGATGTATTGCAATTTCTCTATACATGGAATCCTTAGTTATCTGCGAAACTTCAAATAGGAGTTCAAGATTCATCATATTGTCTATTATTACCGGAAATTGCCAGCGATCCGGTGCCCAGTCCCAACTTTTAGTGCAGCCAATAATCGGATTATATTTGGTAACCAGCGAATTGGCAGCATCAATCAGAATGGTTTTATATTTTTCTTCGCCAGTGATACGGTAGGCTTTGCCGAATGAATTATTGAAAATAAATCCCAGGTCGTGAGTTGATGTATCAAACCGATGCTTAATAAATCTGTTTTGTGATCTGATAGCTGCATTTTCCCAAAGTGTATCTCCCGAATATTGAAAATACATCCAGCATATACCCGGCCAGAAACCCTCTGTCCAATCCAGATCATCATCTATCCATCTGATTTCATCGGTATTATTTACCGAGCGAGGGATGGCATTATTTTTTAAAGCTTCAACATTCAAAAGCTTCATTTGATCTTCAGTCTTGTCCAATA
>CAZMVE010000059.1:6256-7463 GCA_964569585.1 uncultured Bacteroidales bacterium | reverse complement strand
GCATCATCAGGAAGGGCACCAATCTCACCATATATCTACGGTAAAAACAACTGCCTTTCCGATAATCCAAGTAATTCCCTGTCTGCCTCGGAATGGCAATTCCTGCGGGATGCGGGAGTAACTTTTTTTCGTGAAAACGGGGGTAACAATGCCACAAAATATAACTGGAGATTAAAGCTTACAAGTCACCCCGACTGGTACAATAATGTATATTCTCATGACTGGGATTATGAAGCTCAGAGTCTGCAGGGAAACCTGCCGGAAGCGATGGGCATGTGGGCCTTTCAGCTTATCGGGAAATCGGCTTCGAATACCGGTCATAATTTTAATGATTGGGAATATAATAACTCGCAGTGGTGGAGCGGAGTATCCCAGAACCTTGCCGGAGGGGGAGTTGTAAATCCTTCCGGAGGATCAGATGCACTGGTAGATGGTGATCCGGATTTGTATCTGATAAACTGGCCTACTGATTCTACGGTAGGTATTTTGGACCGTTGGTTCGGATCCGGAGGCCTGGGATTGAAAAGTCAGACAATTTGTTACTGGAGTATGGATAATGAGCCTGAGATCTGGTTTGGGACGCATGATGATATAATGCCGGTACAAATTTCGGCTGAAGCGTTTATGCAGCGTTTTTTTGAGGTTGCTAAAAAAGCCAGGGCTAAATTTCCGGATATTAAAATTGTGGGACCCGTGATTGCGAACGAATGGCAATGGTATAGCTGGAACAACAGTTCAATACCCTATCAGGAACATAATTATTGCTGGCTGGAATATTTCATACTCCGCATTGCCGAGGAGCAGCAAGAGAGTGGCATACGATTGCTTGATGTTCTCGACCTGCATTTTTATCCTTATGAAGATGATCCTGCTGATATTGTACAACTTTACCGTGTATTCTTCGACCGGACGTACGATTATCCCGGTGCTAATGGCGTTAAGTGTGTAAATGGCGGATGGGATAACAGTATAACAAAAGAATACATATTCGAACGATGCAGCGATTGGCTCGATGAATATTTGGGAAGTGAGCATGGTGTTACTTTCAGTGTTTCGGAAATGGGTATTCAGGATGCAGAACCCAACGTAACTGCAATTTGGTATGCTTCAATACTGGGAACCTTTGCCAATGAAGGTGTTAAAATTTTTACACCCTGGCACTGGAATACGGGAATGTGGGAAGTACTGCATTTATTCAGCCGCTATA
>CAZMVE010000059.1:4482-6156 GCA_964569585.1 uncultured Bacteroidales bacterium | reverse complement strand
AGTGCAAATCGGTTCAGAAAGGGGAAATTAAGCATTTCACCAAAGGTTACCAGAATCATACCCATAACCAGAATTCCATTCCAACCTGTCAGATTTATTATAAAAAAACTGGATGCAATAAGTAAAGTGCTGATAAATAAAATATTGAAAATTGAATGTTGCAAGTGCTCAAAATATTTAATAAGAGGCATTTCAATAGCAAAAATCAGGAATCCATTTATTGCCATGAGTAGTCCTATGTATTTTTCCGATAATGAGTGAACATCCCGGTAAAAAAGTGGAATGGTTGAGAAGTACTGCAGGAAAGCAAAAGCAATTATCAGTACAATAAGCAGAAACAACAGATAAGGCTTATCTCTGTAAGGTGAATGATCAGCTTTCTTCTTTTGCTGAACCGATTCATGATGTGCCTTTCTTTTATCAAGCAGGTAGATAAAAAGTAATCCGGCTAAAATACAGGTAAATCCGTCGATCCAAAATAAGCCTCCATAACCCGATAATGCTATTATCATTCCACCTGCCGCAGGTCCTAATGAAAAGCCCAGATTAATAGCCAGTCGGATAAGAGTCACCGATCGGGTTCTGTTAGCAGGCTTGCTATAAGCATTCAATGCTACATAAATTGCCGGACGTAGGGTATCAGCAACAACCATCAAAAGAAATATTCCGATGCAAAATCCGACAAAGGAATGCAGAAACTGAAGAGCTACGAACATGAAACCTGAAAGCAACAGGCTCCAGAAAATCACAGGATAAAAACCAATTCTATCTGTCAACTTTCCGCCAAGCCAGGAACCTATTACAGAACCCAAACCAAAAACCGACATGGCCCATCCCGCATGTTTAAGTGAAAAGCCAAGATCGGAAGTCAGGTAAAGCGACATAAAAGGAACAACCATGGTTCCTGCCCGGTTGATAAGAGTTACCAGTGCAAGCCACCATACTTCTTTTCGAAGTCCATGGAATGATCCGATGTATGATCTGTATACTTTTTTTACCACTCTATAGAATATAAAAAATCCAGCTATTAGGCTGAATTCAAGTCCGTTGAAATATTGACTTACTAATATTTGAACTTACTATGAAACCACGATATAAAATTATTAAATAATATAGTACATATAAAGCCTGTTCATATACTTTTATAATAATCTGTATTAACTAGTTATTCTTCTTTTTTATTATCATACACAGGGATTCTATATGAAAATTTAGTAACTTTTAGCCTAATAATGTATTATATACATAAATGTTCTATAGCAGGTTATAATCCTTCTAGCATTTGAAAAAATGATTATTTTTGAGAATTAAATCTGCCTTTATCTATCACTAACTATTTTTATTCTTCAATTTCATTCTAAAAAATGATGTGATGAAAAAATTATACTTCTTAGTAATAGTAGTCCAGGCAGTGGTTATAAATCTGACTGTTTTTGGACAAGGTGAACCCATAATATTGGAAGCTGAAGATGGGGTAGTGGGAACAGAATTCGATATTCTTTCTGATGGAGATACAATTTATGTTACTACTCAAACCGATCTCGTCAATTCCGGTAATCCTGGGAGGAGTGAACGTGTTATCACTTTTAATGTTACATTCCCCGATTCGGGTTTTTATGATCTTTACGGTAGAGTTAGAGTGGGTTCAGCTGCTGATAATGATGATAGCTTTTT
>CAZMVE010000059.1:0-4382 GCA_964569585.1 uncultured Bacteroidales bacterium | reverse complement strand
TATTATGGAACCAGGTTATTCCTGAAGATGCAGGTAAGTGGGCTTCGGTTGAAGGTATTAGGGATAACATGAATTGGAGCATATTAGATTCTGCCTATAATCTGGCAAAGGATAATGGTTATCCCTTTAATTTGCATGTATTAATTTGGGGAAATCAACAACCCACATGGATTGAAACCTTAAACACTACAGAACAACGTCAGGAAATTGAGGAGTGGTTTTCGGAAGTAGCTACCCGGTATGATGATATAGATGTTGTGCAGGTTGTTAACGAACCCATTCATGATCCGCCAAGTGGCACCGGAAATGGAAATTATATCGAAGCATTGGGAGGAAGCGGATCAACAGGTTGGGACTGGGTATTGGAAGCTTTCAGGTTAGCCCGTACTTATTTTCCCACTTCTGATTTGATGATTAATGAATACAGCATTGTTAATAGTGCAGCTAGCACTCAGACCTATATTAATATAATTGAACTTTTACAGGCTGAAGATCTGATCGATGCAATTGGGGTACAGGGCCATGCATTTTCTACTACTGGATCGACTTCTGATATGATAAATAATCTTAATAGTCTTTCCGAAACGGGCCTGCCTGTTTATGTAACTGAATTTGATATCGATGGCCCTGCCGATCAGATTCAGTTAACGAATTATCAGAGAGTATTTCCTGTTCTATGGGAACACCCTGCCGTGAAAGGTATCACTCTATGGGGCTACCGGCCAGGTTTATGGAGAAGTAATGCCTATCTTTTAAAAGCGGACGGTACAGAGCGACCAGCAATGACATGGCTAAAAGATTATGTGTCAAATACATATTTTGATGGAGATTGCATTGTAACATCCTTGACAGATGGGCCGGCATTTACCATTACTTTATTTCCCAATCCTGCTCTTAACGGTAATTTTACAATCAGCGGGCTCGAGAACATCAGTTCATTGCGAATACTCGATCTTAATGGAAGGTTGATCAGTGAACTGGATGTTTCGAATCACTCTATGGAATTTCAAATAGAAGCAGCTCCGGGTGTATATTTAATACAATGTATCAGCGGAACAAGAAGCTTATATAAGAAGATAATTCTTAATTGAAGTACAGGTGACCTAATACTATATAAATTATGTAACATTTTGTTACATGATTTATTAAGTTGGAAAAATTGAATAAATAATTGTATTGATAACAGAATAAAACAATTGATATTCTGAAAATATTTATAAATTCATATCCGAATTTAGTTTCGCAATAGTTCTTTTTGTGATCCTAAATTATTATACATTTCACTTAACCTAATACTTAAACTAATTTACAATCGCTATGAAAAAAAATTTACTTTTATCATGTTTACTAATTACCGCACTTTTTACCCTAAAAGCGCAGGTAATTTTTGATCCTGCTACTTACGATCCTGGTAATCTTCCAGCTGGTATGACTATTGTGGAAATTGAAGGAGTTAATTATTGCCAGATTATACTTAATGCATGGGAATCATACATATCAGTTGATGCTGTCGAAGCAGAAGAATTTCATACTGATTTTACTACAACTGCCAAATACAGTGTAGGAACATCTGGATTTGATATTAGTGAAATCAATACCTTCCTTAAATTGGCCAATGCCGATTTTTCTGTTGAAATTGGTTCATTAGGAAGTGCAAGTAGTGCTGAGTTTATTGAATATACAGTACCTATTGCTGAGACAGGAACGGTAGAAAGAATTCAAGTGGCAGGACAGGAAACTACCGGATGGAGCGCACTGGTTGGAGATACTTTATGGATTGGTACAGTTTCTTTTGTGGGAGATGATCCGGGTGGACCAGATAATTTAGAACTTACTGACCGTGAACAATTCAGAATCTATCCAAATCCCGTAAATGATGAACTGAATCTTTTTTGTGCTGAAGAGATTGAAAGCATTCAGATCATAAACATTGCCGGAACGGTTGTACGGAATATTACTGATGTAGATTTAATACATGTTGCTGACCTGACGAACGGACTTTATATGATTAAAGTTCAGACAAACAGTGGCGTTTATTCTGACACATTTATTAAGGAATAATGTATTGAATTTCGATTACAAGCAAAAGGCCTTCTATTATAAAAGGCCTTTTTTTATACCTAGTCAAGACAATGCTGCAAATTTTAGTATAACTATTTGTATATCAGTGTATTTATTCTATAAGAATTTGAATTTTGGTATAAAAAAGCAGTGTTTTTAATAAATTTCATTTAACTTTATTGCAAATTATTTAATTATTAATATGAAAGAAGGTAAAGTAAAATTTTTTAACGAATCAAAAGGTTATGGATTCATTAAAGATAATGAAAGCGGTGAAGAGCATTTTGTTCATGTCAGTGGACTGATTGATCGTATCACTGAAGGTGATGAAGTAACATTTGAGCTTCAACAAGGTAAAAAAGGATTAAATGCTGTCAATGTAAAAAAGGTTGGATAAATATAAGGATCGACATACATTTTAATCTTATGCTCCGTTTTCGCGGAGCTTTTTTTTTGTCTTTAAGCCTGTATTTAATTCTAAAGACTTTATTTAAAAATAGAAAGAATCAGTTTTGTAACAAGAATTCTTACCTCACGGTTCATAATAGATTTTACTGGTATATTTATAATTATGTAAATTATAGCTATCTTTAATATGAAGCTATAATATAAATTGTCTTGTATGGAAACTACTCAATCAATTCCAGGAATAGCTGAGATCAACTATACAAAGGATAGGATTCTGTTTATGCGTATGCATAAAAAGTCAAATATCGATCTTGATGCTGCGTTTCAAATAACAGAAATAGCAAGTAAAATTACAGGTAATGAAGTACATGCAAATCTAGTTGATATCCGGCAGATGGTTTTTATGAGTAGTGAGGCCAGGAAACATTTTGGAAATCAGAATAAATCGACTGTTAAAGCGGTGGCAATTATTATGAATTCTTTATTGCATAAGCCTTTGATAAATTTATATATGAAGTTTAGCCCACCTTTATTGCCTACCCGGATATTTAACGATGAAAATATGGCCATCGAATGGCTCAATGAGGCTCTTCAATAATAAATCCGATTTCCCCCCATTTTAGCTTATATATATATAAGCCTGGAATGATGTTTAATATTACAAGATAATGCGACTTTATTTGCTGTCAGGTTTATAAAATATGTCCAAAAACTTCCTTAATCCTGTTTGTTCCCGGTGAGATAATGGTACCTTTCTCACCGGAAATGATTTTTTTAAGATCACTAATGGCTCCAATAGCAGCCTTTTTTCGTGTTTTTTCAGCAAACCAGCAGGCTGAAATTACTTTGGGCCCCATGGAACCGGTAGCAAAATCAAGATGCTCTAGGTCGCTATAACTTACATTTCTTAAGGCTTTAGCATGAAGAGTTCCCCAGCTTTCATATACCGCATCAGAGTCAGTTGCCATAATATATAAGTCGGCATTGAGTTCCTTTGCCAGCAACGCACCGGCATAGTCTTTATCGATAACAACTTCCACTCCCGATAGTTTTCCTTCGTCATTATACATGGTAGGTATACCGCCACCACCTGTACAAATTACTATTGTACCTTTTTCAAGCAACCACTTAATTGGGCGAAGTTGAAAAATTCGCTGAGGAATAGGCGAGGGCACAACCCTACGCCATTTATTGCTCTCTTCACGCATCACCCAGTGTTTTTCCTGCATTAACTTTTTGGCATCTTCTTCCCCGAATTCCGGTCCGATTGGTTTTGTCGGATTCTGAAAGGCAGGATCGTCCTTACTAACCTCAACCATTGTCAGAATACTGGCAAATGGCTGTTCGAAAGGCAGGATATTTCCTAATTCCTGCTCAATCATATATCCAATCATGCCTTCTGTTTGAGCACCGATAACATCGAGCGGAAAAGCATCTTCCCCACTGTAAACAGAGGCTTGCAGAGCAAGCAAACCCACCTGCGGACCATTACCGTGGGAAATTATTAGTTCATGGTCCCTTGCCAGCGGAGCAAGTGCCTCAGCTGCAATACGCACGTTGGCGCGCTGATTTTTTGCAGTCAGTGGCTCACCTTTCTTAAGTAGCGCATTTCCTCCCAGGGCTATCACAATTCTCATTCAAACAGGATATATGGAATGAAATTACATTATTTATTACGATCTAAACAAGATAAAAATCAATAGTTTATAATTAGTTGCGGTTCAAGTAACTAATTATTAATCCAACAAAGGTATAACAGATGAAAAACAAGTGTCAAATTCAATTATTACATAAATTTAAAATATATATTTTTGAGGATGAAGTTTCCTGTTCAACATAAGGTCGGTTTCTTTTCCGGAATAATTTTAACTGGGGTATGCACTTGAAACATATAAAAATAATCAATAAATTAG
>CAZMVE010000058.1:8974-19324 GCA_964569585.1 uncultured Bacteroidales bacterium | reverse complement strand
GATAATAAGTAACAACTAACTATGTAATATATAGTATACTAAAAGTACACTTCATGTAAAACCTGAAGTGATTTTATTTCTCCCATGCCTTCCAGATTAGCTCGATAATAAATAATTAAATGATTTAGTATTTCCTGTCTTATGGATCTTTCAATTTTAAAATTATTTATATCTTGTAGGGAATACTCAAACAAATCATTCAGTTGATATCCTCCAACCATTTTATAATTAATTAGTTCAGCATTATTCTTGGGATGTATTCCAAGAAATTTACTTAACTGTATGAGAAAAACAATATGAAAATTTTCCAAACCTTCTTCGGCTATATCCAAAATCTGAATTGCGTGAAAGAGATAATTGAACAAAGGCTTGTTTGATTCAACTTCGCGAAGGCAACGGTATAATATTTCACTAATAAAAATAGCAATTGAGCTTTTTCTTACATCAGAAAGAAGATGATGTAGCACAATACTTGATTTGGCCTCTTTTAATGTTTGAAGGTCACGGTTTTCTTTATAATACATATCCAAGTTAAGTAATGATAAAGGTTCGAATAAGTGATAACCGAATTTACTTTTTCTCTTTCGAACGCCATGAACTAAGAGAGATTGTCGTCCAAAATCTTCAGTGTATATCTGAACCACAAGACCGGTGTCTCCATACTTTACGCTTTTTAATACGATTACTCTGGTTTTGTAAAGCATCAGTGCATGAACAAAAGTTTCGTAATGTGCGATTTCAAGCCATCTTCGGTGGCAAGCATAATTAAATAAACTCCGGTTGCAACCCGATCGCCTTTAAAATTTCTGCCATCCCAAACAGCCTGACCACCGAGCGATTTGGTTTCCCATACCAGAATACCATTAATATCAGTAATCTTGACAATCGAATTTTCAACCAGACCTGCAACAGTAATAGGTCCGTCATACTCTCTGCGGATCGGATTAGGGTAAACGTAAACATTTGAGTAGTCATCAAATCCTGTAGTTGCAATACCCCCATAACTAACTAGCCCTAAATCGGTAGCAATAAAAACCTCACCGCTTTTTTCATTGATATCAATCCCTGTTATTCCATTAGAGAGCAAAGGAGAATTATCATCTCTGAAGTTTACCAGGGTTTCTTTTCCGTCGGGCGAAGTGAGAAAAACTCCTGAATGTGCTGTAGCGAACCATTTTCGGTCGCCTCCATCGGTTTTGATGTCAAGAACAGCTTCACTAAAAAGGAAAAGATCGACATTGTTAGTTCCATCATTTCGAGGGATAGGTATCTGATAACCATTAACCTCACTCAACTGAAATACATTCCATGGTGAATAATAGATCACAGGTCCATTGTTTGTCCCTACCCATATATTTCCTTCATTATCTTCTTCCAGACAATTGGCTTTATTGATAAGAGTTTCATATTGGTTTCTCATAAGAAAGGTTTTTTGCCTGTACAAACCTTCGGCTTCTTCTTCCAGAACAATTATTTCGGCATTAAATGTAAGAATCCAAATTTGTCCTCTACTGGTTATTAGTAAATCATAATATTGTACATTATCTCTGGATAATATGGAATTCGAAATTTGCGGACGGTCCCAGTTGCCTTCCGAATCAAGTGTAAACAAAGGATTTGCTACTAGATCAAGTAAAATCCAAAGCTTATTTTGAGCATCAAATTGAATACCTGAAGTTCGAATACCTACTGCATCTCTTATGTCGGAAAATATTTCAACATTATCTTTTCTATAAAGATTTATAGTTTCACCATTGCGAAATTCGACAATTCCATAACCGAATGTACCTGCAAAAACATGGGTGAGATCTTTTGGATCGATAACAATCTTATAAGTATTTCCTGTTAAATTCATGATCTGATCATTATCTTGAGTATAACTGGTCCATTTTCCATCAATATAGGAATAGATCGAGCATGGTTTCTGTTTGTTTAAACTAGATGGGGCTCCCGAGGTAATCCAGATATGGTCACTTTTTGCAGCAACTCTGGTAACTTTTGAATATCGGGGACCGTTAATAGAATAATAACGAAAGGTATTATCTTCTTTAAGACTTATAAAGCCACTATAAGTGCAGGCAGCATAAAAGGTTCCCTGATCACTTACATAGATATGTTGAACACCATAAGCAGTGAAATCATTAAGTATGATATTATTCTCATTATAAATTGTTCCATGCGTTGGAGCAGCTATCGTAAGATAGCCATTTCTTGAATACAGATCATTTATAGTTGTATCATTATAATAAGTCCAGGGTTGATAATCATTTTCATTAAAAGAGATTATTTTATCATAGCCTGATAACATATTGCTGTAAACAGCAAATAACGTATTTTGGTGGTTTTCAATTTGCGTGTATTCATTGGAGGCTTGTGGTAAAAATTCCAATCGCGACCAATAAGAGTAGTCGAGTAGGTTCGGGCTATTCAGGTCTGCTTTGTAAACGCCCGATTCTGTTGCTGCATAAAGTATATTATTAGAAATAGCAATATCATTCACATTCAGGAAAGTACCACTTTCACCCAGATAATAGGTTTCTTTAACTTCAATATTTTCAAGATTCAGTACCACAATTCCAAAGCCACATGCCAGATAAGCATAATGTCCATGAGTTAGAATTTTATTTATTCTTTTATCGGTAGTCATTATTCTTCGTTTAATATCTGTCAAATTTATAGGGGTTTGTCCTTCACGCAACAGATCGATATTACCATTTACATAACCAACAATCAGATAATCTGTCTCTTCTGAATATGCAATGGTATTTATTAGTACATCGGACAAGCCTGTGACTTTGGAATGCTTTCTTGTGTCATTGGTATTCTTATTGTATGATATTAATCCTGATTCACTTGCACAATAAATCCATTCCTGAGTCTCAGCTATTCTTAAACATGTGCGGTATGAAAGATGATCGTGCCATTCACCTTGCAAAATATTTTGTGGATAGACATCGGTAATTTTAACAATCAGAAGGAAGGAAATAACTATTGTCGGTTTAAAAATGCATCCAATTTTCATGCTAAAATAATTTTTAATGTTTTTCCCAAGAATAAACTCGAAGGTAATATAATACGCAATTACACTACACGAAATTATTCAAGTGTTAAAGAATCTACTTATAACGTGAGGTCAAAAAATCTATAAAACTTCTTAAGGCCTTGGCTCTGTGCGATATAGCATTTTTCTGTTCAAGTCTCATTTCGGCAAAAGTTTGATCATAACCTTTAGGAAAAAATACCGGATCGTAGCCAAAACCTTCAATTCCAACGGGTTTAAAAGCTATTGTTCCTTCTGCAATACCCTCAAATGTAAAGATATTGCTTCCTTCTGTATAAGCGATTACTGTCCGAAACCTTGCCGACCGATCCTTATAATTCTGAAGTTCTCCTAACAATTTGATTATGTTTTTTTCTGAAGAACATTCTGGTCCGGCATAACGGGCAGAATAAATTCCTGGTTGGTTATTAAGCGTCGTTACTTCAAGACCAGTATCGTCGGCAAAACAATTGATACCATATTTATTGTAAACATATTGAGCTTTTTGTATGGCATTACCTTCAATAGTATCCTGTGTTTCAGGGATCTCTTCAAATATATTAACATCTTTAAGACTGACAATACTAATGTTATCACTTATAGCATGTTTGATTTCTGATAATTTATGTTGATTATTTGTTGCAAATACAATTTTCATTTTATTAAAATCAAAAAAACAAGGACATGAAGCCCTTGTTTTTTAAAAGTCATATTAAATTTCTTCTTTTATCCTCCTGAAGCGCTAAAGCTTCCGCCTAGTTTGGGAGGTTTAGGATTGATACAGATAACTGGAAGCTTAGCTTCGTTAGCAATTATATACTGCTCATGGGCTCCAAGCACATAATCTGCCAATCCGATATCTTTTGTGACCATGAGTAAAATGGCATCGGCATCTATTTCCTTTGCATACTTGGTAGTTTGAAGTACAAAATCCGAATACTCTTCTGCATCCGCTATTTCGTAAGCAATACCTTTACTTGTAAAAAATTTTGTCAGGAAAAAGATATTGGAATCGATGCCTTTAACAAAATTGGGGTCACTGTGTTTGGCTTTATAAATATAAAAACGTGTACTAAAATGACGGGAAAAATAGCCAACCCAGTTAATGCATTCTTTGTTTTCTTTTCGAAAAGTAACAGGGATCACAACTTTTGAATAAATATCTTTCTTAGGTCTATCTTGAACTACAATAAAAGGGACCTTTGTATGGGCAATTACTTTTAAAGCCCAGCTGCCGAGGAATTTTTGCATTCCCTTAATACCATGTGTTCCCATGAAAATCAGGTTAGCTTCCATATCGTTTGCTAAATCAGTAATTGTGGAAAAAATATTTCCATCTTTAACAATTACGATAGGTTTTGGCTCAATACTGGGATATTTACTGGAAAGCACTCCGTTAATTCGCTCTTTAGCTTCATTGATTTCGTTCTCTTTTTTGACGATATGAACCAAACCAATAGTGTGATGTAGCTTTTTACCTGCATTGATAGCATGTTCAAGAGCATATTCGGATTTTTCAGTAAAATCCCAGGTAACGAGAATAACATTTTTTTCCTGCTCCATTTTATTATAGGGTTATTTCAAAGGTTTAAGATAAGAATTAAATTTAAAAAACTAAAGTATATTATGGTATATGAAATATACTATTTTAATGTATGTTTAACAATCATTGTTTTGAATTTTTCAATTCTATATATTTGCCGCCCTGCAATCAAATATTTACCGATAAACGATGAATATGGAAAATACTGATTGGAAAAATCTTCCTTTTGCATATATGAAAACCGATTATAATATTCGGTGTTATTATAAAAACGGGAAATGGGGTGAAATTCTTGTGTCGGATTCAGAATTTGTTGAGTTACATATTGCTTCTACCTGTTTACATTATGGTCAGGAAATATTTGAAGGACTGAAAGCATATCGGGGAAAAGACGGGAAAGCACGACTTTTTCGTTGGGAAGATAATTCAAAGCGTATGCTTCATTCGGCCAAAGGCATTATTATGCCTGAGGTCCCTCCCGAGTTGTTCAAAGAAGCGATTTTCAAAGCTGTAAAGCTTAATGAACGATTTATTCCTCCTTACGGACATGGTGCTACTCTTTATATCAGACCTTTTTTATTAGGATTGGGTCCGGAAGTGGGAGTAAAGCCTGCCAAAGAATATTTATTTATGGTATTTGTTACACCTGTGGGGCCTTATTTTAAGGATGGTTTTGCACCAGTCGATATAATGATATGCAGAAAGTTCGATCGTGCTGCACCTTTAGGTACTGGCTCGTATAAAATTGGAGGTAACTATGCAGCGAGTCTTCTTTCCTTGAGAGATGCTCATGATGCAGGTTTTAGTACGACTCTTTATCTCGATGCACGGGAAAAAAAATACATCGATGAAGCTGGTCCGGCAAATTTTTTTGGCATAAAAAAGAATACCTATGTTACACCCGATTCCAAATCGATTTTACCTTCAATTACAAATATGAGTCTTATGCAATTAGCCGAAGATATGGGGATGAAAGTGGAGCGCAGAGTTGTAGCTGTCGAAGAGCTCTCAGAATTCGAAGAAGTGGGTGCATGTGGAACGGCAGCCGTTATAACACCCATACGGAAAATAGTTGATCCCGACCAGAATAAAATTTACCAATTTTGCAAAGAGAATACGCCAGGTCCGGTTTGCAGCAAGTTATATCATCGGCTAACAGCTATTCAAACAGGCGATGAGAAGGATAAATTCGGTTGGATATCTTATATGGATTGAACATTCTTAACATTTTTTGTATTGATAATATTATCATCTAACTGATATTTCTTCTTATTTTTGGATTTCAGAGGGCAAAAAATTATGTCAAAAAGCGAAGTAAAAATCGAAAAACGCCGATTACGAAGTTCATATTTTACTTCCACTGTCAGTATTTCTCTTCTTCTGATCCTTCTCGGATCAATCGGTCTTCTTTTACTGAACACTAAAAGAATATCCGATTATGTCAGGGGAAATATAATTTTTAAAGTTATACTGAAAGACAACATCAGGGAGGTAGATATTTTTCAGATTCAAAAAGCTCTCGATGCCAAACGTTATGTTAAAGAAACTGTTTATATTCCAAAAGAAAAGGCTGCTATTGAATTGCAGCAGGAACTGGGAGAAGATTTTATCGAACATATCGGGCACAATCCATTGCTTCCCTCGATCGAAGTAAAATTCTTAGCTTCGTATGCCAATAATGACAGCATTGCAGTAATTGAGAGCGAATTGAAAGAATTTGATCAGATTAAAGAGGTGTATTATCAGAAAAACCTGATTCATACAGTTAATGAAAATATCAAGAAAATATCATTGGTAGTACTTATATTTAGCAGTTTTCTTCTTTTAATCGCTGTTGCACTTATTAATAATACAATACGACTTGCCATCTATTCCAAACGGTTTATTATTCGAACTATGCAACTTGTGGGTGCTACTGCAGGGTATATACGCAGGCCTTTTCTATTTCGGAGTGTTTTACAGGGAATTATTGGAGCATTGATAGCATTAGCTGTATTGATCGGGCTGATTTATTTTCTTCAGAGTGAGATGAGTGGAATAATTCGTCTCAACGACATGAAAGTATTACTTTTGCTTTTTACCATTGTTATGGTATTGGGAATAATAATAAACTGGCTTTCAACATATGCTGCTGTATCAAAATATATACGCATTAAAACAGATAAATTATATACCTGATATATGACTCAAAAAGATAGCAGTAAAAAAGATCTGGATAATTTTGCTTTGCCGAAAGAAAATTACACCTATCTCCTCATTGGTTTTATAATAATAATTATTGGATTTGCACTGATGATAGGAGGCAGAAGTGAAGATCCCAATGTATTTAATGGCAGTGAGATTTTCAGTTTTAGAAGAATTACGTTGGCGCCCATTGTTGTTCTGGCCGGATTTATTTTCGAAATGTGGGCCATTATGCGTAAATCCTCTGATTAATAACAAATCTTGATAATTTATAGAGTTGATGAATTGGTTTGAGGCCTTGGTGTTAGGGATCTTACAGGGGTTAACGGAATTTTTACCTGTAAGCAGTAGCGGACATTTAGAGATTAGTAAAGCACTTCTGGGAATTAAACTAACGGATAACTTAACTTTTGATCTTATTGTACATGCGGGAACAGTATGCAGTACAATCGTGGTTTTTCGTAAAGAAATTTTAAAGTTATTTGAGGGATTATTCGAATTTTCATGGAATTATGAAACTCAATATATTTCAAAACTGGTTTTATCAGCAGTACCTGTAGCTTTTGTCGGATTATATTTTAAAAGCTTTGTTGAAAAATTATTTGAAGGTAATTTGTTGCTGGTTGGTTGTATGTTATTAGTAACAGCTTTTTTATTATCATTTACTTATTATGCACGACCCCGGGAAAAGAATGTTTCATTTTTCGATGCATTCATTATTGGAATAGCACAAGCCATCGCAGTTTTACCTGGTATGTCACGTTCAGGAGCGACAATTGCCACTGCCCTTTTATTAAAAAATAAACGCGAAAATGCGGCAAAATTTTCTTTTCTAATGGTTTTGCTACCTATATTAGGCAAAGCAATGCTCGATATCATCGACGATAAAATAATTTCAGAAGAAATAGCAGTTAGTTCTTTACTAACAGGCTTTTTCACCTCATTTCTGGTTGGGCTGTTGGCATGTAGTCTAATGCTGAAAATTGTCAAGAAAAGTAAACTGATCTATTTTGCCATATATTGTGCTGTTGTTGCTGGCCTTACAATTATATTTAGCTTATAAAGTAATAGATGAATAATCTTTTTACGGTAGAAAAATTGGAGGAAGGATTAATCCTTCCTTTCAATAAGCCCTATAGGTGGACCTCGTTTGATCTGGTTAATATGGTGCGTAAAAATCTTTGTCAGTTTGTCGGGATAAAGAAGTTAAAAGTTGGCCATGCCGGAACACTTGATCCTCTTGCCACCGGATTGTTAATTCTATGTACGGGAAGGGCAACGAAGAAAATTAATTTAATTCAGGCTATGACTAAGGAATATGAAGCTGAAATAATGTTGGGAGCGACTACCCCTTCATTCGATTTAGAAACTAAGATTGATAAAACATATTCAATTGATCATATAAGTAATTCATTATTAAATGAAAAGATAAAATTATTTAAAGGAAAAATAAAACAAATTCCCCCGATATATTCTGCAAAAAAAATTAAAGGAATCAGGGCATATGAATTTGCCAGGGACGGGATTGAAAAAAAAATGGAACCTGTTGAGATTGAAATATTCGATATAAAAATAATCTCTTACAAAGTACCAATCTTACAACTTAGTATTAAGTGTAGCAAGGGAACTTACATTCGTTCATTAGCCCGCGATTTAGGAAAAGAACTCAATTCGGGAGCTTATCTTTCCGGCTTAAGAAGAACTGCAATAGGTCACTATAACATTAAGGGAGCAATTATTTTAGAAAAATTTCAAAATAAAGTAAACATTTCGTAACTCAAATTGCTTTTCTACGTATAAAGGTCGTTTTAATCATACATCACCTATTTTAAAGATATATTTAATATGAAGCTTTCGCAATATAAATACAATTTACCTGAAGATTTAATCGCTAAATATCCTGCTCCAACTCGCGACGAGTCGCGATTAATGGTGTTGAACAGAAAAGACAAATCAATAGAGCACAAGATTTTTAAAGATATTATTGATTATTTTAATGAACAGGATGTTATGGTGTTTAACAATACAAAAGTTTTTCCTGCTCGTTTGTATGGTAATAAAGAAAAAACCGGCGCCGAAATTGAAGTTTTTCTACTCCGTGAATTAAACAAAGAACAGAGACTTTGGGATGTACTTGTCGATCCCGCCCGGAAAATCAGAATAGGGAATAAATTATATTTTGGCGATGATGACCTGTTGGTTGCCGAAGTTATTGATAATACTACCTCAAGGGGCCGTACTTTAAGGTTTTTATTTGACGGCGACTATGATGAATTTAAAAAAACCCTTTATGGTTTAGGTGAAACACCGCTACCCAAATTTATTAAACGTGAAGTTCAACCTGAGGATAAAGAAAGGTATCAGACAATTTTCGCAAAGCATGAGGGTGCCGTTGCGGCCCCTACAGCCGGATTACATTTCAGTCGTGAATTGTTGAAGCGCCTGGAGATTAAGGGTATTGAGTTTGCAGAAATAACATTACATGTAGGATTAGGGAATTTCCGTACGGTTGATGTCGAAGATCTCACCAAGCATAAAATGGATTCAGAAAGAATCATTATTCCTGCAGAAGCTGTTAAAATAGTTAACAGGGCAAAGGATAACAGAAAAGAGATTTGTGCAGTGGGAACTACTGTTATGCGTACATTGGAAAGCTCAGTTTCAACTCAGGGATATTTAAAAGATTTCGATGGATGGACTAATAAATTTATTTTTCCACCCTACGATTTCAACGTTCCAACTTCAATGATTTCTAATTTTCATTTACCGCTATCTACACTTCTGATGTCAGTTTCGGCATTTGCCGGATATGATTTTCTCTTCGAATCATATAAGCTGGCAATAAAGGAGAAGTATCGATTTGGGACTTATGGTGATGCTATGTTAATTATTTAAATGCTTTAAGTGAATTCTGGGAAGTTGGCGCTCAATTTTTTTTGCAAAAAAAGTATATTTTTATGCAACTTCCTGCTCGACTTATTGTCTTGTAAAAGAAGAAATAAATAATAAGACTAAGAGTCATGAAAAAGTTTGCATTTCTGATTACGGGTATTCTAATAATGTCCCTTGCGCATGCTCAGGATAATGAGTTTAAAACTATTTTTCAGCGCAACGATGATAAGCCATTGATTGTTAGCGGATTTGGCGGACCAATGATGGCATTTACTTCTATAGGTGATAATTTTGCCCATTTGATGGGCGGAGGCGGAGGCGTAATGCTGAATAATTTTTTTATTGGTGGTTATGGATTGGGATTAACAACTCCTATACCCTATAAGAATGAATCGGAACATAATCTGGAGTTTGGTCACGGAGGATTTTGGTTTGGATTTATACTGGGATCGAACCGCCCGGTTCATCTTTCAATTTCTTCACTTGCAGGTTGGGGGAATATTTCAGAGAGTGACCCAAATATTGTCGGTCTCGACCAATTACCCTCTTATCCGGTTTTTGTTGTTACTCCTATTGTCGAAGTTGAACTTAACTTTTCTCGTTTCTTTAAAATGGGTGCTGGAACATCCATAAGCTTTGTTAATGGACCGGGAATTGAACAAACAATTTATTCTTTCCGCGACTTTGCAAA
>CAZMVE010000058.1:7733-8874 GCA_964569585.1 uncultured Bacteroidales bacterium | reverse complement strand
GACTTAATTAGTGAAGATTTATCCGACTTAATAAAATGATTATCTTAGTTGCCCTTAACTAATCGATAGTTAAAATTCAATTATACCTGATGAAAACATTACGTTTTTACAACAGAATTTTGGGTTGGAGTTTATTTATTATCGCTGCATCCATATATTTTCTAACTCTTGAACCAACCACAAGCCTCTGGGATTGTGGTGAATTTATTGCCAGCGCCTTTAAGTTACAGGTAGGACATCCACCTGGAGCTCCTTTATTCATGATACTTACCCGCTTTTTCTCAATATTTGCTGGAGGCGATGTGTCAAAAGTTGCATTGATGATCAATGCCATGTCGGGATTGGCAAGTGCTTTAACAATTATGTTTCTTTTCTGGACCATTACGCACCTTGCTGTTAAAGTAATCAACGCCGGCGAGAAAATTAAATCGTGGCAAATCATAGCAATTCTGGGTAGTTCGCTAGTTGGATCGCTTGCCTATACATTTTCAGACTCGTTTTGGTTTTCGGCAGTTGAAGGTGAGGTATATGCCAGTTCTTCACTGTTTACTGCGGTGGTTTTCTGGGCTATTCTGAAATGGGAAAATATAGCCGATGAAAAATATTCAAACCGCTGGCTAATTCTCATCGCTTATCTTATGGGTTTGTCTATAGGGGTTCACCTCTTGAATTTGTTGGCCATTCCGGCAATTGTTTTGGTTTACTATTATAAGAAATACACTTTTTCATGGAATGGTTTAATTGGAGCGCTAGTCATTTCGGTCATAATATTAGCAAGTGTGATGTATATAATAATTCCAGGAGTAATATGGATAGCATCACGGTTTGAACTGCTGTTTATTAATACATTTGGATTACCCTACAATACAGGAGTTTTATTTTACGTAGCGTTGCTTATTGGAGGGCTGATATATGGGATTCTGTATACGCATAAGCATAAAAAAGTATTGGCAAATACGGTGCTTTTGGTACTAACGGTTATCATTCTGGGATATTCTTCTTTTTCGATGATTGTAATTCGGTCTCTTGCTGATCCGCCGATGGATGAAAACAGTCCTGAAACCGTATTTTCTTTAATGTACTATTTGAACCGTGAACAATATGGTGACAGACCACTTTTTAAAGGACAATATTTTAATGC
>CAZMVE010000058.1:0-7633 GCA_964569585.1 uncultured Bacteroidales bacterium | reverse complement strand
GATGAAATTAAAAACCATCCTTCAAGAAACACCTATTTTTTGTTGCCGCTTCTTCTGGGTATATTGGGCATTATGTTGCAATCATCGAAAAATAAAAAAGATTTTTCAGTGGTTGGCATACTGTTTATTTTAACCGGAATCGCTATAGTTGTCTATCTGAATCAGACTCCTTTACAACCCAGGGAAAGAGATTATGCCTATGCCGGATCATTTTATGCTTTTACTATCTGGATAGGACTTGGAGTACTGGGTATAATCGATATAATTGGTAAGAAAGCAAAAAATATCCCCGTTGTTGTAATTGTTACGATAGCCTGCCTTGTTTTGGTACCTGGTATAATGGCTAAGGAAAACTGGGATGATCACGACCGCTCCGGGCGGTATACTGCAAGAGATATTGCCTATAATTATCTCAATTCTTGTGCACCTAATGCCATCCTGTTTACGGGAGGAGATAACGATACTTTTCCACTTTGGTATGCACAGGAAGTCGAAGGAATTCGTACCGATGTTCGGGTAGTAAACCTTATGCTGTTGAATATGGACTGGTATATCGATCAGATGAAACGGAAAGTCTATGATTCGGAAGCAGTGCCTATTCTGATTGAATCGGAAAAATACCGAAATGGCACACGCGATGCAATACCTATTTACGAGCGCACCGATCAGTCCTATGATGCAAAGGATATTATCGATTTCATTATTTCCGATTTACGATCGACAAAATTACCTGCTCAATCGGGAGGAGAACTTGATTATGTACCTACGCGTGCCTTCTATCTTCCGGTCGATTCAGCCAGAGTTGTAAACAACGGAACTGTTAATCCGATAAATACGAATCAAATTGTTAAAACTGTAAATGGTCGTATTACAGCAAGTTATTTGACCAAAAGTAATTTGGCAGCACTCGATTTATTACGGAATAATAATTGGGAAAGACCTATTTACTATGTAGGAACTAATCAAACAGATGAGCTGGGTTTAAGTGATTATTTGCAGCTTGACGGACTTGCATACAGATTTGTTCCGATTAAAACACCGAAGGTTACAAGCTTTGAGAAGGGAAGAATTGAAGCGGAAATTCTCTATAATAACCTAATGAATAATTTTCTATACAGGGGAATGAATGATGAAGATGTTTACTTCGATACTTTTCATCGCAGAACATTGTCAGTAATACGAATACGTTTCCGTTTTATGAGGCTTGCCAATAAACTAATCGAAGCAGGAGATACCGGAAGAGCGGAATTAGTGCTTGATAGGATTATAGAAATTCTTCCCGACAAGAATCTACCCTATGATATGTTTATGCCTGGAATTGCCGAAACATACTACAAAATTTCAAAATTTGAGAAAGGAACTGCTATTCAGGAAAAAATGATCGATATTTCGCAGCGACATCTAGAATATTACAGTACGTTCAGTAAACGACAATTAAAACGTATCAATATGGAGGTGACTTATCATATGAGAGTACTTGCCAATTCTGTGCAATTGGCCCGTGAGTATAATCAGACTGATTTGGCCTTGAAAGCGGAGGAATTGTTTAATAAATTTGGAAAGACTTTCTCAATAATGCAATAAAAAGGAAGAACGAAAATATAATTTAATGCTCTCTTTCCATTATTTGTGTTACTAATTGAACTATTGGAGCTTTCCTATTATCGGTAACCTTTATCTTAGTAAGATATTCTAATCCCGTAGAAAAAAACTTGTATGCCAGATCTTTAGTTCTGGCCGGAATATTTAATTTTTCATAAATACTTTTTACAGCTTTAATCTTTTCATCTGCATTTGTCTTTTTCTCACTTATCCAGTATTTGAGTTCGGTAATAAGATTTGCATCAGCGGTCTGAAGTGCGCTTAGTGCCAAATATGTTTTTTTATTAGCAACAATATCGCCACCAATAGTTTTCCCAAACTGATGATTATCTGCAAATGCATCCAGATAATCATCCTGAAGCTGGAAGGCTATACCAATATTAAGACCAGATTGATATAAATTTTTAATATCATCAGCTGTGGCCTTAGCTGTTATCCCTCCTGTTGCTAAAGAAGCAGCAATTAAAACTGCAGTTTTTAAACGTATCATTTCAAGATAATTATCAACAGTAACATCTGACAGCTTTTCGAAATTCATGTCCAGTTGCTGACCTTCACATACTTCGAGGGCCGTCTTATTAAAAAGACTGAAAGCCTTTGGCAGTATATCAATTTTTGTCCGTGAAATGAGTTGATATGCCAGTATTAGCATGGCATCGCCTGAAAGGATTGCTGTGTTTTGATTCCATTTAATGTGGACTGTAGGGGAATTTCTACGCATAGGGGCATTGTCCATAATATCATCGTGCAAAAGCGTGAAATTATGAAAGATCTCAATTCCCAGGGCAGGTTCAATAACCGGCTCAACAGTATCGGAAAATAAGGAATGCGACATTATGGCTAAACAAGGCCTGATCCGCTTACCACCGATAGAAAGAATATACTTAATAGGTTGGTAGAGCTCTACCGGATTTCTTTCAAAGGATAGGAAAGAAAGACGATTTTCAACAATTTCAAAACATTGGGAGTAATTTAACATTATATTTCAATTCTGTCTGCAACAAAAATAAGATATCTCAAATAAACAATGAGAAAAAATCTGGTTCTTACTAAACGACAAAGCGTTTCCTAATTGTCATTTTTATACTAATTTTGCGATCTGATTCAGGTAAATATACACATCATGCATTATCATTCACCTGCTAAGTTTATAGTTTTGTTTGTATTCTTTTTCCTTATTACTATTTCCCTTTGGTCAGCCTCACCTAAAATTAAGGTTAAAATCAATGGTATAGCCGATACCACTATCATTCTTGCCCATTATCTTAATAAATCCATTTATCCCGACGATACAATAAATTTAAATACCAGGGGTGAAGGAATTTTTAAAAGCAAAAATGAATATACACACGGGATGTATCTTATTTACATGCCTTCAGGCAAATATGTTGAATTTATGATGGGGGAGGACCAGGTTTTTTCTATTACAACCGACACCTCCAATTTTATTACCGAGGCGAAAATCGAAGGATCAGAAGAAAATATCATTTTTTTTGGTTTTCAGAATTACATGATTGATAAGCGGGATGAGATTAAAAGGTTTAGTGATATATTGAATAATTCGGATAACGAGGATGAAAAACAAATTGCTCGTACCGGGATAGAAGAATTAACCAATGAACGCAAGAATAAAATTAAAAATATTGTAGCAGAAAATCCCGATCTGTTTGTTTCGGCATTCCTTAAAGCCACACTTGATATTGAGGTGCCTGATCCTCCTGCAAGCGAAGATGGGACAATTGATGCCGAATGGCAATATCAATATTACAAGGCTCACTATTTCGATAATTTTAATCCGGCTGATGGAAGGCTGCTTCTTACGCCGTTGTACGAAGATAAAATCATGTATTATCTTGAAAAAGTGGCACTTCAAATTCCCGATTCACTAATTAAGGAGGTTGACTTTCTCATTGATGGAGCTCGTGCCGATTCAACGTTATTTCGTTATTTACTTATTACCCTGTTTAATCATTATGGTAACAGTAACATTATGGGATTCGATGCAGTGCAGGTTCACCTGGCAGAAAAGTACTATCTTAAAGAAGCGTGGTGGAGCAGTGATCAATTTTTAAAAGAACTTGAAGAGCGTGTTGAAATTCTGAAACCCTTAATACTTGGTGAAGCAGCCCCGAATATTGAATTGTTAATTGTCCCATCCGATCATTTTAAAGCAGCTGAAAATGACGATGCACTCAAGAAATATCCCCATGTGGGGGAATTGGTAAAAATTTACGATATACCTGCTGATTATACGGTACTATTCTTTTGGGAAGCCAACTGCAGCCATTGCAAAACAGCGGTTCCGAAAATGCATTCCATTTTTAAAGAACAACTTGAATCCATGGGAGTCAAAGTGATAGCTATCAGCACTTTATTTGGTGAAGAAGGTAAAGTGAAATGGATCAATTTTGTCAATAGTCATCAAACCTATGATTGGATAAATGCATGGAATCCTTACGACTACCACTATAAAGTCATATATGATATACGATCGACACCACAAATTTTCGTTTTGGATAAGGATAAAAAAATAATTGGGAAAAGGATCGGTCCTGAACAAGTACCTGAATTGATTGAAGCATATAAAAAACAATCTGGAGAATAGAATATAACCATAACAAAAGATAAAAGTTGAAGATAAATAGAGATATCAAGTTAGTGCTGGAAGATGGTACGGAATTTTATGGAAAATCTTTTGGATTTGAAAAATCTGTTTCAGGAGAAGTGGTTTTCAACACGGCGATGACTGGTTATCCTGAAAGTCTTACAGATCCTTCCTATAGGGGACAGATTTTAACTTTAACCTATCCCTTAGTTGGTAATTATGGGGTACCTGCTGCTGATATGGAAAATGGCATGCATAAGTATTTTGAATCGTACGCATTACATATTACCGGACTTATAATCTCTGATTACAGTAAAGACTATAGCCATTGGAATGCAAGTAAAAGCCTGGGGGCATGGCTAAAAGAGTTTCAGGTGCCCGGAATCTATGGCATTGATACACGAGAACTTACTAAAATTCTCCGTGAAAAAGGTACTATGCTTGGAAAAATAATCTATAACGAAGAAAATGTACCACTTTACGATCCCAACAAGATCAATCTTGTTGATGAGGTAAGTATAAAAGAGAAGAAAATATTTGGAAATGGGAGATATAAAATTCTTTTGATTGATTGCGGTGTGAAGAATAATATTATACGTAACCTGATCAAGCGTAATGCTACTGTAATTATGATTCCGTGGGACTACGATATATCCAAGGAAAAATACGACGGGCTTTTTATTTCAAACGGACCTGGCGATCCGAAGCAATGCACCGTTACCATTAATAATCTTAAAATAGCTTTCGACGGCAAGCAACCTATTTATGGGATTTGTCTGGGGAATCAGCTTATGGCACTTGCTTCGGGAGCCGATACCTATAAACTTAAATACGGTCACCGAAGCCATAATCAGCCGGTTATTGAAAGAGGTACAAATAAAGCTTATATTACTTCACAAAATCATGGTTTTGCAACCGATAATAAAACCCTCTCAGGTGAGTGGGAACCCTTGTTTATTAATCTGAACGATGAAACAAACGAAGGTATTAGGCACAGATCAAAACCTTTTTTCTCTTCGCAATTTCATCCGGAAGCCTCCAGTGGTCCTACCGACACAGAATTTCTCTTCGACATGTTTATGGATACCGTAAAAAAATACGCTGGCTAAAAGTAGGTGACCAGCGTATACGAATTATAAATAGAAGTCGTAGGGAATTAAGCAGCTTCAGCGTATTCTATGTACCTGAAATCAGTTCTAAGTAGTGTTTCTTCGTAAATTTCAGCAGTTTCAACACTATCTTCATCACCTTCTTCAAAATACCAGTTTACTAATATATCTTTTACTTTATTGTTTGCATCGAGATGACGAAGCATTTCCATAATTTTCTTTGATGAAGATGTGTTAAAATATATCAGATTAATATCCAAGATTACCTTTGAAACATCAAGTTGATCAACAAAGTCAATTAACGGATTAAAAAATTGTGCGGCATACTCTGGAATGGATTTTCCTTCCAGTTTTAATCTCCCATCAATATTGAATTCTGCTAGAGGGAGAGAATTGGTCGGTTCAATAAACAGCTTTTCCATTTTTTTATTTTTAACAGCAATTATTTTTATTATAAAATATTACGTTAGATGGTGTTAATTGATAAGTAATTTTGATCAATGGATAATAAATGATGATTTTTAACATCAGATTAATGATCAATCAATTTATGGAAGGTGATAAAGTTTTCAAAAAGAACATGATTTATATTACTGCTGAAAAGACTGTTCAAAATTGTTTGGATTCCTTCAAACTAGGTATAATTCAGGCAAATATAGTGTGCAAAGACTCAGCTGGTGAACTAATGGAATTTATGAATGAATCGGTTTCCAGAGTAAAGGAGATGTACGATCTTGAAAATATTAAATTAAATACAAATATTGCTGCTACAAGAGAAGCCTACCGGAAAATCGGGAACGATCCCAACCGATACCGACCGGCGGCCGATTCACTCATTCGGCGCATAATAAAAGGACTTGGACTATATTCGGTAAATAATACAGTAGATGTTCTTAATCTGGTTTCCATTCATTCCGGTTATTCCATATCAGGTTTCGATACATCAAAAATTCAGGGTGAGATTTATTTTGGTATCGGTAAACAGGGAGAACCCTATAGAGGAATTGGCCGGGGAGAATTAAACATTCATAATTTACCAGTTTTACGCGATAGAATAGGAGCTTTTGGAACTCCAACAAGCGATTCGGAGCGAACAATGATTACCCCGGAAACCCGGGAAATTGTATTCGTATTTTACGATTTTGATCAGCATAATTCGTGCGAGACCGCTTTAGACTATTGTGAAAATCAGTTAATAAAATTTTGTGCAGCGTCAGATTTCAAAAAAAGAATGTTAAATTATTAAAGCAAGAAATGACCTTCCTAAATAGTATCAGCTAGGAGCAGCAAATAATATCGGGAATTATTTTAAAGATGAGGCCTACAGAACAGGATTTATTGAGTTAGTTTCTGGTTAGAAGAAAAATGCTTAGCTTAACGGCTTCTTTAAGAGATATCCTTTGTAACATTTCATTAATGAGTAAAATAAGAGTTACTATCCTTTTGCTGTTTGTAATTTATTCTCTTCCGAAGGCTCAGACAATTAAAGAAACAAGAATTACTCAAGCAGACTTTGAATCCAGTAATTTACCTCTGATCTTTTTAAATACCGGTGAACTTTCAATTCCAGATGAGCCTAAAATAGAAATTGATATGGGGATTATCTATAATAATGGAGGAAGGAATTATTATAACGATCCCTATAATGAGTATAACGGAAAGATAGGAATTGAAGCAAGGGGTTCATCCTCCTCAGGGTGGCCTAAAAGGAATTATACACTGGAAACACGCTTTGAAGACGGTTCAAACAGGAATGTATTTTTGTTAGGGATGCCTGAGGAAAACGACTGGGTACTCCACGGGCCCTATTCCGATAAAACATTATTGCGTAATGCCCTAGCTTATAAACTTGGATCTGAAATGGACTGGTGGGCGCCTCGCACTCGTTTTTGTGAAATGTTTATTAATGAGGAATATACAGGAGTTTATGTATTGATGGAGAAAGTCAAACGTGATGAATATAGAGTCGATATCGCAAAACTCAATTCGGATGAGATAGCAGGCGATGATCTGAGTGGAGGATATATTATAAAAATTGACAGGCCTGATGATTACTGGACTTCCCGGTATCTGTCACCCATCGGTAATTATCCTGTTTATTTTTCATATGTATACCCCGATTATGAAGATATGCCAGATCAGCAGAGAAATTATATACATAATTATGTCGATGATTTTGAAGAAACACTAAAGGGTAGCGATTTTCGCGATCCTGAAATTGGATACAGAAAATATATCGATTCAGAGTCGTTTATCGATTTTTTTCTAAAAGTATAGGCATGAGCTCCCGGTGCTCTTGGCACAGGGATGAAATGCC
>CAZMVE010000057.1:0-19358 GCA_964569585.1 uncultured Bacteroidales bacterium | reverse complement strand
GATTAATTATAATTAAAAATACAACTATTACTCCTAATGATTTTCTATAAAATGCAGTTAAATATTTATATACATTAACTTTATATAATTTTAATTCCATATTTGATATTATTATATTCTAGAATGATGAATTAAACTATTATAAGGTTGCCATCCTATGCAATATTTTTAAATATTTGTATCTTTTTAAGTGCAATTAGGCACAACTTATTTATAACAAACATTGTTTTTGATAAAAAGGTGTTGATATCACTTTTTATAATATGTTACAACTACCATACAAACCAGTGTGTTTTATTTCAGGCAAATTACAATTAAAAGAAACGCAAGTCAATAGCAGGAAAGTGAAAAGTAATACGGGAATAGTGGATTGATATCTGATGAAAATTCGTATTATTAAAATTCATTTCTGATAAACCTGATCATGGAGTTCTACAGACGCTTATACAAATTTATCCTGTCGCGCAGGTATACCATAAAAATTGAAGGTGTTGAAATGCTGCAATCAGCTGCTGCCAAACTTATTCTTCCCAATCATATCTCCCATATCGATCCGCAGATCATGACCATTGAAACCTACAAATATACTGATTTTGTGCCCCTGGTTGCCGAGCGGTTTTTTAAGGTCCCGGTAGTGAAGTTCTTCCTCAAAAAACTGAAAGCCGTGAAAGTACCCGATCTTACAGGTGGAAGGGGAGATATCGATCTGATGCAAAATATCAATTCACAGCTGCTGGAGGCACTGAATAACCATAAGAGCGTTATAATTTTCCCTTCGGGACAACTATCTTCAGGTGGAGTAGAGCGGATATACAACAAACAAAGCGCCTATACCGTGGTGGCCCATTTGCCCGATCATGTCAGGGTGGTAGGAGTCAGAATTCGGGGACTGTGGGGGAGCATGTGGTCGAGGGCATGGAACGGAAAGCGGCCTGTATTTTTAAGTACCTATCTCCTGAGTATTGTTCTGTTTTTTGCCAATCTTATTTTCTTCTGCCCGAGACGAAAAGTAAGTCTTGAGTTTGTCGATATTACCGAAGAGGCGAAATTGAAAGCACAATCGGATAGAAAAAGTTTTAACCTTTTTCTTGAAGAATTTCACAATGCCAGCGGACCCGAACCACCTGTTTTTATCAGGCATTTGTTTTACTTCCCCCGAGTAAAAAATAAAGTATCCGAAGTGCCTGGAGTTTGAAGTACTTAGAGTTTGGAGTTAATAAAATAAAAAACAAATTTTTTCCCACTGCTAACTTCCTCCTTTAATGCTTCAAGTAATTTAGGCACTTCAAGTACTTTTCACTTTAGTCACTCCTCTTCTACCTCTTCCTGATAATATCGTAAGCGCAGAGATATCCGTTAAAAATAGCACCGGAAAATCCACCGCCAATTTTTGTCCAGGCAGAAGCGAAATACAGGTTCTCAACGGATCTTATGGGATCGAGCTTCACGCTTTCCGGAGTTTGAGCAAAGCCATAGACCGCTCCCTGAGGATTCAGGGTGTAGCGTTCAATAGTTTTCGAAGTGCCCACTTCATAGTATTCAATATTTTCTTTAACGCCCGGAATCAGATCTTCCAGTTTATCAATAAATACCTGTGCCACTTTTTCTTTTTTCTCCTGATATTCTTTTCTGCTTAGATTCTCCCAATCCTTTGTATAATCGATGCAGCATATAACACCCACGCTCTTTCCCTGGGGAGCCAAAGCAGCGTCTATCTGACCATAGTCGATAAATGTAAAACTGCGGTTCTTAAAATCGCCCTGATTATTCGGGAGGATATCCTTAATGGTATCCATGGAATCGTCAAAAACAAATGTCGAATAGTAGTTATACCCGAGCTCTTTTACAGGTTTTTTAAAGCCCAGGTAGAGGCTCAGGATCGATGCTCCGATCCTTCTTTTCTGAATAGCCTCCCTGAGTGGCCCGCTTTGCATTTCAGGCAATAAATTATGGGCTACCTGTGGAATAGCGGCATTTGAAATAATAAAAGTACCCCAGGCTTTTAAAATATCGCCGGTATTATTCTTTTTGTAAGCAATCCCAATGGCTTTGTTATTCTCAGTTAAAATTTCCGTGACCCTATGATTAAAAATTACCCGGCCTCCTTTTTTGATGATAAAATTAGCCAGATGATCGGATAATTTTTGAGAGCCCCCCTTTATAAAATTCCCGCCTCCTGCATAATAACTTCCCTGGGCTACCGAATAATAGCTTAACGACAGGGAGTAGGGATCGTCGTGAAAGTATCCGAGATTTCCCAGGAGAGCCAGTTTCAGATCCTTGTTTGCAATGATGGAATCGAGAAATTCGCCCAGGTTCTTTTCTTCTTCATTTTCCGCATTTTTAATGATTTCCCTAGCGTTCAGCACCTGGTGGAAGTAGGCATCAATACCGACTTTTTCATCAGGAAAATTTTGTAACAAAACTGCTTTGGCTGCTTCCGGGTCATGCGGAATAACCATGTCGTAATCCTTATAAACAAACCGGTAAAATTCAGGTACCTTAATAAAATCGACACGATCGAAAACCTCCAGATCGCGAAATATTTTAATTTTTAAATCTCTGTTATGAAGTCCGTCCATTTCATGCAACCCCACTTCAAATAAAAAATCCTTCCGCTTAAATGTGGTGGCACATCCTCCCGGGACAGAATGTTGTTCAACGAGTAAAACTTTCTTGCCCTCTTTCGAAAGTTTGGCTCCGGCTGTTAATCCGCCCAGTCCTGCACCTATGATAATAACATCGTAGTTCATATATTGAGTCTTAGTTGAGTTAATTGAGGAACGGCACCTGGTTTCGGTCAAACTGCCTTTTTCACATAAACCTCCTGTAACAAAAGCTGATATTTTTGATCAATAAATTTTCTTTTAAGCTTTAAAGTAGGTGATAATTCCCCCGTAAAAGGCGACCATTCATCAGGAACCAGTCTGAACCGAAGTATTTTTTCCGGGCCGTTCAAGGTTTTATTCAGCTTGTTCACTTCTTCATTAAATATTTCTAACACGGGAGGGAGTTTAATGAGTTCTTCCTTGCTGCCAAAGCTTATGTTTCTTTTGGTGCACCAGTCATTTATATAGGCGAAATTGGGAGAAATCAACGCACTGGCAAATTTTTCGTGTTCCCCTACAACCATTACCTGATCGATAAATTCCGATTCTTTAAATCTGTTTTCAATAAGCTGAGGTGCAATAAATTTTCCGTTTGAAAGTTTGAAGATTTCTTTTTTTCTATCGGTCACTGCAAGAAATTTACCTCCCTCAAGATTTCCGATATCACCGGTATGGAACCAGCCCTCCTTATCGAAAACCGAAGCCGTAAGTTCAGGATTTTTATAATACCCCAGCATTACGTTGTGTCCTTTACAAAGGATTTCCCCATCGTTAGCAATTTTAACATTTACCCCGTCAATTACAGGGCCAACCGAGCCCAGTTTAACATCGGGCTTTGTACTTCTGTTTATGGTGATAATAGGTGAAGTTTCCGTCAAGCCGTACATATTCAGTATCTTGATACCACAAGCCCAAAAGATCCGCTCCAAACGCGGCTGAAGGCTGGCTCCTCCACAACCCACCAACTTTACCTGGCCTCCAATGGCCTCTCTCCATTTACTGAAAACAAGCTTATCGGCTATTTTTAATTTCAGTTTATAGAAGATCAGTCCCACACCTGAAATCCTGAACTTTAAACCAGTTTTTACTGCCCAGAAAAAAATGGTTTTTTTAATGCCTTTCAAATCCTTTCCCTTAGCAATGATAGTATCATAAATTTTTTCAAGTATTCGGGGTACGGCGTCAAACCCGACGGGTTGTATTTCCTTCATATTTTTAGCAATAGAACCCATGCTTTCAGCATAATAAATACTGGTGCCGCTATACTGGGTCTGGTAATTGCCCATCCTACCCCCAACGTGGCACAAAGGCAAAATACTTAAATATTTTTCATCGGGTTTTAAATTAAATACGTTGGCGGCTGCTAAAAAATTTCCAACCATATTACTATGCGATAGCATAACCCCTTTCGGTGCTCCTGTCGTCCCTGAAGTATATATTAAAGTAGCAAAATCGTCAGGTTTTATTTCATTTTTAGTGCGTTCCAATTCATCTTTCAACTTCCCGCTGTTCCTCCGGCCCAGTTCAATGATTTCCCTCCAGTTAGGTACATTTTCAATTTCCTCGAATGAAAAAATCTGATCGGTACAACCGAGTTGCTCACAGGCAGGCAAAATAGTGCTATGGGTGCAGGTATCGGAAACAAGTATCAGTTTTACTTCTGCATGTTCAAAAATATAGGCATATTCACCGGGACAAAGTGTGCTAAATATGGGAACATGCACCATGCCGGCCATGGCTATGCCCATGTCAATTATGTTCCATTCGGGACAATTGGTTGATATGCTGGCAATTTTATCTCCTTTTTTAAAACCCATTGCCAGCAATCCGTAGCTAATTAAATGGGCTTCCTCAATATACTGCCGGGAGCTAATTTTTACCCATTCGCCATTTTTTTTATAAGCAAATACATCCGGTTTGTTAAATTGATTTTTATATCTCTCAAGAAGGTCGAATGTCCGGGTAATTTCCATGGTCTGTTAAGTTATATAAGAATTTACATGATACCTTACTCCCGAGAGTTTGACTTCAAGTTTCAGGAATTTTAAGTTTTTAAAGATATAAATTCATTTTGATGAAAGAAAGATTCATGGCTAGCTCGTCTCAGAACGTGTGACCCCCGCTCTCACTCCCAACCAGGTGAAGTCTGAAACCTCATCGCAACTATGAATAATGCTAGCACCTAGTATCCAGCCCTCCTGCAAAGTTGGATTAGTAAAGCATATTCCCGACCACTCATGGGTAAATCCTATATTTGTATCTTGCTAAACATAAACCTCAAGATGCATCGCTAGCAGCAATGTATAATATATATCCTATCGATAATTCTAACAAAGACGCAACCTTTTTCCGAAAAATGTGTCTGATCAAGCATGAACTATAAAATCCTGTTCCTGCTGCCTATTCTTACCTTATTCGGTTGCCCGCACCATGAATATAATACCGGACATTTTCCGGAGATAGTTATAAACTTCGCCGAAGTCAATACGGTATTCGATGATTATAATTCTAATTTACCCATTATATCCCATCAATACTCGTTTTATTTTTCATCCAACCGGAACAGTATGGGCAGTAATTTTGATATAGTCGGGAAAAATATGTACATCACCTGGGACATTATAGACGGGACCCTAGATGTAGGAACTAATGTATTTGGCAGCCGGTTTGATTATGTTTCTCAGATCTTCGATACAATTAATACATCATGCAATGAACTGGGTCCCTACTTCATGGGATATACAGATTATCAAAGCTATTCAGAATCGGAGTGGATCGATCTCTTCCTGTTTGCCTCAGATTGTGACAGCGATTTCGATATTAAGTATGTCTATTCAGTTACCACGAATAATAATGGAGTAGAAGAGACTTTTATCTCCTCACTCCACAAATTATCGATCATAGAAAACGGGGCCAATGAACTCTATCCCACTTTCTTCGGCAATGACTTCTATTATTTTGATGAATACGGAACGGACGTCAGCAACCTTGAGAAGTTGCTATATTGCTCCGACAAAACCGGCAATTACAATATTTACCAGGTAGATCTGCCTGCTGTCACAAATTTGCTAAACGTGCTGGACTCACAAGAAATGCTGGAGGAATACCTGCCGGATATTAATTCCCCAAATGACGATAAATGTCCTTACGTTAACGGAAACTTACTGGTCTTTTGTTCGGACCGGCCGGGTGGATTCGGAGGATTCGATATATACTATTCAGTTTACGAAGACGGAGACTGGAGCAATCCGGAAAACTTTGGTGACAGGATCAATACTGCATACGACGAGTACAGGCCGATAATCATCCATTATAATGATTTTAATAATAATTTAATGATCTTCTCCTCCAACAGGCCCGGAGGAAAAGGGGGATACGATCTTTACTATACAGGGATTGATCAGAGTTTGGAACTCATACTGACATTCTATGAAAACCAGTGAGAAAAATTAACCGTACCAACATGTGTAGCTATTTACTCGGCAAACTTATAACCCACGCCTTTAATGGTTCTAATATGCCCCTCTCCTATTTTTTCCCTTAACTTGCGTATATGAACGTCAATGGTGCGGTCGCCCACAATAACATTATCCTCCCAGATCATCTGAAATATTTCATCGCGGGTAAAAACCCTGCCGGGCTTCGAGGAAAGTAACAGCAGCAATTCAAATTCTTTCTTCGGAAGTATTAGCTCCTCTTTACCTTTAAAAACAATATATTTATCACGATCAACAACCAGATCCCCTTTGGTTATTACTGAATTCTCCTGACCGGTAGAAAGTTCGCTCCATCCTACTCTTTTAAGCAGCGCATTAATCCTGCTTATCAGTACTTTTGGTTTTATGGGTTTTGTGATGTAATCATCGCCACCGGCCTGAAAACCCGCAATTTGTGAATAATCCTCACCTCTTGCAGTTAAAAAGGCTATTATGGTTTTACCCACAGTAGGTAAGGCTCTGATTTTCTCACATACCTCAATCCCGTCCATTCCGGGCATCATAATATCAAGCAGGATCAGGTGAGGAGTATTTTTTTTTGACTGTTCAATTGCAGTACTACCATCCCTGGCAAGGAACACAGAAAACCCTTCCTTTTTAAGGTTATAACCTAAAAACTCTAGAATATCTTCCTCATCGTCAACGACCAGGATCTTGTAATTATTGCTACTCATAGATGTTTCTAATTAATAACTATTGAGTAAAAATTTTACTACCTAAAGTCAAGAATAAAAATAAAAAATAATTGATCATGTTGCAAAGTAACATTATTCTTGTATGAGTTATATAAATCCAATCTTATCATTATATTAATTTTTATGCAATTACCAAATTATATGTCCATTTGCTTAAAGATAGAATTTATAAAATAACTATTTTCAGAAAGCTGAATTTTATCATTCTTTTCAATGTATAAAAATTCAATCTTTGCGTATTAAAATACAAAATCAACTAACATAAAAGTAACACATATGGCAAGTCAGGATTACATTCATAAGGAAGAAAAGTACGGCGCACATAACTATCACCCGCTACCTGTTGTTTTATCAAAGGGTGAAGGTGTTTATGTCTGGGATGTGGAAGGAAAAAGATACTTCGATTTTCTCTCTGCATACTCTGCGGTCAACCAGGGACATTGTCATCCTAAAATAGTTAAAGCCCTCAACGATCAATCACTCAAACTGGCATTAACCTCAAGAGCTTTTTATAATGACTGTTTAGGAGAATTTGAGGAATTCATAACAAAATACTTCGGGTACGATAAAGTACTTCCGATGAACACCGGTGCCGAAGGCGACGAAACAGCACTGAAACTCTGCCGGAAATGGGCTTACGAGAAAAAGAAAATCCCTGAAAATAAAGCCAAGATTATTGTCTGTGAAGGTAATTTTCATGGCCGTACCATTACTATTATATCTATGTCCACCGATCCCGATTCATATATGGGGTTCGGTCCTTATACACCCGGATTTGTAGTGGTGCCCTATAACGACCTGGAAGCACTTAAGAAAGAACTTGACGATCCGAATGTAGCTGGTTTTCTTGTGGAACCCATACAGGGTGAAGCAGGAGTGTATGTGCCCGACGATGGCTACTTAAAAGCTGCTTACGATTTATGTAAACAGAAAAATGTACTCTTCATAGCTGATGAAGTCCAAACCGGGCTTTGCCGTACGGGTAAAATGCTGGCTTGCGATCATGAAGATGTGCGTCCCGATATCCTGATACTGGGCAAAGCCTTATCGGGCGGTATGTATCCTGTTTCGGCCGTTCTGGCTGACGATGAAATTATGCTCTGTATCCGGCCAGGCGAGCATGGTTCCACATATGGTGGAAATCCGATTGCCGCTAAGGTTGGAATAGCTGCCCTGAGTGTACTTAAAGATGAAAAGCTGGCCGAAAACGCAGCTAATCTTGGTATAGTTTTCCGGGCTGAGATGCAAAAACTTGCTGATAACGATGAAATGGTGGAACTTGTGAGAGGAAAAGGATTACTTAATGCAATAGTTATAAAACCAAAAAATGAGATGAAAGCTTGGGATGTTTGTTTAGCCATGAAAGAAAATGGACTTATTGCAAAACCAACACACGAACATATTATCCGTTTTGCACCCCCGTTAATTATAAATAAAGAACAGCTTCTTGAGTCCGTAGGCCTCATTAAAAAGACTATCGCTCAGATAAACTGAAACTTTACCGGTCTTAAGTATGGTTGAATAGTGCACCTTAGAGGTAGCACTATTTTTTTATACTTTCATCATTCTTTATAAAAAATAGAGCTCTTTTGACACTGTGAATAAGATTGTGCAGGGATCGACTTTTTTTTGTTATTTTTAATTGTATATGTATTACAATAACAATAATGAGTTATAAAGTTCTCGTTGTCGATGATAACATTCATAATAGCAAGCTGATAGAGGGAATATTACTAGCCGAAAAAGCAAAGTACGATGTTTTTTTTGCTAATAACGGATTGGAAGGTTTTGAGAAAGCACGTCGCATTCAGCCCGATCTGATCCTTATGGACTTGCGAATGCCAAAACTTTCGGGTATCGAGAGCCTTAAACTTTTACAGGAGAACCCTGAGTTAAAAGATATACCTGTAATATTTATTACTGCTTATAAAACGGATGAAAATTTTGCCGAAGCATTCAAATTTGGTGCTTTCGATTTTATTACAAAACCTATTGATATTTTTGAATTAAAGTCAAGAATTAATAAAGCATTAAATGTTGGACGAACCTTGACACGTATACGATTGAAGATATCGCAATACGAAACTGAACGACAGGTATTGGAACAAAAAGCCAGAATTACAGAAAGTGCACCGAATGCGTTTATTATGATTGATGCAAAGGGTAACCTGGAATGGGTTAACGAAGGATTTGAGAAATTACATGAAACCACCTTCGAAGAGTTTAAAAAAAATATCGGAGATAACATTTATTCTATTAAGGGCATAAAGGACTTTATTCGTGAAGCCCGAAAATGCTTTCAGACCAAAGAACCATCGAGTATTGAAACCCGTCATAATCTGCCCAACGGAAGAAAATGGTTTCAGACTTTCTTTGCTCCTCAGCTTGATTCTGATGGCGAGATTTATAAGTTAATCGCTGTAGAATCGGATATTACTACTATCATGAAAAAGGAGGAGGAACTTTTCAAACAAAACCGGCGTATGCTTGCTATTACAGAAAGACTTGAACATGCTAATGCGCTGCTCGAAAATCAGAAATCTGAGATCGAGGAACAAAAACGACTAATTGAAGAAGAACAGGAAAAATCGGAACGACTTCTGCTCAATATTCTCCCCTTCGAAGTAGCCCGGCAGCTAAAGTCGAAAGGAACAGCAGGAACCCGTTACTACAGGCATGTAACGGTACTTTTTACCGATTTCAAAGATTTTTCGAAGAACACACGGGTACTTGAGCCAAAGGACCTGGTAGCCATTCTTGATGACTATTTTGCGAAGTTTGATGAGATTACAGGGAAACATTATCTTGAGAAAATAAAAACTATCGGCGATGCCTATATGTGTGCCGGAGGTTTACCATTGCGCAACAAATCAAATCCTGTCGATGCCTTGCTTGCAGGATTAGAAATTCAGGATTATATACAACGTTTGCATGTCAACCCCAAACCTGGCATTCCTGCCTGGAACTTGCGCATTGGGATTCATACCGGTCCTGTGGTAGCTGGTGTTGTAGGTAGAAAAAAGTTTGCATACGACATATGGAGTGAAACGGTCAATGCTGCTGCCCGTATGGAAAATTTGGGTGAAGTAAACCGGGTTAATATCTCTGAAACCACATATGAATATATCAAGGATTATTTCGATTGCACGCCCCGTGGAAAAGTAGAAGCAAAAAACATTGGAGAAATGACAATGTTTACCGTAGACCGGATAAAAGCAGAATTTTCTGCCGACGAAAAAGGTATTATACCTAATGAAGAGTTTATCCGTACTGTCAACAAGCTTTAATCCGGTTTATGCCGCTCCTTCAGAATTTCTATGACATTTTCAATCCGATATCCTTTCACTGTTAGCAGAACGATATAATGATAGAATAAATCAGCTGCTTCGTTCAGGAATTTGGTATCATCGCTATCCTTTGCTTCAATAATAAGTTCCACGGCTTCTTCGCCAAGTTTTTGTGCTATTTTATTTATCCCTTTTTGAAAGAGTTTGGCAGTGTATGATCCCTCAGGCATATGTTTTCTGCGATCTTCAATAAGATCCTGAAGCTGTTTTATAAATTCCATTTCATAAATTATTAAACATAAATAATACTTTACTTTTCACTTTTCATTCTAAACTATTAATTATTACAGTCTCACAGGTATCCCTCTTTCGTGTAAATAGGATTTTAACTGGGGTATTGTAATTTCTTTAAAATGAAAGATACTGGCGGCCAGTCCGGCATCGGCTTTTCCTTTAGTGAATACCTCGGCATAATGCTCCATGCTACCGGCACCTCCCGAAGCAATGATTGGAATAGACAGCAATTCGGATAGTTTAGCTAAAGCTTCACAGGCAAAACCATTCTTTGTGCCGTCGTGATTCATTGAGGTAAAAAGTATCTCACCGGCACCCCTGTCTTCAGCTTCCTTAGCCCAGGCATACAATTCCTTATCGGTAGGTATGCGCCCTCCATTGATATAGGCTGTCCAATTGCCATCTGTTTCCTTTGCATCAATAGCCACAACAACAAACTGACTTCCAAAATTGAGTGCCATCTGGTCGATAAGCCGGGGATTGCGAATGGCTGCTGAATTTATCGATACTTTATCGGCTCCCGCCTGCAACAGGGCTTCAATATCCGAAATATCACCAATGCCGCCTCCAACGGTAAAAGGTATATTCAGATTATGTGCAATTCGCTTAACCAGTTCAACAAAAGTCTTCCGGCCTTCATGTGAAGCTGTAATATCCAAAAATACAAGTTCGTCAGCTCCCTGCCTTGCATATTCAGCACCCAGTTCAACAGCATCACCCACTTCACGAATATTTACAAAGTTGATCCCTTTAACGGTTTGCCCATCCCTGACATCGAGACAGGGTATTATTCTTTTTGCAAGCATTTATAATAAAATCAAAATTTATCTACAAATATAGGGTTCCCGAAGCATTAAACCAGAATAAACCTATGATTCTGTGCCATGGATCATAATTTCAATTTCTTTCGCTTTGCAAGAGTATTGCTGGTAAAAGTACAGAACAAAAAATACAAGTGTAAAAAATTGAATACTGACAATAAAAAAAAGTATTGACTTTTGTTTTACTACTTCTTACTTTTAGAGTTACAATCAAATTCCTTCATTATGAAGAATTATGTCCTGATAGGAATAATTATTTTTCTGCTTCCTCAATTAAACTATGCAGATAATCCGGTATGGGGCCGACTGGCAAATCCCGGATTTGAGAACGAAAACACAAAAAGTACCCTGTTTTTTACCGGTAACTGGTGTAACGGTGTACAGTTCTATGATTTTAATCCTTCGGATAACACAGGCCTCTTCACTATCCATCCTTCCGATTCCCGGCACTTAGGTGGTCAGAAAATGCCTCAAACAGAGAATTTGCTGTTAACACATTGATTGAAGCTGGTATAAACGTAATCAACATTTCGTACTGGGGACTTCCCGGTACCGATAACTGGGCTTACTGGGCACCTATGCAAACATCCACAGCCTCGCATGATGAACTATTCGATGCCGTTCTGGGAAAAGATATACTCATTGCCCCATTTATCGAATCCTTCGCAGAAACCGATGAATACGACGGATTTTCATTTGCAGACGATTTTCCCGGAACTGATTTAAACCCGTCTCCTGTGCTGATCACGTTCCTCGAATATCTTATTGATCGGTACCTTATAAATCCCGGCAACCCACAATGGCCATCGAAATGGGCGCGAGTATACGACCCTGGCGGCCAGGAAAGGTACCTTGTTTCCATCATTCATGTGGCTTCTAACCAGGGATCAGTTACAGATCAGAGTTTTGCAGAGGGATTCGATCGTGTTGTCGAAGCAATATTTGCAAATACCGGAATACATATTGGCTTTGCGCTGGACATTCTGCCTTCCGACAGTTATGCTCCGGGAAGCTTTAAAGCTACTGCCGCAGCAACAGGCCCATACCTGGTACAACAATCTTCCATTCTGGCTATTCAGTGTTTTATACCGGAGATATGGACCGGGCTATCCAATGAAAATGATCTTATTAACTGGAAAAACTCTTTTCATGCAGGCTGGATCAATACAGGTATTCCTTTTATTCATGATATTTCACCCGGGTATGATGCCCATATCGTATTTCCATCTTCCCCGCTCTATGGAAACAATCAACTTTGGCGTGACCTGCAATCGCAAGCCATCAGTAACTTTGAGAGTACATCTTTAACATTTAATGCATGGAATGGCTATACCGAAGGATTTGCAGGAGTACCCACAATACAATATGGCGATACTACATACCATTGGGTATGTGACCTGTTTGGCGGAACATGTGGTCATTCCAACGTATTGACTGAAAATACTGACCATGAACAAAAACTGAAAATAACACCAAACCCTGCAACAGATTATTTCGATCTCTTTTTGAGCGAACAGGATGAACAAATCATCTGCATAAAAACAGTAAACAACATCGGATCCCTATTCAATTCGCAACATGTTACTGGTGATATAAACTATGTAAGGTTTCCTACGAATACTATGTCTGATGGATTGTATTATTTGGTTGTTCAAACGAACAAAAGTATTTATGTCAGGAAAATCCTGCTGTTACGGTAATCTTTTGGTTTTAGAGTTTAATTCTTGCTAATGTTGAGAAGGTTGAGATATGTAATGCTTGTATAAAAACTATTTTTTATCAGCTGATAAATTTTTGAAGATCCCTGAGACTGATCTTACCTTCATAAATAGCTTTTCCTATAACAGCACCTGCCACATTCATTTCATTAAGGGCGTACAATTCATTCATCCGGGTTATACCCCCACTGACTATTAAACCCATATCGGAAAACCTGTCGGTAAGTTCCCTGTACAAATCCATCGATGTACCTTCCAGCATGCCGTCTTTACTGATGTCCGTACACAACACCTGTTTTACTCCTTTTTTTAAATAATCCCCGACAAAGTCAAATACATCCAGTTCAGTGGTTTCTATCCAGCCCGATACAGCAATATTTCTGTCATTCACATCAGCTCCTAAAATAAGTTTATCTGAACCATAACGCCGGAGCCAGGAAAAAAACAGATCCTTATCTTTTACTGCAATGCTTCCTATAGTAGCCATCAAAGCTCCGCTATTGAAAACAATACTCAGGTCTTTGTCCGATTTAATACCACCCCCAAAATCAATAATTAAATCGGTTTTACCGGCTATTCTTTCCAGTACACGCCAGTTAATCACATGTTTTGCCTTTGCACCATTCAAGTCGACAAGGTGAAGACGCTGCAAACCATGATCTTCGAAAGAAAGGGCCACTTCTAAGGGATCCTGATTATAAATCTTTTTTTTAGAATAATTACCTTTTATGAGACGAACACATTTCCCATCGATAATATCGATAGCTGGAATAATAGTCAGCATTTTTCAATAAAGTTTTTCAGAATCTTCTCTCCTACAGGTCCGCTCTTCTCAGGATGAAATTGTGTAGCATAGAAATTATCCCGGTGCAGTGCTGCACTGAAAGGATTAATATAGTTACATGTGGCAGCGGTATGTTCTCCCAGGATTGCATGATAACTATGAACAAAGTATACAAACTGTCCTTCGATGGATGGATCGAACAAAGATGAATTGAGGTCATAAATATCGTTCCATCCCATTAGCGGAACTTTTGTAATACTCTCCATGCCGGGATCGGGTTGAAACCGCACTATATCTTCATCGAATATTCCTAAGCAGTTCACATCATTTTCGGCGCTGTGCCTGCACATAAGCTGCATACCCAAACATATTCCAAGTACAGGTTGCTTAAGCGATTTTATCAGTTCATCGAGCTTGTGCTGTTTCAGATACTTCATTGTGGTACTGGCTTCGCCAACGCCCGGAAAAATCACCTTATCTGCTGCTAAAATCTTCTCTTTATTTTTGGTAACCTCCGCTTCAATTCCCAGTCTTTGTAATGCATACTCAACCGACATTATGTTACCGGCATTATATTTTATAACAACTACTTTCATCTATTGATAAACTAAAAAATATTCATTCTTAATTTTTAATTATTCAAATCACTCCTTTTGTTGAAGGAAGTTCATAATTCAGCACATCACGGCGGATGGCCATTTTCATGCTTCGCGCCAAAGCTTTAAAGATGGCTTCTATTTTATGGTGTTCATTGGTACCCTCAGCTTTTATGTTCAGATTACATTTGGCAGCATCGGAAAATGACTTAAAGAAATGATAAAAAAGTTCGGTGGGCATATCCCCTATTTTCTCTCGCTTAAATTCAACATCCCATACAATCCATGGTCTACCTCCAAAATCGAGGAGCACCCGGGCCATACAATCGTCCATAGGCAAAGCAAATCCATATCTTTCAATACCTCTTTTACTTCCCAAAGCAATATAGAAAGCCTCACCCAGTGCCAATGCCGTATCCTCCACCGTATGGTGTTCGTCGATACTTAGATCACCGTTAACTTCTATTGAAAGTGACACTCCGGCATGACGGGCGATCTGGTCGAGCATATGATCGAAAAATCCCAGTCCCGTTGAGATGGAACACGAATTACTGCTGTCCAGATCGAGTTGTATACCAATCTGGGTTTCGAATGTTTTACGTTCAACCGAAGCAGTACGTGCTCCTGCCAAAATGTATTCGTAAACTTTCATCCAGCTGCCTGTAGTAACTACGCAATTCTCCTGCAAACCGGCTACCTCTATCTCATCCTGTGTAATACGGTTGGAAAGCAGTATCCCTTTAGCCCCCAGGTTTTTTGCCAATTCTATATCGATAAGCCTGTCGCCGATTACAAATGAATTTTCCAAATCATAATCGCCTTCAATAAACTCACGGAGCATCCCGATATTAGGTTTCCGCGTCTCGGCATTATCGTCGGGTAATGACCTGTCGATGAATACATCGGTAAAAACGATCCCCTCATTCCGGAAAGCTGTAATCATTTTATTATGTGCCGGCCAGAAGTTCTCTTCGGGAAAAGACACGGATCCCAAACCATTCTGATTCGAAACAATAACCAATTCAAAATCGAGGTTTCGGACAATGAGGTTAAGGGCTTGAAAAACCGTGGGTATAAATTCCAGTTTCTTAAGTGAATCGACCTGTTCATCTTCAAATGGCTCTTTTATCAGAGTGCCATCGCGATCTATAAAAAGTACCTTCTTCATTATTAAGGTATTATTTTTTTATTTTGTATCCCTCTGCTTTATTCGCCACATCTGTCATTTCAGTCTCAAATATATTATTCTTTTTACATCGATTTAATTCTTGTATTCGCTCAAAGCTTTTAAAAGGGATTCGTTTTCATCGGATAGGCCAATAGTAATTCTTAAATAGCCTTCACAGAGAGCAACTTTTGAGCGGTCGCGGACAATAATTTTTTTATCCATCAAATAGTTAAAAACTCTTTTTGCTTCGCGAAACCGTACCATCAGAAAATTTGAATCGCTGGGGAGTATATTTTCAACCAGTCCGGATTTTCCCAGTTCAACTCTTAAGATTTCCCGCTGTTTGAGAATATTTTCCACCCATTTATTTTTCTCGTCAACTTTATCAAGCCTTTCAAGCACTAACCTCTGGGTCAGAATATTGATATTGTAGGGATACTTGATCTTGTTCAATACATCAATAATTTCCCTGGAAGCAAAAGCCATTCCAAGCCGGACACCTGCCATAGCCCATGCTTTGCTAAATGTCTGCAACACAACCAGGTTTGGATAGTTGTCTAGTTGTGCCAGTAAGGAAGTCTCACCTGAAAAATCGATATAGGCCTCATCAACAACAACCAATCCTGTGAATGTCTCAAGCAGATATATGATATCGTTGCGGTACATACTATTTGAAGTCGGATTGTTAGGAGAACAAATAAAAAGAAGCTTACTGTTACTATCCGCTACCTTTGCTATCCCCTCTTTATCGATCTGAAACTTATCGTTAAGTAATACTTCGCGAAACTCAACATCATTTATATTGGCACAAACCTTATACATTCCATAAGTAGGTTTTATGCTTATGATATTATCCTTTCCTGGTTCGCAAAATGCCCTCATAAGTAAGTCGATGGGTTCATCGCTACCATTACCCAGAAATATCCGTTCAAAAGAAATATTCTTTAATTGAGAGATCTTAACCTTTACTTTCGATTGCGACGGATCGGGATAGCGGTTAGTTCCGCTGTTATAAGGATTTTCATTAGCGTCAAGAAAAACTGCATCATCGCCCGAATACTCATCCCTTGCCGATGAGTATGGAACCAGTTCTTCAATATTTTTTCGAATAAGTTGTCTTACCAGTGACATAGTTGAAATATATTAATTATCATCCCTAAGCCTAAGTGCCACAGCACGCTGGTGTGCCGTAAGATCTTCGGCAAGTGCCATAGTCTCAATGGCCGGACCTATATTACGTAGGCCTTCTTTTGATATTTTCTGAAAAGTAATCTTCTTATAGAAAGCATCCAGATTCACTCCGCTATAAACTTTTGCATAGCCGTTAGTAGGAAGAGTATGATTAGTCCCCGAAGCATAATCGCCGGCAGATTCCGGAGTGTTTTCACCAATAAATACCGAACCTGCATTTTTTACTTTCAAAGCCATATCATCGGCATTAGACGTAGAAATTATCAGGTGTTCGGGAGCATAGGCATTAACCATTTCCATCATTTCATTATAATCACGTACAAGGATTGCCTTGCTGTTTTCAAGCGATTTCGATGCAAAATCTTTCCGGGGAAGGTCCGCAAGCTGCTGTTCAATTTCGTTCTGCACTTTCGGAATGACCTTTTCAGAAACGGTAATGAGAATTACCTGGCTATCGGCTCCGTGCTCGGCCTGCGATAACAGATCGGAAGCAATATAAGCAGGATTGGAGTTTTCGTCGGCCAGTACGGCAACTTCCGAAGGACCCGCAGGCATATCGATAGCCACTTCCTGACGGGCAACAAGTTGTTTGGCAGCTGTAACGTACTGGTTGCCCGGACCCATTATCTTATACACTTTCGGAACTGTTTCGGTACCGTATGCCATGGCAGCAATGGCCTGAATGCCTCCTATTTTAAATATTTTATCGATTCCAGAAATCAGGGCCGTATAAATAATGGCCGGATTAAGTTTCCCATCACGTCCGGGAGGAGAACAGAGAACGATCTCCGAACAGCCGGCGATCTTTGCAGGAATCGCCATCATTAAAACCGTGCTGAACAGGGGCGCTGTACCCCCGGGAATATACAAACCAACCTTCTCAATTGCGACCGCTCTCTGGCTGCATACAACTCCCGGCATAGTTTCAATTTCCAGAGCCGATGGGCGCTGAGCCTCGTGAAATTTCCCGATATTCTTTGCGGCCAGATCAATAGCATCCTTCAGATCGCTGCTGAGCAAGGTTTCTGCCTCCGATTTCTCCTTATCCGAAATAACAAAGTCGTTAAGTTGTACCTTGTCGAATTTCTCCGTAAATTCTGCTACAGCCTTGTCACCCTTATTTTTAACACTCACGAGTACCTCTTTAACTATATCATCAAGTGCTGTGATATCCAATGCAGGACGAGCCAAAAGCGATGGCCATATTTTTTTATCGGGATTTCGGAATACCTTCATTTTATAGTAAAATTTCTTTTTATTTTATTCAAAGATCGCAATTTGATTTGGATTCTATTACCGACTGCCAGACGTCAAATAATTTGTCTTCTTCGATTCCTTTTCATCAGACAATCATTTTTTCAATGGGAATCACCAGTATGCCTTCCGCTCCATTTTCTTTGAGTTCTCCGACAATACTCCAGAATTCCTTTTCATTAACCACCGAATGCAAAGAGCTCCATCCTTTTTCATATAGCGGCATAATTGTCGGGCTTTTCATTCCAGGTAAGATACTGATAATTTTCTCCAGTTTATCGTTAGGCGCGTTCAGCAGGATATATTTATTTCCTTTCGAACGTTGGACCGTATCAGTACGAAAAATAAAATCGTTCAGCGTTTTCTTTTTTTCATTGCTTAGTGCCAGACCTGCAATAATAACCGCTTCGGAATGACAAACCACTTCAACCTCTTTGAGCCGGTTACTGATAAGAGTGCTGCCACTGCTCACAATGTCAAAAATCGAATCGGCTAGTCCTATGCCTGTTGCAATTTCGACCGATCCGCTTATTTCTTCAATCCTGGCATTAATACCATTTTTTTTCAGAAATCCATCTAATATCCGGGGATACGATGTTGCTATTCGTTTCCCCTGAAACCAACTTATACCCGAATAAACATCATCCTGAGGAATGGCAAGCGACAACCGGCAATGTGCAAATCCAAGTCGTTTGATCACCTTAACCTCCTTTTGTTTTTCCAATACTTCATTTTCGCCGACAATTCCTAAATCAGCAACACCATCCGATACATACTGGGGAATATCATCGTCGCGAAGGAATAATACTTCAATGGGGAAATCGTCTGAAACTGAAATCAGCTTTCGTTTTCCCTGGCTTAGTTTAATATCACATTCAGCGATTAAATCAAGTGATTTCTCACTTAACCTGCCCGATTTTTGAATAGCTACTTTAAGTGTTACCATTTTCTGATAGAGTTAAAAAAAAAGGTTTGCAGTAAAATGCAAACCTTTTCATATTTTTTGGTTTAAACGTATACTGCTCCCATTATCGCCACGCGAAGTAATGATGATGCAGATGTACGTTAATACTATTCATTTCTTTGTCTTGTTATTCAATAATTCGGATGCAAAAATAGAAATTATTTTTATTATCTCAATTCTTTTGTCATAAAACATACCGTAAAAGGCAGATGGTTAAATTTCTTAACTCCGGTTACAATGAAACCCATGGTTTTATACCAATCTTTCAAACGTGTATTTTCATCGATAATAGCAAGTGAAGCCCGTATGCCTCCCAGTTCCAGAATCCTTTTCCGGGCAAACTCCATGATTTTCTTTCCCATGCCTTTATGACGGTATTCAGGAATGACACTTACCTTCTCAATATAATAAACCTCCGCTTCAGTCTGTGACTTCTCAATAGCAACAAAACCCACTGCTTTTTGAATATAATAAAGTAAA
>CAZMVE010000056.1:0-19384 GCA_964569585.1 uncultured Bacteroidales bacterium | reverse complement strand
TATGGTAGATATAAATACTACGGACTACCTGTATGTAGTTCGTATCGGTATTCGAGCCAGCCGAATGGTGAATGATGACGTTGTGCACTGCATTGGGAATGCGCTCATAATCTGGATCGGCCAGTCCTTCACGCCAAACCGACTGATCAATCATTTCGGGTTCGGCACAGTCGCCGCTTTTTTTTTTCGCCGGAAGCGGTTCTTTTTCCTCCGGTAGTTGGGCATTAATAAAGATAAAGCTTACAGGATGTTTTATTTTCCCCGCACAAAACCGGAAAGAATCAACGGGAACCGGAAAAGTATACAGGTTGCTGTAGGATACCGGTTCGTCATTGACATTTTCCCTATCCGTATGAAAATACAAGGTATCTACTCGCACAACAATATAGGAGCCTTCAGGACTATCTTCGGCATTGAAATGCAGCGCTATACCGGTTGCGGGATAATTAGTAGTGATAAGAAATACAGAGTCCGTTTGAATTTTTAAGCCGGATACATGCCCGGTAAAATCAGTTTCCGTAAAATGCTGGGAATAGGCCCTGCATGAAAACAGGCTCAGTATAAGTATCAGTCTGTATGACTTCTGTAAGGCTTGCATTCTATTCAGCATATTTTTTCAGGCATTCGGGACAAATACAATCTTTATAATCTTGCGAAAGTCTGAAATATTCTTTTCGATGGATCTGATAACCTTCGCACCAACAGTCTTCGGTTCCTTTACACTCAAAAAGTCTGCCACAGGAAGGGCATTTTTTCAATGTATTATTCATGCGTCTCTTTCTTTCCTGATTTCTACCGCTACTGCTTTAACATTTCCACCCAGCGGAGGGTTCATTTTAGAGACTTTAATTTTTACCGACCATATCAGGTGCGAAGCACTAAGGATTCGATTGGCTATCCGGTTGGCCAGATGTTCGAGCAGGGAAGAGGGAGTTTCCATTTCCTCTTTAACGATATCAAAGGCTTGCTGATAATCGAAAGTATCTGCCAGCTTGTCGGAAACACAGGCCTCTTCAAAGGCAGTATCTATTTCGAGAGAAACCATAAATTTTCCGCCAATCTTACGCTCCTCAACCAAATGGCCATGGTAGGCATATACTTCCATATCTTCTATGATGATCTTTCCCATGTAGCGGTTCTGAAGTACGAAGATAGAAATTTATCGGAGTGAATGAATGATTTTAAAGCCTGGCATGGAATCATCGACATTATTAGATTGACAAGAATATAATTTATTTACTTTTACATGATTTTTTAGAGCTATAAAATATTAAACCATTTGTGTAGATGAGTAATGAGGATACATCCCGGTCGCTGAATTTTATTGAGGCAATGATAGAAGAGGACCTGCGCACAGGGAAGCACGACGGGCGGGTACATTTACGTTTCCCCCCCGAACCCAACGGATACCTGCATATCGGGCATGCCAAGTCAATTTGCCTTAATTTCGGACTGGCTGAGAAATACAAGGGAAAATGTAATTTACGCTTCGACGATACAAATCCTGTGAAGGAAGATATAGAGTACGTCGATTCCATTAAGGAAAATATTCATTGGCTGGGTTTCGACTGGGAGGACAGGGAGTATTATGCATCCGATTATTTTCAGCAGCTCTACGATTGGGCTGTTCTTCTTATAAAGAAGGGTTTGGCCTATGTTGAAGAGGGGAGTGCCGAAGAAGTGGCTGCCACGCGTGGCACGCCTACTCAACCGGGAAAATTAAGCCCTTACCGGAACCGCATAGTAGAAGAAAATATCGATTTATTTAAGCGAATGAAAGAAGGAGAATTTCCCGATGGCTCAAAGGTACTCCGGGCAAAAATAGATATGGCTTCACCCAATATGCATATGCGCGACCCGGTGATGTACCGGATAAAACACGCTCAACATCACCGGACAGGTGATGAATGGTGCATTTATCCGATGTACGATTTTGCTCATGGTCAGAGCGATTTTAAAGAAAATATTACCCATTCGTTGTGTACACTTGAGTTTGAAGTTCACCGTCCGCTTTACGACTGGTTCCTTGACAATATAATCGACGATCTGGAGGTTGATCGTAAACGCACGCATCAGACCGAATTTGCCAGACTCAACCTGAACTATACGGTGATGAGCAAACGAATGCTGCTTCAGCTGGTGCTGGAGAAACATGTCGATGGTTGGGACGATCCCCGTATGCCTACTATCTCAGGATTACAACGAAGAGGATATACACCCGAATCGATCCGTAATTTTGCAGAGAAAGTAGGTGTGGCAAAACGGGAGAATGTCATCGATGTAGGATTGCTTGAACATTGTGTTCGTGATGACCTGAATAAAAAAGCACTCCGGGTTATGGGGGTACTTAATCCTTTAAAAGTTACCATAGAGAATTACCCGGCAGATGGGGAAGAAGAGCTGGATGCCGTTAATAATCCAGAAGATGAGAGTGCAGGCTCGCGTAAAGTTCCGTTTTCACAAATCCTTTATATTGAACAGGAAGATTTTATGGAAGATCCTCCGAAAAAATTCTACCGTCTTGCTCCCGGGCGGGAAGTACGCCTGAGGTATGCGTATTTCATAACCTGCAAAGCAGTTAAAAAGGATTCGGGGGGAAATATCACCGAGTTAATTTGTACTTACAATCCGGCTAGCAAGGGAGGTAATTCTCCCGATGGCAGAAAAGTTAAGGCTACGCTTCATTGGGTATCGGCAAAACATGCCGTTAAAGCAGAGGTAAGACTTTACGACCGCTTGTTTATAAAAGAGAATCCTTATGATTGTGAGGAAGGTGATACCTTTCTTTCAAATCTGAATCCGGAGTCGCTGGTAAAGGTGGAAGGTTATATTGAGCCCTCTGTTTTACAGGCCAAACCTTTGGATAGTTACCAGTTTGAGCGTCTGGGGTATTTTTGTGTCGATAAAATAAGCACACGCGATAAACTTGTTTTTAACCGTACCGTTACATTAAGGGATTCGTGGGCCAGAATAGCGGCGAAATAACAGGAATTATAATTTTTCAGTAAAGCAGAATTTTATATTTTTGTGCTCCAAAAATTGCCTCGTGGTGTAATTGGCAACACATCTGACTCTGGATCAGAAAAGTCCAGGTTCGAACCCTGGCGAGGCAGCTTTCGTTAAAACTTCAGCTGCCAAAGGCAGCAAAAAGTAAACCTTAAAATAAGAAGCTATTCTGAAGAGAGTAGCTTTTTTGTTTTGGAAAAAGAAAGGGAGATAAGCCTGTCTCACGAGAACTAGATTTATACCGGTGCATTCATCTTACTATTTAATTAACATAACTACCTTACTATGATTTGTATCGATAGTTTAAGTTTGTAACTTTAATGCGCTTTGCTGTGTCAATTATTTAAATGATAAAGCTTTTGGTTCAGCTTCAGGAAGTGGCTAAATGAAAAGGATCATTATCATACATTATCATCTTAACCCGGGTGGTGTTACGCGTATTATTGAGTCGCAGGTACAGGCCCTCAGGAATTCTGATCCCTCATCGGAAATTCTTGTTCTCACGGCTTCATGCGAAAATCCTGAATTAATTAAAAAGGCAGGAGCTCAAATTATACTGGAATACCGATTGAACTATTTGCATGAGAACACCGATTATGTTGCAGAATATGAAGCATTACAGGATTTCTTTTCTGGAATTCTCAGAAAGGGAGATATACTGCACGTACATAATCTTAATCTGGGCAAGAATCCGATTTTAACATTGGTTATTTCTGAATGGATAAGCAAAGGCTATCCGGTGGTTAATCATGCTCACGATTTTGCTGAAGACCGGCCTCCGAATTATCAGTTTTTAACTCAGGTAATCAAAAAAATTTCCAAACGGTCCGTTAAGGATATCCTATACCCTGACAGGGAGAATCTGCAGTACATTGTATTAAATTCATCAGACAGGATCAAACTTATTGATTTGGGAGTAGATAAGGAAAAGGTGTTCGTAGTGCCAAATCCTGTCGTACTTTCTGCAGATCATAATGAAAAGGATCGTAGTGGAATCCGTTCATCGATCATCGAAAAGCTGAATCTTGTTGGCTCGAAGAAGATTATAACTTATCCTGTACGCGTAATACGAAGAAAAAACATTGGCGAGTATGTTTTACTTTGTCATTTGTTACGGGATAAAGCCAATTGGTTAGTTACACAACCTCCCAGGAATCCTGTTGAAGTGCGACCTTACCTCGAATGGAAGAAATTTTGCATGCTGAATAAGATCCCATTATACTTCGAAGCCGGTAATTATGTGGATTTCGAATCCTTGATCCTTGCCAGCGATTACTGTTTTACAACAAGCATTAAGGAAGGATTTGGAATGGTGTATATGGAACCCTGGCTTTTTAATATTCCGGTTATCGGGCGCAATCTTTCGAATATTAGTCCCGATCTTAAAAAAGCGGGTATTGTTTTCCCCCTGCTTTACAATTCAATAAATGTAATCTGGAATAATACAACAACCGATTTCGCAGAGCTATCCATGCCTGATCAGATGAATTATATTGCCGGACTGATTGAAAATCCGGATAAAGCCAAAGATCTCTTTTCCCAGAACGGATTTCTGGAGAAATTATTAATTTCAGTAGATCAAAGCCTGATAGATAAAAATAAAGCCATTATATTACAGGAATTTTCATTAAATAACTATGCAAAGCGACTCGAAAGAATATATCAAAAATTTGCTGGATAATCTGACTCCTATCGAATCCATCCCGGCAGGAGTTAAACCTGAATTTAAGAAAGATGGTAAAATAAGAGCAATACTGTTCGATGTATACGGAACCCTGTTAATTTCTTCTTCGGGCGATATTGATCAGGCTGAAATATCGGTTGAGAATCTTAAGTCAGCACTGAATGCAGCAGGCATAAAAATATCCGATGGCGAACAAAATGCCCTGGACCATATTCTTATGGATTTTGAATATACGGTGAAGATATGCCACGAAGCTGCCCGGAAGAATAGTGTTCCCTACCCGGAGATTGATATTCTGAGTATATGGAAAATTGTGTTGATCCATTCCCGCAGGAAGGGTTTGATAAGTTTTCACGACGATGCGGATATTATGCTTATGACATGCGTATTTGAATTTCTTAGCAACCAGGTATATCCTATGCCCGGTTTAAAAGAAATCCTGGCAAAACTTCATGAAGTGTGTATGCCGCTGGGTATCGTTTCGAACGCACAATTCTATACTCCCGTACTTATGAATTATTATTTGAATGGCGTTATAAGCCTGAATGAAAAAGTACGGGGTTTTGATCAGGAACTTACAGTTTTTTCATACAAATTTGGAAAGGGGAAGCCCGATCCTACGTTATTTGAGGAGCTAGCGCCGACGCTTAAATGGAAATACGGGATAATACCTTCAGAAGTATTATTGGTAGGGAACGACATGCTAAAAGATATATATGCCAGTAAACAGGTAGGATTTAAAACTGCCCTCTTTGCCGGCGACAAGCGTTCATTGCGTATGCATGAAAATGACGATCGCACTTCCGGTCTTCAACCCGACCATATTATAACCGAACTTAAACAGGTATTAGAAATTGCATTATGAATATTTCGCAATTGAATATTGGCATCATTCATTCCCTTATTGGCAAAAATGACGGCGTTTCCATCGTTATTGATCAAACGGTACATGCCATGGTGGACGACATGGGGATTGAACTGGGAAATATCTTTTTTCTGGCAGCCCATACTTCACCCAGGTTCAATGCCGAAACAAATGATATTTTCTGGCATAAGAACGATATTCATAAAGCCATACTCCGGAATTTCAGTAACGATCCGCCCGAAGGATTCGATGAACTTATTCATGAAAAAGCGGTATATGCGAAGAATATCATCAAAGAGTTTGTAAAGAAGCACAGTATCGATCTGATTATTGCACATAATACTTCACATCCCTATAACTTTATCACGGCTGTCGGGTTGGGATATTTCATAGAAGAAATCCGTAATAAAGGGGTGATCTGGCCAAAAGTTATGGTATGGTGGCACGATTCCTTTTTTGAGCGCGCTCAATTCAGCAATCCGAATCCAATTATTAAAAAATACCTTAAATACCTGCCGGGAATTGAAATTGACGGAATTGCCTTTATCAACAAATCGCAGCCTGCATTGGCTAGGAAACTCTTTAAATCGTTGAACTATCCAGCAATTAGCAGGTTTTTTGAAAAGCGCGTTATTGTAGTACCTAATACCAGTAGCATCGACTGGGAATGGGAAAGTCTTCCGTGGAATGGAAGTAAGCTGCTGGCCCCTCCGCCCGATAATTACAATGATAATTTTCTGCGCGATATTGGGCTCTTATGTGAAATTGATAAACGGGGATTTACCCTCGACGATACATTGATATTACTGCAACATACCAGGATTGTACCCCGGAAAAAAATTGAAGTGGCGCTTGATTTTGCCTTTCGTCTGGAGAAACGGTTTAAGAAAGCCAGTAACAGAAAATGTATTGTATTATTGGTCAGTGGTCATTCGGGCGACGAACAGGTAGAATATAAGACATATCTTGGTGAACACCATAAAAAACTGCTGAATGAACATCCGGATTCGGATGTAATACTGATTTTTGGTGAGCACAGGATACTGAGTCATCGCGATATTATTGTAGATAAAAAATACTATAATTTCTATGAGATACCTGCAATAGTTGCGTCGCTTGGAGGAATAGGAACCTATTTTAGCGAGATTGAAGGTTTTGGTAATAATTTAATTGAAATGGTTTCATTCGGACTACCCGTCGTAATAAATAAATACGATGTTTTTCGTTCGGATATAGAAGAATTGGGTTTTCAGTTTCCATCAATTGAAAACTGTAATTTAACGGATGAGGTTATTAATAAAGCCTATGAAATACTAACTGATTATAAAGTGAGGAATGAGATTGTACATCACAACCTGGGAGTGCTGAGGGATAAACTGGATCACAGGATAATTGCTGAAAAGCTAAAACCACTTGTAATTAAAATGTTTACAAGGATATTAAATGTAGAATAAATTTACTTTTATATAAATTCATAATCCAATCAAATGGGCGACTTCTATCAGAATGGTGTAGTAACTACACTTCATAATTTACGCAAAAGGCCTTACGAGGAATTGGAAGAAAAGCTACTTCGTTTCTCAAAACACAGGCCTATGACTTTAGTACTTCCCTGTCTATACTCTGAATTGGAAGGTCCGGCACTGGAGAATATAATACATGAGTTGATTAAAATACCCTATTTGCAGGAAATTATTATCGGTCTGGATAAGGCTAACAAGGAAGAGTTTGAGCATGCAAAAAAGTATTTCGGACGTCTGGGGCAACAACACCGGATCTTATGGAATGACGGGCCACGAATGAGAGCACTCGATAAGTTGCTTATCGATGAAAGTATTGCCCCCCGTGAAATGGGCAAAGGCAGGAATGCCTGGTATTGTTTCGGATATTTTAATGCTTCTGCCCGTTCCGAGGCCGTGGCTCTGCACGATTGCGATATAGTAACCTATTCGCGCATGATGTTGGCGAGGTTATTTTATCCGGTAGTCGATCCTACCTTTAATTTTAAATTTTGTAAGGGCTACTATTTTCGTTCCGATAATCAAAAATTACACGGACGGGTTGCCCGTTTACTTGTCACTCCTCTACTACGCACATTAAAAAAGTTTTTTGGAAACGATTTTTTTCTTGAGTATCTCGATAGTTTCCGATATCCCCTGGCGGGTGAGTTCAGTATGCGGGCCGATGTTACCAAGACCATTCGTATTCCCAGTGACTGGAGTCTGGAGATTGGCATCCTTTCCGAAGTAATTCGTACCAGCGCAGTTGGACGAATTTGCCAGGTCGATATTGCTGACAGGTACGATCATAAACACCAGGAACTTTCGGAAGATGATCCTAATGCCGGATTATCCAAAATGAGTACTGAAATCGCCAGAGCTATTTTTGCTAAGCTGGCTACAAACGGAATTGTATTTTCACGGGGCCTCGTACGCTCTATAAAAGCTACTTACTATCGGGTTGCTCTCGATCTTCTGGATCAATATTACTCCGATGCAGTTCTGAATGGACTTACGCTTGACAGGCATGTCGAAGAACAAGCGGTCGATATTTTTACAACCAATGTGTACAGGGCGGGTGAAATGTTTTTGGATAATCCGATGCAGGTTCCCACTATTCCAAGCTGGAAAAGGGTTATAAGTGCTATCCCCGATTTTTATAGCCGGCTTCTGGAAGCTGTTGAACTGGATAATGCCTGATTTTCAGATTCCAGGTTTATAGCGATAAAGAATTAGCTTGGCTTATTATTAATGAAGCTGTCCTGTATCGCGAAATATTACCTTAGAATTCTCTGATATCCTTTAGAAGACTGATGTATCGAGGCCGATGGATAAAACAATAGTGACGGATAAAATAAAGAGCAGGTTAAAGAAGATATACAACTATTTACCCTGGTCCGATGAGCAGTTAGGAGATCTGCTTGATGAAATTCAAAGGATAAAAGCATTGATTAATACGCATATTCTGAAATGGAGCCAGGAGAGTATCATTTTAATTACCTACGGTGATAGTATAAGAAAAGATGGGGAAAAACCTATAACGACATTACATCATTTTCTGAGAAAATACCTGGAAAATTCCATTAGTCACGTTCATATACTGCCTTTTTTCCCCTATAGCTCCGACGATGGATTTTCAGTAATCGATTATCGTAGAGTTGACCCGGATCTGGGAACATGGGATGATGTTAAGGAGATAGGCAAGAACTATCAGCTTATGTTCGATCTGGTAATCAATCACATTTCACAGCAGAGTGCATGGTTCCGGAATTATTGTAAGGGAATTGAACCGGGGAGGGGCTATTTTATTGAGGTCGATCCCAGTACCGATCTTTCAAAAGTAGTTCGTCCGCGGAGTTTACCTTTACTTTCGGTTTTTGATACCATTGCCGGAACCAGACATGTATGGACCACTTTTAGTTCCGACCAGATTGATCTGAATTTCGGTAATCCGGAAGTTTTACTGGAAATGCTTAAAATGTTTTTATTTTATCTTGCAAAGGGGGCCAGAGTAATCCGACTCGATGCCATTGCTTTTCTATGGAAAGAAATCGGAACAAATTGCCTGCATCTGGCGCAAACCCACGAAATTGTTAAACTCATGCGCGATATAGCCGGCTTTATCAGTCCGGCGATAATTATTATTACTGAAACCAATGTGCCGAATAAGGAAAATCTAAGCTATTTTGGTGATGGCGACGAAGCCGATATGGTATATCAGTTTAGTCTTCCACCTTTACTTTTACATGCATTGTATACCGAAAATTCAACTTACCTCAGTAAGTGGGCTTCTTCATTATCCGAAATTCCTGAGGGCTGCACTTTTTTTAATTTCACAGCATCGCACGATGGAATAGGGGTCAGGCCTCTCGAAGGACTTCTACCCCGGAATGAAATTCTAGCATTGGCATCTGCAATGGAAGAACAGGGGGGGCACATAAGTACAAAGCGGAATAACGATAATACTGATAGTCCCTATGAGATAAATATTACCTACTTCGATGCCCTGATGAATACTCATAAAGGCACTGACAATTTCCAAAAGGAAAGATTTCTTTGTTCACAAACACTGATGATGTCATTTAAAGGGATACCGGCATTTTATATCCACAGTTTATTGGGTACCCAGAATGATTATGAAGGGGTAGAGCGTACGGGTATATTTCGTTCAATAAACCGACATAAATGGGATGCAGAGGATTTATATGGTAAACTTGACAACGCTACAAGTCATTCTATTATTCTGGTTGAGCTATTACGCCGAATATCGATTCGCAAAAAGGAATTGTCGTTTCACCCTGATTCACCGCAAGTAGTTATACCCTCGGATAAAGATCTGTTCATAATGACGAGGGGACAAAGAGAGGAACTTATGGTGTTGGCGAATCTTTCACGAAATTCGAAAACGATTGATCCGAAGAATTTTGCACTTCCGATTCAGGATTCTATCGATCTGCTGGAGAGTTGTGATATTGGAAAGGATCCTTTCCTTCTGAAGCCCTATCAGGTTTGTTGGATAAAAAAAGGCTGAGAAGTTAAGATATCAGCCTTTATGGTATTAATTTTTATACTTTAAATTGACATATCAATCAATGCACGACTTACTAGTAAATTCTGTTGTTTTGCTCTATCCTGATTGATCCTGAATTTCAAGGTATTGTCTTTAAGGATGAACTCAATAGTCGACCCATAAGTATTTGATCCTTCTTGTTCACCTACGATAAGACAGGCTCTATTGCCAACCTGACTCTTGATAGTGGCGATGGATAACATGTTTGCAGCAGGAACAAAAATTAGTTGACATGTTATAGCTTCTGCTACTGAAGATATTCTACGGATCATAATGGATTTTGTACCCACTTTTCTGTTTGCTGTAAATTGCACCAACTGGTTGTAGGTATCGGAATTCCCATACACTCCTATAACAAAATTTTCATTTCCACTTCCTTCAGGCCAGTTTACATGGCGGAGAAAGTTATAGATAAACATAGCTTCGACATTCGATAAATTATCAGTCGCCCTTACACCCATGCTCAAGCAAGTCGCAAAAAACAGACTGATAAAAGTAAACTTAATCTTTAAATTCATGTGCCCTCCCTTTGTTAGCTTCATTCAATTTTTTTCTTAATATAAATCTCAATTCTGTACGGGAAGGGAGAAAAAAGGTTACTTATAGTCATATTGCATATAACTTTTAATCCGAAATAATTACTAATTCGAAGAAAGAATTTTATCACTTGACTTAATTAATAAAAGTTTAGTCAAATACCGGAATTTAATGGAATAATTTTTATAAAATAGCGTGAATCATATTATTCTTAATCTCATCAGGTAATAAGGACAGCCGGTTTTTCCTGCCGGAAGGAAATGATCCGGAATATTGTCCTGCATTTTTCTGTCATTTATTCAGTATACCTTATCTTTATGAGAAATAAGAGGTGAATGAATATACTTATAGCTCCTGATTCCTTTAAAGAAAGCTTATCGGCTCAAAAAGCAGGTGAAGCCATGCGCAACGGAATAGCAGGTATGCCCGGGAAATGGAATATTCAGATTCTTCCTATGGCCGATGGGGGCGAAGGGACAGTTGATGCTTTAATTAATGCTACAAACGGCAATTTACATTACACAGAAGTGTATGATCCCCTGATGAGAAAGGTTAGGGCAAAGTTTGGAATTCTTGGCGATGGGAAAACAGCTGTTATAGAAATGGCAGCCGCCTCAGGTATCGAACTGCTGGATTCTGAGGAAAGAAATCCATGGATTACTTCTTCATTTGGAACGGGTCAGTTAATCAGTGCCGCCCTCGATATAGGTTGTAATAGAATTATTATGGGTATAGGTGGTAGTGCCACGAACGATGGAGGTGTTGGTATGGCGCAAGCCCTGGGAGTTATGTTTCTTGATAAAAGTGGAAAATCCATCGGGCATGGGGCAGGTGAATTATCAAAAATAAACAGGATGCATCTGCAGGGGATGGATGCAAGAATTGTAACTTGTGAGATTGAAATTGCATGCGATGTAACCAACACACTGACCGGGCCTAATGGAGCATCGATGATTTATGCTCCCCAGAAGGGTGCCGATAAAAAAATGGTTCAACAGCTCGATACCAATCTGAAACATTTTGCAAAATTGGTGAAAGAGCAACTTTACAGGGATGTTGATACAATTCCGGGAGCCGGAGCTGCTGGCGGACTAGGTGCCGGTTTTCTGGCATTTACCAGGGCTGTGCTAAAGCCGGGCTTTGAAATAGTACGCCAGGAAACAAAACTGGACGATCGTATTCAGTGGGCAGATCTGGTTATTACCGGTGAGGGAAAGATTGATTTCCAGACACAGTTTGGTAAGACACCCATGGGAGTTGCAAGAGTGGCTAAAAAATACGGTAAACCGGTTATTGCCATTGCCGGAACACTTGGTGAAGGCTACCAGGAATTATATAACTTAGGATTCGATGCCATATTCTCTATAATAGACAAACCATTATCTTTAAAAGAAGCTCTGCTTACAGCTCCTCAATTGTTAGAACGATGTGCCCGCTCCTGCATAAGACTCTATCTGAGTAAACAGTAATTCCTCTCATTACTAGCCAATTGCATACGTTTTTATACGTTGCAATTTTATTTTCTTTAAGAATATATCTCATTTCAGGAACATATACTTCATTTATGTTAGTATTTTATAAATCAAGAGAAGGAATACAGAAAGTAAAATCGTAAATTTAATATTGATGTGTTCTTTAAAACCATAATTATAAACACTATAACATTAGATTTATGAAAACTTTAGCAACTTCATTTTTATGTGTTACTATTTTGTTTTTTACTTCTTTATTAAGTCAGGCACAAGAAAATAAAGGACTGGAAGGTTATGTAACCGATAAAGAAGGAAATCCTATTGCAAACGTTTCAGTTAGTCCAAGAGGATTGGACATGACTGTGGTCACAGATGAAAAGGGATATTACAAAATTCCATCGGTACCAGATTCAGTTTTAACCCTGATCTTTACGCATCTGGATATGGAAACTGCAACTGCCTCAATTGGATTGTATGAAAGAATCGATATACAGATGAGCGAGGCAGGATCGGAAGATCTTATGGAAATATCACTGGAAGATCTTTTGAACATGGAGGTCACTACCGTTTCCAAATCGTCTGAGAAATTATCCGATGCTCCCGGAGTGATATCTGTACTTACCAAAGATGAAATTGCCAGGTTTGGAGGTACAACGCTTAAAGATATGCTTGAGAGAATACCTAGTCTTATTGGTTCGACAGTTTATATGACTGACAGATCTACAATTGCACCGCGAGGTGATCAGGTTTTGGCATCGTCGAGTCATGTTCTGCTATTGTTAAACGGCCGGCCGGTGCGTGAAGCATTGGAAGGAGGAATAAAGAGCGAAATATATGAAGCATTTCCGGTAAATGTTATCGAAAGAATTGAGGTGATCAGGGGACCGGGTTCTGTGCTCTACGGTTCAAACGCATATTCAGCCGTCATAAATGTAATTACTGAACAGGCTTCGGAAAATAGTCTTGGTTTGGAAGCACAGGCAGGAATCGACGGTAGTTATGGAGGTCTTTTAAAGACCAGTCTGAATATCGGAGATTTAAAAGTTAATGCGGCAGCACGATATTTTAAAAAATCAGATTGGGAAACCGACTGGCAGTTCGGCACACCCACCAGCGACAGCACTGTAGGAATAATTATTCCGAATATCGGTACCGGAGCTTTTCTGGATGTCGACTTTAAGAATTTCCGGTTGATGGCATCGTATAATCAATGGGAGCATTATTATTTCGTAACCGATTATGCATTTATCTTCCCGGCTTATGGTAAAGCCGACTGGGATAAAAGTTTTGTCGATTTGGGGTATATGCTTCAGGCAACTGAAAACTGGAATATGGACTTCAATGCTACCTATACGCGTTCGACATTTAAAACACAGAACTGGCCTAATACCAACAGGGATTCATACGAATTAGTGGGTGAATGGACTAATTTTTATAATCCGACCGATAAATTGGGGATAGTATTCGGAGGTTTGTTTAATTACTTTGATGGCGAAGAGTGGGGACCAGATCCGATGTCACCGACGGAAACTTATTTTTATAGCGATACTAATCGGTATAGTGCCGGTGCTTATGCCCAAATAAATTACAGGCTATTTTCCAGTTTAAATTTAATCGGAGGTCTTCAGGCAAATAAGGTTCAAGATATTGATTTAAATGTTGTTCCACGTGTTGGATTAATATGGTATCCGGTTTCAAAGATCAATATAAAAGCATTCTACAGCCAGGCATTCAGAGCTCCCAGCATAAACGAGTTTAGTATTGATTTTTCTGCTATGCAAGGAAATCCTGATTTAACACCCGAGAAAGTCAGTACGGTTGATGTGGGTATTGGATACCAGGGCGAGCAAATGAATCTGGGAATAAGTTTCTTTTACAGCCAGATGGAGAATATTATATTCCAGAACCGCGATACTACGGAGGTTCCAATGCCTATGTACTGGAACGGAGGCGAGGTTGAATTTATGGGCGTTGAATTTGAAGGCAAATACTATATTAATAAACAATTGTATTTTACCGGCTCTATGTTGTATCAGACAAATGAAGATAAAGAAGATAATAAAAATGTCACACCTATTTCTAATCTTGGATTTAAGGCAGGTTTAAGCTATAAAACAGATAAAGGAATCAACGCCAGTATTTTCAATATCTACCAGGGAGAATTGGATGATTCCTATGATACGGAATTGAATATTTCACCGGGCGCATATAATCTGCTTAATCTTTATGTGAATTTTGATCTGGTTAAATTGTTTAAATTAAACATGAAACAGGGGATTTCTTTATTCGTGCAGGCTGATAATTTATTAAATGAAGAAATATGGCTTCCGACATGGGGACTTCTGCCCGGTTCTTCCATACCCGTTAATCCTGGAATATCAGTATATATTGGATTAAAAGCAGATTTTTAATACAGATAATATTAAAAATAAAATTAAACTGTAATACGTATTCGCTGTAATTTATTGAAGGGATATAATTAATGAAAATATATGCCTTCAATTTTTATATATTCCAGATTTATAGAATATTAAGCGAAATTTTCGATGGATATTCCTTCGATCGGTATATCTGGATATCTGCCTTTTTGAAATCATTTTCAATAGCTTCGTAAATATTCATGAATTGCTGGGGATTCCGGTCGTACAGAGGGAACCAGCTACTTTGTATTTGGATCATAATGCGGTGGCCCGGAAGAAAAGCATGGCTGATATCGTTGAGGTGTACGGAAATTTCTTCAATCATTTGCGGTATAACAGGTTCGGGATCAGAATAACTGTTGCGGTATTTCACTCGTAAAATCTCAGCTCTGACCAATTGCTGAAAACCGGCCATTTCAACCTGGGCAGTATTGTAATAGTTGGCTTTTACTGTATCGGGATAAACATCGATAAGTTTTACGATAATATCGTAATCGGTAGAGGTGGATGAAACGAACAAATCGGCAGTTAATGGTCCGGTGAATATCAGGGTATCGCTGAGTACTTCCGATTGGTAACTCAATACATCAGACCGTGCTGATGCGAAGCGCTGATCTTCGGACATGTATTCTTTATTATAGGCTAGACGTACCGGATGAAAGACCTGGGTATAAGGGACCGGGTAAGCCGGATCGGAAGTATATTCATCGGATACAAAGCCTGAAATTGAGGGAATACTCAAGGTAAGTGAGAAATCTTCATCAAGATAAAAATTTATTTCTCTGTTTGTTTCCGGCGGCCAGGAATCATAGTTTTTCCAGGTATTGGTTCCGGTCACAAAAACAGATACTGAAGGTTGTGCATCAAGTAATCCTTTTCTTTTCAGGTAATAGTTAAAGAAAGGCAGCTCAATTTCGCGCTGATAGTAATCGGAAGTAGATTGGCCGAATTCCACCAGGCCCAGATTTTCCCCTGTTGTCCTTGCCCATCCGCCATGAATCCAGGGACCCAATACAAGCCGGATATCATTATCATTATATTCCTTGATGGCCTGATAGCTTTGAACGCTACCATAGAGGTTTTCATGATCAAACAATCCACCGGTTACCAGGACAGCAGGTTTGATGTTTTTCAGATGAGGCAGTATATTTCTTTCCTGCCAGTACTCATCATAATTCGGGTGTGCCATCATTGTATCCCAGACGGGAATTTTATTTTCAAAATACATGGAATTTACTTCGGAAAGAGGGCCAAGATGGAGGAAGAAATTATAGGCATCACGCACAGGGAAATTGAAGGGTGAGGGCCAATTTGTAAAAGGAGCATCGTGAAACTGGTTGACAACCTCAAAGAATCCGAAACCCGGGAGAAGCGCAAATGCCCCATGATGATGCATGTCGTCGCCTACAAACCAGTCGGCAATGGGAGCCTGTGGACTGGAACACACAATGGCAGGGTGCGCATTAATGATTCCTGAAGAAGCATAGAATCCACGGTACGAGATACCCCAAAGACCAACTTTCCTATTATTATTGGTATTCTTCAATAGCCACTCGACAGTATCGAAAGTATCGAAAGTATCGCTGCTGTTATCCACATAGGTTGAATCAGGCTTCTCGGTTAAATGAGGTGTCATCTGGTCCATGTAGCCGTCCGACAGGAACATCCCGCGTGCATCCTGGTAAACGAAGATAAACTTCTCTTTTGCCAGATAAATAGATGGGCCAATACTTTCAGGGTAATTTTCTTCGCCATAAGGCGGAATACCATAAGGGGTTTTAACCATCATAATGGGATATTCAATTGATGTATCACGGGGTGAATATATGGCCGTGAAAAGCCTAACACCATCGCGCATGGTTATATACACTTCTTTTTTGATATAGTTATTACGGATATAATCCGAACCCTGTGCTTGGGTAACTTTAGCCCATGCCAGCAAAAGCAGAATAATGATGAGTTGGTGTAATTTCATAAAAAAGTTCCTAAATGATTTCTAGGAAGCTAATTTAATTGAATATTTTAACCTTTCGATTCAGCCAGAATAAAATGATTCAATCCCTTTTCTCCTCTCACATGTTTGAAAAATGGGGGTCATTTTGTCGTGTTTTCACTCTTTATTTAGTGAAATAATTTCTTTTCATTTATTTTTATGGATCATCATAGCAACCTTCATTTTGGAGAGCTGATACAGACAATACTTTATGGACAGGAATGACGCATTATCTTTCATATCTCATGACATGAAGACAAGGTTAATTCTTTTTTGTATTGTATTTTCGTTTGGAAATTTACAAAACACTAATGTTAGTGGACAGGAAAGTCTCGTTATCAATGAATTTTTGGCATCCAACGATAGCCAATTCCAGGATGAAGATGGTGATTATTTAGATTGGATCGAAATATTTAATACAGGTGAATCAGATATAAACCTTCTTGGCTGGTATCTTACTGATAATGAAGATTTGCTTACTAAGTGGTCCTTCCCGAATGTGGTAATTGCAGCTTATGAATATATCGTGATTTTTGCTTCCAGCAAAAATCGAAAGCTTGAAAAGGATAAGTTACACACCAATTTTAAGCTAAGCAGTTCAGGTGAGTTTCTTGCCCTGGTGAAGCCTGGAGGTACAGAATTTACCACAGCCTTTAGCCCGGCATATCCTGAGCAATTTGAAGATATTTCCTATGGAGAATACATGGGTGAATACAGGTATTTCAGCGAACCCACTCCGGGCACTGAAAATAATAACAGTACCTACATTTTACCACCCAATTTTGGTGTTGAGCATGGTCATTTTTTAAATCCTTTCTTTTTAGAGCTTTCAAATGAATTAGATAATGTTGACATATATTACACTACCGATGCAAGTACACCTTGTGTAACAAATGGCGTAAAATATACCGGACCTGTATATATCGATTCAACAACTGTAATAAGAGCGATTGCTATAAATGGCAGTTCAACCAGTTACACAAAAACGCAATCATATCTATTCCCTGAAGATATTATCCATCAACCAATGTATCCTACGGGTTATCCCGAAGAATGGCTGCAACCGGTTGATGGTACTGATGAACATATACCTATAGCTTCTGATTATGGTATGCATGAACGGGTTATCAGTAATTCCACGGTAAGTCCGATTATCACAGAATCGCTTCTTGACCTGCCCATTGTTTCTATTGTCAGCGATATTGATAATTTTTTTTCAATAAGCACTCATCCTGACACCGGGGGTATTTATATGTATACGGGGGCACCCGACGGGCCAACACGCAATTTGCAGTATCACCTGGGGCATGGATGGATACGTCCGGCTTCAGTAGAATATTTTAACTCACAGGATGGATTAATTGATTTTCAGGCAAATTGCGGAATTGAAATTCATGGTGGGGCTAGTCGTACGCCATGGAAAACTGCAAAACATTCTTTCAAGCTCGGATTCAAGTCGGAGTATGGGCCTTCGAAACTCAAACAAAATATTTTTGGAGAAGGAACACCCGATCAGTTCGATTGGCTGATACTCAGGGGAGGCTTTGCATTAAGATACGGCCAACAACTATACGATCCCTGGGCAAAATCGACCTTCAGGGCTATGGGACAGTATGCAGCTTATAGCCAATTTGTGCATGTATATCTTAACGGTCAGTACTGGGGGATCTATAATTTATGTGAACGAATGGATGAGAATTGCATGAGAGATCACTTTGGAGGCAATGATGAAGAGTATGATATAATTAAGGATTACTATGAAGTAGGAGCCGGCGACACGATTGCATGGGCAAATCTTGTAGCAATGGTACAAGAAAATATAGCAGATTCAGGAAATTATCAAAGATTATTAGGTAATAATCCTGACGGAACGCCCAACGATTTATATGAAATAATGATAGATGTAGAAAGTCTGATTGATTATATGCTTATGAATTTTTATGCCGGAAATACTGACTGGGATTTTCATAATTGGGTGGCAGCGCGCAGGAGAGTGAATTCGCAAGGTTTCAGGTTCTTACCCTGGGATAACGAATACATTCTTCAGAGCGCTTCTGATTATAATATAATGGTAAACAATGAGAACAGACCGAGCGGTATATTTAATGATTTATTGGTAAACAGCCAGTTTAGGAATCTTCTTATTAGTCGTGTGAATAAGCATTTTTTTGAGGGTGGAGCATTAACTCCTCAATCGGGTTTCGACAGATATGTAATGTGGAGAGAAATTATTGATACAGCCATTGTAAGCGAATCTGCCCGATGGAACTCAGAAAGCCAACCAAAGGGAGATATTTGGGAGAGAAGTTATCATACTTTTATATACTCCTATTTTCCCATACGGACTGAAATTGTATTTAATCAGCTTATATCAAAAGGAATGTACCCTGTAATTGAACCTCCTGTATTTAATACTGAGAGTAAGTATATTCCGGAAGATTTTCAATTATTTTTAAATGCACCATCAGGGGGCGATATACTTTATACATTTGATGGCTCCGATCCGGGATTTGCAGATGAGGAAATGTCAGGTTCGGTTATTATTTATGATGGTAATGCCTTGCCGTTGTTAACAGATACAATATATATAAGAGCGAGAGTTAAAGACGATGGTCTTTGGTCGAAGTTGGTATCTAAGCAATTTATCATTGGAGAAGACCCTACAGATGCTAGACCTAATTTAACGGAACTCGAAGATATATATTTTCAAAGCTATCCAAATCCTGCTAAGGATTATGTACATATAAGATTTTCATTACTTCATCCTTCTTCTATCAGCCTGAATATCTATAATATGATGGGTGAGCATATTGTTACCCTGGAAAACGGAACAAAGCA